>JAKJGV010000007.1 GCA_022704185.1 Verrucomicrobiota bacterium
GTGTCGCGGCGGTACACCGCCGCGATCACGACCGCCACCAGCAGGCCGTACAGCCAGAAGAACCAGCCCCAGCTCGTGATCGCGATCCCCCGGGGAGGCGTCAGCAGGGTGTCGAGGTCGCGTTGCACGATGGCCGTGTAGTACGCGAGCGCGTCGGCGGCGGTCTTCTTGCCGAAGATGGCGTCCTCCATTGCCCAGATCTGCGCGTTCCAGAGCTTCTGGCCCACGGGGGTCACGGGCCGGTACCGGGAATCCTCCAGCAGGTCGTTGAACACGCGCATCGCCTGCTTGAACTTCGGCTCCAGGCCCGGGTTGTTGAGGATGAAGTGCTCGTACACCCATTCGTTCTGTTCGCGGTTCGGGTACTGGCGCGGGATGAACGGGCGGCCCTGGCTGAGGTAGGTGAAATGCTCCGAGGCCATCATGATTTCGAGCGCGCGGCGGCTGGAGAGAAAGCGGATCAGCTCCCACGCGCCGTCTTTCTGTTGCGACGTGGATGGAATGGCGTAGGCCCAGCCGCCGACCCAGGAGATCGGGCGGCGGCCCTTGGCGAGCTCGCGCGCGGGCATGGGCGCCGGCGCGGCGCCGAGGTTCACGTCGCGGCCGTAGAAGGCGAGGGCGGACATGATCCAGACCCCGTCGATCTTCATCGCGACCTTGCCCATGATGAACGGATCGAGTTCGCCGCCCTGGAAGGTGGTCTGGAAGCCGTACACTTCCTTTGCGCCGCCGAGCTTCTCGTAGATGCGCGTCATGAAGTCGAGCGCGTACACGATGTTGGAATCGCCGAGCGTGCAGCGCTGTCCGTCTCCGCTCATGAACTCGCCGCCCGCCTGCCAGCCGTAGAGATACAGCCAGGAGTTCCCGTAGTTGGGGATGAAACCGATGGTCCGGATGCGCCCGCGCTCGTCGCGCTCGGTCATGCGGACGGCCATCTCTTCGAGTTCCTCCCAGGTGCGCGGCGGGCGGGCTTCGCCCTGCTCGTCCACGAAGCCGTGGCGGATCAGCATGTCCTTGTTGTACAGCAGCACCCGGTTGTCGGCGTTGTTGGGGATGCCGTACAGGCCCGATTCGCCGGTGAGCGGGTCGCGGTAGACGGCCTCCTCCCAGCAGGACGCGTAGTAGTCCTCTTCGCGCACGGGCTTGACGGCCGAGAGCGGGATCGCGCCGCGCGCGCGCGGGGGTTCGTCCATCGCGCCCGGCCATGGAGGGAGCGCGTTCGTCCGCCTGGCAAGCCAGCCGGCCCATGCTTCGAGGTCGCGGGCGACGTAGCCGTCGAGCTTCGTGAAGGCGCCGCGCGCGGCCCACTCGCTGATGGCGAACCGGTCGAAGAAGACGACATCGGGCGGCATGCCGCCGGCGAGGCTGACGAGGAATCGAGTGGGGTCTTCCGTTTGATTGCGCGAAGCGTTCTGGCCGGAGATCACGCGGTAGATGGGATACGAGGCATCGAGCCGGTGCTGCTCCTCGCTGAGGCGCTCGAATTCGCGGATCGCGTCTTCCATCGCGCCTTGGATCGGTCCGGCAGGTCCCATGAAGGTGATCTCGACCGCGCCGTCCGATTCCCGCCGCGTGGCGTGTTGCGGCGCGAGAAGCCACAACACCGTCAGCAACAACGCGCCCCAGAAAGCCCCTTTGATCCATCCGCTCATTGCGTTTAGCGCTTTACCTGCGAGTTTGCCGCAGGAGATCGCCCGTGACAATGTTTTCCGAATAGGGCAAAAGAGAACCGTCAACAACGGAGGAGACACTCATGGCCTATTCGCTCAAGCCTTTGCCGTATGCGTACGCCGCGCTGGAACCGCACATGGATGCGAAGACGGTGGAGATCCATCACGACAAGCACCACGCGGCGTATGTCGCGAACCTCAACAAGGCGTTGGAGAAGTATCCCGCGCTGCAGTCGAGAACCATCGAACAACTGGTCACGGATCTGCAGTCAGTGCCCGAGGACATCCGGACCGCCGTGCGGAACAACGGGGGCGGAACGCTGAATCACGATCTGTACTGGGACCTGCTCTCGGGCAAGGGCGGCGGCAAACCGTCGGGCGCGCTGGCGGAAGCCATCGCGAAGAAGTTCGGCAGCTTCGAGGCGTTCCAGGAGAAGTTCTCCGCGACGGCCGCCGCGCAATTCGGCTCCGGTTGGGGCTGGTTGTGCGTCGGCGAAGACGGGCAGCTTTGCGGCTGCTGCTCCACGCCCGGTCACGACAGTCCGATCATGAAAGGCATCGCGAAGTGCCCTGGCACTCCGATCCTCGTAGTGGACGTGTGGGAGCACGCGTATTACCTCAAGTTCCAGAACCGCCGCGCCGACTTCATCAAGACGTGGTGGAACCTGGTCAACTGGAAGAAGGTCGAAGAGTTGTACCTGGCCGCGGTGAAGTAATGTCTCGACGGAGTCCTGCCCGCCGGCGCTACCTGCGCCTGAGCAGGCTCATGTTGCAGAATCTCAGGGGCAGGCTGCCGTCGTCGTTGCGGATGAGTTTCCCCTGCATGTCCACGGACAGCATCGCGTGCGAGGGTATGAGGTTGAGATCCTCGAACCCGCCGGCCGCCAGTTCCTTCCCGGCCCGATGCATGAGGAGGTCGAATTCGCCCGGGCGGATCAGGCCGTCCTGCCGGGCTTGCGCGAGGTTGACGCCGCGGCAGTAGAACTGGTCCCGGGTGGCCAGGAGTTCGTCGAGCCCATTCCAGTATCCCCACACGATGATGTAGTTGTGTTCCGGCAGGAGGATGGGATCTCCTTCGGGGGTTTTCAGCTCCTCGTGTGACTCGTACCGGCTGCTGTCGTAGTGGTACGCCGTGGGGGCGGCTTCCTGTCCCGTCATGTAGATGGCGCGGGGATAGATGGCGGGAACGCCGCGCGCCGCGAGTTCGAGCGCAAAGGCCACTTCCTCGAACGGGCTGTTGTAACCGTGTTCGAGGATGCGTTTTCCCGCGGGATCGGCGGCGTCCACGTCGGGCTGTTCGCCCACCCGCGACACCTTCCACACCAGGTGAATATTGTCCTTCGTCTGCGTATGGTACGTTTCGTTCGTGGCGGAGAGCTTGGTCCTGGGCGTTCGTCGCCAGCGCTCCGGCAGAAAGTAGTCGAAAAGCTCGGGGTCGCGGCCCACCACCCAGAGCCAGCCCTGGGTGCTCTCCGAGTGGCCGTATACGTAATCCACCCCGAGCACGCGCGTGGGGCGCAGGTGTTCGGGGTAGACGATGTCGGGCGGAGACACGAACCGGTCTTTCTGGTGCTTGAGATAGGCCGCGCGGCGGACGGCGGCGACTTCTTTTTCCCGCTCGGGCGTTCGCTCGAGGAGCTCGAAGTCCACCAGCGCATAAGCGATTTCGCCGTTGTGCTCCTTCAGGAGGGTGCCGTCCTCCTGCGGGCGGACGATGAAATGTTCCGGCTTCATGTCGAGCACCCGGAACCCGGCGCGCGCGAGTTCCTCGGTGCCCCGCGTGGTCAGCTCCAGCATGGACTGCCGCCGGCTCTCCAGGTCGGGGCGCATTTGCATGAACGCGTCCACGCAGGAGATGCCCTTGACCCATTCGTAGATCAGGATGTACTGGCGGTAGATGTCGAGTTCGACGTCGCGGAATTTCGCCTTCTTGCGCTCGATCTTCGTGAGCGAGCGGCCGGTCTGCCAGAGTTTCAGTTTCTGCGCCGGCACGTAGATCGCCAGCGGCCGGTGAGTCCGGATCGGGTGCGCGCCGGACCGATCGCGCATTTCCATGACGAGGGAGAACTCCTCGTACGGGCTGTTGAATTCGGCCTCGACGAATTTGCTGAACGTGAAGGTGTCGAACGGCACGGTTTCCCCGACGCGGCACCACTTCACGACGAGATCTTTGCAGACGCCCCCGATCTCGCGGGTCTTCACCCGGTACACCGTGCTGGTGCCCTCGAGCTTCTCGCGGTTCTGCTCGAACCAATCCTTCTCAAACCAGTTCTCGGGCTTCAGGTGTTCGGCGAAAGGGAGTCCGTACCGGGTGAGATACAGATCGCTGCCGTCGGCGGTTTCGACGCGGCTGTAGCGCACCCCGAGCAACGTCACCTCGGTGATCTCGTGCGATGTCGGCGCGGTACGGTTCATCCTGTGGCTACTCTACAACACCTGTCCCCCGCCGACAGGTCAAAAGCGTGGGGCGGGTTTCGTTTGAAGGTTGACAACGGGGCGCGGACAAATGACAAAGGACTCCCAATCAGCAGGAGAGGTGCTGCATGGCTAACGAATCATCGGCCCGGGAACACTGGAGCGGGGGGCTCGGCTTCATTCTCGCCGCGGCGGGATCCGCCATCGGCCTCGGCAATATCTGGAAGTTTCCCTATATCACCGGCGAGAACGGCGGCGGCGCGTTCGTGCTCGTGTACCTGCTCTGCATTACCGTCATCGGCGTGCCCGTGATGCTGTGCGAGATCACGCTGGGGCGGCACACGCAGCGCAATCCGGTCGGCGCGTTTCGGATGCTCAATCCCCCGGTCTCGCGTCTGGCGCACCTCATCGGACTCTGCATGGTGACGCTGGGCCTTGTTCTCCTCGCGTTCCGCGAATGGGGTTGGGGCGTTGCCACGCTGGGACTCGGCCTCGCCGTGTTCAAGTACGGCTGGGTGCTCGTCGGTGGCCTGGGCGTCGTCGCCGGCTTCTGCATCCTCTCGTTCTACAGCGTCGTGGCCGGTTGGACCGTCGGCTACACATGGAAAGCGATGGCCGGACAACTCAACTTCACCGACATACCCACGGCCGAGGCCGCGTTCGGCGCGTTCATCGTGGACCCGTGGTGGGCGATCGGGTGTCACGCGGTCTTCATGCTGCTGTGCATCCTCATCGTTTATCGCGGCGTCCGCGCCGGCATCGAACGTTGGTCGAAGATCCTGATGCCCGTCCTCTTCGGCATATTGGTCGTTCTGATCGTGCGCGGCCTGACGTTGCCCGGCGCGATGGCGGGCGTGCAATTCTACCTGAGCCCCGACTTCAGCAAGCTGACGACGAACTCGATCCTGATCGCGCTGGGCCACGCGTTCTTTTCGCTCAGCCTCGGCATGGGCGCGATCATGACCTACGGCAGCTACGTCGGGAAGAACCAGAACCTGTTCCTGTCCACGCTCTCGATCGTCGTGCTCGACACGCTGGTCGCGCTGATGGCCGGCCTCGCGATGTTCCCGGCGGTGTTCGCGAAGGGTTTCAACCCGGCCGTGGGGCCGGGGCTTGTCTTCCAGGTGTTGCCGACGGTTTTCGCGCACATCCCGTTCGGCGCGTTCTGGGCGACGATCTTCTTCATCCTCCTCCTCGTGGCCGCGCTGACATCCGGCATCAGCCTGCTGGAAGTGGTGACGGCCTACTTCGTGGACGAGCGGAAGTGGACGCGCCACCGCGCGACGGTCGTCTTCGGCATCGTGATCTTTCTGCTCGGGTCGCTCTGCGCGATCAGTGTGACGGGATGGGAGCGGCTGCCGCGCCTGCACGACGTGCTGGTGGCCACGTTCGGCTCGGTGAAGGGAAGCTTCTTCGACGTGATGGACAACCTCGCCTCCAACTGGATGCTGCCGCTGGGCGGCCTGTTCATCTCGTTGTTCGTCGGCTGGATCTGGGGGACGAAGCGCGCGGTGGACGAAATCCGGCAGGGCTCGCACAACTTCGCGGACGTTCACCTCATCTCACTGCTCGCGGGCCTCAAGGACGATCCCGGCCACAACGATCCGCGCCACGTGATCACGCTCGCGTCGCTCTGGGGAATCTTCATCCGCTTCATCAGCCCCGTCGCCGTCCTTATCGCGTTTCTGAACACGATCGGGTGGCTGGACCTGACGAAGAAGAAGTCCGCGCCGCCGCCCCCGCCGCCGGCGATCGAGCAGGCGGAGCCTGCGCAGGAGTCGGTCGAGCCGTGATGCATGCGCGGGACGGAGCCCCGCGCCACTTTTCCAGACATTGGAAAAATCCGCGGCCGTTTTTCCAATGATTGGAAAAACTCACGCGCGCGCGGGTTTGAGGCGCAGCCTCTTGCCGGTCCAGGCCAACTTCTTCTCCTGCGTGAGCTTGCGGATGAGCCGCGAGAAGGTCTCCGGCGTGACGCCGATCGCCGCGGCGATCTGCTTCTTCGAAATCGCGACCTCTATCTCGTCCTTCGCGCCATACTGGTCGCGCAGGAAGCGGAAGAACCGTTCCTCGACGTCCGCGGTGGAGAGGTTCCGGATTTGGTCGGTGAGGTAGCGCTGCTTGCGCATCAGCATCGCGATGAAATCGTTCCGGAACCCCGCGTCGTCGAGCAGGCGGTGGAGGTCGCGCTTCAGGATCGCGAGGACGATCGCGTCGGTCAGCGCGACGGCGGCGACGGGATAGCGCGGCTCCTCGAAGAGGACGACCTCGGCGAACGTCTCGCCGGGGCGCACGACCTTGATGACGATCTCGCGCCCGTCGGGCGAGAGCTTGTGCAACTGGATCTGTCCCCGGGCGAGCAGGTAGAAGGCGGAGCCCGTCTCGCCCTCGCGGAACAGCACGGCGCGCTTCTTCAACTCGCGAACGGCGCAGACACCGGCGATCGCCTTGCGGTGGCCGGGCGACAGACCCACGAAGAAACTGGCGTGGCTGAGCAGGTGAATCGCGTTCATTGATGCCGCGGACAATTTGCCCGTTTCTTGACGTAAATCAAGTATTCCCCGGCAGCCATGAGGTAACGTGGCACAGGTTGAATGAAGCGGAAACAGGACTGAAACACACACAACAAACAGGGGACGAAGAACATGCTCTGCTATCAATGCGAACAAACGGCGAAGGGAACGGGTTGCACGGCGTTCGGGGTCTGCGGCAAGGATCCCGACACGGCGGCCCTGCAGGATCTGCTGGTGCACGCGGCCAAGGGGATCGCGATGTACGCGCACCGCGCGCGGCCGCTGGGCGCGGCGGACCGCGCGGTGGATGTGTTCGTGGTCGAGGCGCTGTTCACCACGGTCACGAACGTCAACTTCGACCCGAAGCGGCTGCAGGGGCTCCTGCAGCGCGCCGCGGAGGTCCGCGACGCGGCGAAGAAGCTTTACGAGGACGCCTGTCGGAAAGCGGGGCAGACGCCGGAGCGGCTGAGCGCGCCCGCCGACTGGGTCCCGGCCGCGACGCTCGACGACCTGATCCGCCAGGGCGAGCAGGTGGGCATCGAACAGCGGATCACGGCGCTCGGCCCGGACGTGACGGGGCTGCAGGAAATGCTGGCCTACGGGCTCAAGGGCACGGCGGCTTACGCGGACCACGCGCTGATTCTCGGGGTCGAGGATCCCGAGGTCTTCGCGTTCTTCCACGAGGCGCTCGACAGCTTGACGAACCCGGCCCCGAAGGTCGACGGGCTGCTCGCCATGAACCTGAAGTGCGGCGAGGTGAACCTGAAGGTCATGGGCCTGCTCGACGCGGCGAACACGGGCTCCTACGGGCACCCCGTGCCGACGAAGGTCCGCATCACGCCGGTCAAAGGCAAGGCGATCCTGGTGTCCGGTCACGATCTGAAAGATCTGGAGCTCCTGCTGCGGCAAACCGAGGGCAAGGGGATCAACATCTATACGCACGGCGAGATGCTCCCCGCGCACGGCTATCCGGCGCTCAAGAAGTTCAAGCACCTCGTCGGCAACTACGGCGGCGCCTGGCAGGACCAGCGCTCGGAGTTCGACGACTTTCCCGGCGCGGTCCTGATGACGACCAACTGCATCCAGAAGCCGAAGGAAAGCTACAAGGCGCGCATCTTCACCAGCGGACTCGTCGCGTGGCCGGGCGTGACGCACATCGCCGACGGCGACTTCACGCCGGTGATCGAAGCGGCGCTGGCGGCGGGAGGCTTCAAGGCGGATGAGCCGGAGAAGTCGATCCTGACCGGCTTCGGGCACAACGCGGTGCTCAGCCACGCGGGCACGGTGGTCGAGGCGGTGAAGACCGGGAAGATAAAGCACTTCTTCCTGATCGGCGGATGCGACGGCGCGAAACCGGGCCGCGACTACTACACGAAGTTCGCGGAGGCGGTCCCGGACAATTGCGTCATCCTTACGCTGGCGTGCGGCAAGTACCGGTTCAACAAGCTCGACTTCGGCGAGGTGGCCGGCTTGCCGCGGCTGATGGATTGCGGGCAGTGCAACGACGCGTACACAGCGATCCAGGTCGCCGGCGCGCTGGCCAAGGCGTTCAACTGCGGCGTGAACGACCTGCCGCTGTCGCTGATCCTGTCGTGGTACGAGCAGAAAGCGGTCTGCATCCTGCTTTCGCTCCTCTACCTTGGCATCCGGAACATCCGGCTTGGGCCGAGCCTGCCCGCGTTCCTGACGCCGGAACTGGCGAAGGTGCTGGTCGAGAAGTTCAACATCATGCCCCTCACGACCGTGGAGAAGGACCTTGCGGCCTGTCTGGGAGGAAATGGGTAATGGGGAATGGTTGATGGTTGGGCGGAGATGTTTCCATGAACCATTGGCCATAGAACCATCAACCATGGAGTTGATCATGAAACGGAAGATCATCCGGATTGACGAGGAGCTCTGCAACGGCTGCGGCCAATGCGTGACCGCGTGCGCGGAAGGCGCTCTTCAGATCGTGGACGGCAAGGCGAAGCTGGTGAAAGAACAGTACTGCGACGGGTTCGGCGACTGCATCGGCGAGTGCCCGACGGGCGCGCTGACGATCGTGGAGATGGATGTGCCCGAGTATGACGCCGCGGCGACCCGCGAGTTTGTCGCGAAGACCGGCGGGGCAGAAGCCGTACGGAAGTTCGACGAAGCGGCGAAGGCTCACGAGATGAAGGAGAAAGCGAAGATGATGATGGGTCGCGGTCACGGCGGCGGTGGGTGTCCGGGGTCGGCGATGCGGTTCAGCACGCAGAAGCCCGCCGCGGCGGCGCAACCGGTGGGCGGTGCGGGGCCGAAACAGGCGATCCCGTCGGAGTTGAACCAGTGGCCGATCCAGATCCACTTGGTGCGGCCGGACGCTCCCTTCTTTAAGGACCGGGAGCTCGTCGTGCTCAGCACGTGCGCGCCGATTGCGTCGGCCGACGTGCACTGGCGGTTCATCCGCGGCCGGGCGGTCGTGGTAGGCTGCCCCAAGCTGGATCGCACGGAGGGCTACGTCGAGAAGCTGGCGGCGATCCTGTCCGAACCGAGCATTCCGCGTGTGATTACGGTGCGCATGGACGTGCCGTGCTGCGGCGGGCTTTCGGCGATGGTCCACGAGGCCGCGGTGCGATCGGGCAGGTCGGATCTCGTTGTGGAAGACGTGGTGGTGGGGTTGAACGGGGATATAGGATAGAGAACTCGACGCTGGACCCTTGACGCTCAAAAAAGGGGGGGTGCTCCGCACGAGTGCCTCCCTCTTTTTTTCTTGTAACTGGTCGTGCAATCGGTAGACATATGCGGTCCAATGAGTCCTGCCTTCCATGGTTTGCCGAGCGAGTGCTCGGGCCATTGCGAACAATGCGAAATCGCGAAGGATGGGCAGGCTCTGGCAGGCGACCCCGCGGTGCGGGGTTGGCGCATGGTCCTGGGCTCCACGGCGGTATTCCTGCTGCCGTTGGCGCTGGCGGCGGCTGGGGCTTACCTGGCCGGGCAGAACGCGGACCGGCAGGTCGCCGGTGCGCTGATTGGACTTGCGGCGGGTGTGCTGGTGGCCAAGGGCATATCGGCATGGCTCCGCCGGCATGGGAAAGCTTCTTGAGATGACGGCTGTTTTAACAGGTTTGCCGGGAACGGGCGATTTCGCGCGCGGCGTACATCCGCCCGAGCGGAAGACGCTTGCACAGGACGCGGCGATCGAAGTCATGCCTCCGCCCGCGCAGGTGGTCATTCCTCTCCTGCAGCACACGGGCGCGCCCTGCGAGCCTGTTGTTAAGGTTAAGGACGAGGTCAAACTGGGCGACAAGATCGGCGACGCGACCGGGTTCATTTCCGCACCCGTGCATGCCTCGATCAACGGTTCGGTGCTGATGCCGTCCGTGACCACGCTCCCCAACGGGCGGCATGTCAAAACGATTCCCATCAAGGCAGGGCCGGATCAGTTGGCGGGCGATGCGTTGAAGAGCGAGGTGTTGGGCGGCAACTGGCCGACGAGCGGTTTGGAGCGGTTCGCGCCCGACCAGATCGCAACGGCCGCACGCGACGCGGGCCTGGTCGGCCTCGGCGGCGCGGCGTTCCCCACGCACGTCAAGCTGGTGCGCAACGAGAAGCGTCCGGTGGACACGCTTCTCGTGAACGGATGCGAGTGCGAGCCGTATCTCACTTCCGACTACCGGCTGATGCTGGAGTTTCCGGGCCCGGTGGTGACCGGCGCGCTGCTGGCCGCGCAGGCGGCGGGCGCGAAACAGATCGTCGTGGCGATCGAGGACAACAAGCCGGCCGCGGCCGACGCGATGCGCAAGGCGGCCGAGGGAACGGCGGTGAAGATCGCCGTGGTTCATACGAAGTATCCGATGGGCGGCGAGCGCCAGGTCATTCCGGCCGTGCTGAAGCGCGAAGTGCCGACGGGCGGTCTGCCGCTCGATGTCGGCGTGGTCGTGATCAACGTCGCCACCGCGGCCGCGCTGGCCCGCGCGGTCGTGCGCGGCAAGGCGCTGACCCATCGCGTGGTGACCGTGACGGGCGCGGGCATCGCGAGGCCGAAGAACGTGCTGGTGCCGGTCGGCATCTCGTACCAGGAACTCATCGATTTCTGCGGCGGGCTCACACCCGATGCCGCGCGCGTGATCGCGGGCGGGCCGATGATGGGTTTCACCGTGGCCGATCTGAAGGTGCCGGTGACCAAGGGAACCAGCGGTGTGACGGTTCTGACGCACGCCGACCTTGCGCGCGTGGACGAGACCGCGTGTGTGCGGTGCGGGCGGTGCGTGGATGTGTGTCCGCTGCATCTGGTGCCGACCAAGCTCGCGCTGGCCTCGAAGGTCGAGGACTGGGATCTGGCGAAAAAATACCATCTGCTGGCCTGCTGCGAATGCGGCTGCTGCGCGTACACGTGCCCGGCGGCGATTCCGCTGGTGCAGCTGATGCGGAAGGGGAAGGCGCAGATGCCGCGCTGACGCGGCCGGGAAACTTGAAGCTCGAAACTGGAAACTTACCGGGACCATGACAGACGAAGCCAAAAAGGAAGAACAGCAGGCGCCCAAGGCGGAAGCGGCCGCGCCCGTCCTTCATGTCGCGCCGGGGCCGCACGCGTTCAGCACGTCGCTGACGACGCGGCGCATGATGTTCGACGTGCTGCTGGCGCTGGTGCCGGTGTTCGCGGCATCCCTGTGGCAGTTTCGCCTGTACACGGTCATCCAGCTGGTCATCTGCATGGTGAGCGCGCTGCTGGCCGAGACGCTGTTCACCGCGATGCGGAAGAAGCCGATCCTGATCCGGGACGGCTCGGCGCTGGTGACCGGTGCGATCCTGGCCTTCTCCCTGCCCGCGAAGGCGCCGTGGTACGTCGGCGCCGTCGGATCCTTCGTGGCGATCGGCATCGGCAAGGTCATTTTCGGCGGCCTCGGCCAGAACATATTCAATCCCGCGATGCTGGGTCGCGCGTTTGTTATGATTGCGTTCCCGGCGTTTCTCGGCGCGACCGCCTACGTGGTGCCGGACGCGGCGATCGATGGGCTTAGCCGCGCGACGCCGCTGACGACGTTGAAGCAGTTGGGCCAGAACACCGGCCTTCTGCCGCTTTTCCTCGGGACGACCAACGGCTCCCTCGGCGAGACGAGCGCGCTGGCCTGCCTGCTCGGCGGCGCTTACCTTTGCCTGCGGCGGACAGCCTCGTGGGAAATCCCGGCCGGCATCGTTTCCGCCGTGGCGGCCATCGCCGGCCTGATGCAATGGTTGGCGCCCGTAGCGGGCTGGACGGTGCTGCACGAGCTTTTCAGCGGCGCGCTGCTTTTCGGCGCTTTCTACATCGCGACCGATCCGGTCACGAGCCCGCTCACGCCGCGCGGCAAGTTCGTTTTCGGCCTGGGCGTGGGGGCGTTGGTGATGTTGATCCGCAAGCTGAGCGGCTATCCGGAAGGCGTGATGTTCGCTGTGTTGATCATGAACGCGGTGGTCCCGCTGATCAATCAATGGACGATCCCGACGCCCGTGGGCGGTGTCGTGCTTGAGAAGAAGAGTTGAGAGAGTAAGGCAATGAAACTGGAAACTGGAAACTGGAAACTTGTCATCTGTGGCAATGTCTTGGCCAGTTTCAAGTTTCGAGTTTCCCTCCTTCGCCAAGGCTATGGAGGGCGGGCAGGCGTCAAATGAAGAACTCCTACATAGGACAAGCCTGGCTCGTGATCGTGCTGTCGCTCTGCTTCGGCGTGGCGCTGGCGGCGGTTCAGACGGCGCTCAACCCGAAGATCGAGAGCAACAAGCTGCGCGACACGATCGGGCAGATTCCCAGCCTCGTGCCGGGTGCGGCGGACGGCAAGGCCGAGACGATCGGCGGCCAGACGGTGTACCGCGCGGTAGACGCGCAGGGACAGCACGTCGGGTGGGTCATCCCCGCGCGCGGGCAGGGCTTCGCCGACGTGATCGAGCTCCTGGTTGGCACGGACAAAGACGTGAAACAGATTACGGGGCTTTACGTGCTGAAGCAGCTCGAGACGCCCGGCCTGGGCGACTTCATCACCGGCGACGCGTGGCGGTCGCAGTTCAAGAGCAAGCCGGCGGACGTTCCCTTGGTCATCACCAAGACCGCGCCGAAGACGGATAGCGAGGTGCAAGGCATCACGGGCGCGACGATTTCCTCGAGAAGCGTGGTGGGTATAGTGAACGGCGCGGTGGAAAAGTTCAGGAGCGCGGTGGCGAATGAGTAACGACGGGCCTACACCTCTGGAGCGGTTCATCAACGGTATCCTGCCGGAGAACCCGGTCTATCGTCAGATTCTCGGGATCTGTCCCACGCTCGCGGTGTCGAACACGATGGAAGGGGCGCTCACCATGGCGGGCGCGGTCGCCTTCGTGCTGATCTGCTCCAACATCCTCGTCAGTCTCATCCGCGGCCTGCTCAAGCCGCACCTCCGCATCCTGGTATTCACGCTGACGATCGCGGCGTTCGTGACCATCGCGGACCGGTTTCTCGCGGCGTACATGTACGATATGAGCAAGCTGCTCGGGCCCTACATCCCGCTGATCATCGTCAACTGCATCATCATCGCCCGGTGCGAAATCTGCGCTTCGAAACAGCGCCTGGGCGCGGCGGTCATGGACGCGGTCGGGCAGTCGCTGGGTTTCATGCTGGGCCTGATGAGCATCGCGAGCGTGCGCGAGATCCTCGGGTTCGGCACGTGGTTCGGGAAGTGGCTCGGCTGGCGGGTGATCCCCGCGGCGGCTCCCGAAATCTGGTCGAACTGGGTCATCATGATCCTGCCGCCGGGCGCGTTCATCACGCTGGGGCTGCTGATGGGCGTTATGAACTGGATCGAGGCGCGCTCGCGCAAGGCGAGAAAGGCGGTGGCGGCATGAACTATCTCGCCTCCCTGCTGGTTCTGGCCATCACGACGGCCCTGATCAACAACATGGTGTTCCACTTCTTCGTGGGGAATTGTCCGTTCATCGGCGTTTCCCGCAAGGTGGACATGGCGTTCGGCATGGGCGCCGCCGTGACCTTTGTCACCACCATCGCCGCCGTGCTGAGCTGGATCGCGACCTACTACATCATGGCGCCCGGCGCGCCGCTGGCGACGTGGCTCTACCGCGCGCTCACGCACGACCCGGTGAAGGTCAGCGACCTGAGCATCCTGAGCTACATCGTCTACATCTTCCTCATTGCCTGGGCCGTGCAGCTCGTGGAGATGTACATCCGCAAGTTCTTCCCGGCGCTCTACAAGGCGTTCGGCGTCTTCCTGCCGCTCATCACGACCAACTGTGTGATCCTGTTCGTGTGCCTGGAGATCATGAAGCACATCGGGCTGGACGCGGCCGACCCGTGGGGGCTGGACAAGGCCCTCGTCTACGCTTTCTTCGCCGGCTTCGGGTTCCTGATCGCGATCGTCATCATGGCCGGCATTCGCGAGGAGCTGGATCATTGCGATGTGCCCAAGCCGTTGCAGGGGCCCGGCATCACGCTGATCATCGCGGGCATCCTGTCGCTTGCGTTCATGGGCCTGACCGGCGTGGACGGCAACCTCGCCCGGATGATCGCGAAGAAGCCCGCGACCGCGGAAAAAGCCGCAACCCCACAGGCGGTGGACGTCCACCACTCGTACTCGGTTGCCCCCGATCAACCTGCAACGTTGAACCCATAACCTATATCCCATGGAACTGACACTCATGCTTCTGGCGGGCGGAACGATGCTGGTGCTGGCGGTCATCGCCGGCCAGTCGCTGGGTTGGGCGAACAAGGTGTTCCACGTCGCCGTGGATCCGCGGATCGAAGCCATCAACGGGGTGCTGCCGGGCGCGAACTGCGGCGGCTGCGGCTGCGTGGGTTGCATGAGCTACGCCGAGGCGGTGGCCGAGGGCAAGATCGCCCCCGACAAGTGCACCGTGGGCGGCGCAAGCTGCGCGGAAGCCATCGCGAAGATCATGGGCGTGGACCTCAAGCCCTCGTGGCCGTACCGGCCTGTCGTCCACTGCCGTGCGCACTACGGGGATCGGCTCGGCCGAACGGAATACCGCGGCGAGAAGACCTGCACGGCGGCGAACCTCGTGAGCGGTGTGCAGGGCTGCACCTACGGCTGCCTCGGGTTCGGCGACTGCGTGGTCGCCTGCGACTTCGACGCGATTCACATCGTGGACGGCCTTGCGACGGTGGATTACGAGAAGTGCGTCGGCTGCGGCGCGTGCGCGCGCGCGTGTCCGCGCAACATCATTTCCATGACCCCGTTCAAGCGCGGCAGGATGCTGGCCGTCGCGTGCTCCAACAAGGACTTCGGCAAGGATGTGAAGGCCGTGTGCAAGGTCGGCTGCATCGGGTGCACCGCGTGCTCGCGCACGAGCGACCTGTTCAAGATGGACGGGAAGGTCGCGCGGATTGATTACGACAAGTACGACCCCGACCAGCTCGAAAGCGCCCGCGTGGCGCTCAGCAAGTGCCCGGCGCGCGCGATCGTCGAGATCGGCGAGCCCACGCCGGAGGATCTCGCGAAGGTCGCCGAGGAAGAAGCTCCGGCCATCGCCCAGGCAGACTTCAAGACCACCGTGGACAAGACCCAGTGGCAGGGATGAAGCAACGTTCTTGACCTATCTGCGTGTCCGCCGCCGAGGAGCTCCAGGTTCTGGGCGGGGAGATACAACCATGTCGGAACAGGACAAGATCATGACCGTGCCGTTCACGGTGCGGTCGTACGAATCGGACGCTTCGCGCCGGGTCACGCTGCAGACCCTCTGCAACTATCTCCAGGAAACGGCCTGGCTGCATGCCGCGCGGCTGGGGTTCGCCCTTGCGGACCGGGAGGGGCACGACAAGACCTGGGTGTTGCTGCGTCTGCATGTGAACATGGTCCGGTACCCGGTGTGGGGCGATACGATATCCGTCTCGACCTGGCCGTCCGGCAGGAACCGCCTGTATGCCTACCGAGACTTCGAAATCCGCGACAGCGGGGATGAGGTCCTGGGCACTGCGACCAGTTCATGGATCATTATAGATGCGAAGAAGCGACGCCCGCAGCGCATCCCCGACGAACTGGAACACTCCATTCTGCGCTCGAGCGCCATCGCCTTCCATGACGCGCTCTTCCGGGATGAGCCGGTGGGTCCCGAGCGCATTGACGCAGAGATGAGCTTCAACGTCCGCCTCAGCGATATCGACGTGAACAACCACGTCAACAACGTCAATTTCATCGAATGGGCCATCGAGGCGGTTCCGGCTGCCTGGCGAAACGACAATGTGCTGACGGAACTGCACGTGGCGTTCAAATCGGAGAGCAACTACGGAGATCGCATCGTATCCCAGTTCGGCGCGATGCGTCCCGGCGAGCGGGCGCTGCATCGCGTGCTCAGGCCGTCGGACTCCAAGAGCCTCATGCTGGCCGAGACGGTCTGGAAGCCGTTGCGACAACAGCCATGAAAGCGATCACGGCAGACATTACGACGTTGAAGGTGGACGCGATCGTCAACGCGGCGAACACAACCTTGCTCGGCGGGGGCGGGGTGGATGGCGCGATTCACCGGGCCGCGGGGCCGGCGCTGCTGGAGGAATGCCGTGGTCTTGGCGGCTGTGCCGTGGGCGACGCGAAGATAACGCGCGGATACAAGCTTCCGGCAAAGCATGTCATCCATACCGTCGGGCCCGTCTGGCGCGGCGGTCATTCCGGAGAACCCGAAATGCTTGCAGGCTGCTACCGCCGATCGTTGGAGGTGGCGCTGGAGCATGGCGTGAAAAGCATCGCATTCCCCGCGATCAGCACGGGCGTTTATGGGTATCCCATCGAGGAAGCAACCCGGATTGCGGTGGCTACGGTGCGGGAGTTCCTCAAGCAGAACGAAATGCAGATGGATGTCGTTTTCTGTTGTTTCTCCGAACGCGATCTCGCGGTGTACTCGAAAGAACTGTCTTAAGTGAATGTTGAGAAGGGTCCCCTGCGGGCTTGCCCCGCAGGAACCCAAGTTCATCAAGCTATGATGAAAACCCAAAACAACAAGAGCCCGGATGGAGCGAAAGGGGGAGGGAACCTCTTTTTCGCTCCGTCCGGGCTCATGTGGGTTGTCGGTTGAGCGTGTAGCCTGCGGACTTCGGCTCCTGCGGGGCCCTCCTACGCGGCGGGCAAGCAAGCCCGCAGGGGGCCCGTTTCAAGACATACCGCGACTACAGTTCAGCTTAATCTGCTCTAAACATGGTTGTCCCTCAGTTTTTCCTTGAAGCCCCGGTTGGTTCACTTAATGATGCGCGGGTCAAACGGCAATACATTGCCGTATGAGGCATGGTGTGAACACGATTCTCGTAAAAAAGCAGCTATCGGCCGAAGTTTTCATGATGACGGTCCGCGCGCCGCTGATCGCGGAGGAGCGCAAGCCGGGGCAGTTTGTCATTCTGCAGCTCGACGACAACTTCGGCGAACGCATTCCGTTGACGATCGCGGATGCGGACCCGGTCGAGGGCAGCATCACGCTTGTTTTCCAGACGGTGGGCAAGACGACGCACCGCCTTGCGCTGCTCAGCGAGGGCGACAAGATCGAGAATCTGGTCGGCCCGCTCGGGCAGCCGACGCACATCGAGAAGGTCGGCACGGTCGTCTGCGTGGGCGGCGGGATCGGCGTCGCGCCGCTGCACCCGATCGCGCAGGGGATGAAGCGCGCGGGGAACCGGGTGGTCATCATCATCGGCGCGCGGACGAAGGACCTCGTGATTCTGGAGGACCGGATGCGCGCGATCGCGGACGAATTGATCATCTGCACCGATGACGGTTCGTACGGCCGCAAGGCGCTGGTCACGGCGCCGCTGAAGGAGCTGTGCGAGCGCGATCCGAAGCCGGACATGGTGGTGGCGATCGGGCCGCCGATCATGATGAAGTTTTGCGCGGAGACGACGCGCCCGTTCGGCGTGCCGACGGTGGTCTCGCTGAATTCGATCATGATTGACGGCACGGGGATGTGCGGCGGCTGCCGCGTGACCGTCGGCGGTCAGACCAAGTTCACCTGCGTGGACGGGCCGGAGTTCGACGGTCATCTTGTGGATTTCGACAATCTGATGAAACGCCTCGGTGCGTACAAGAAGCAGGAAGACATGGCGCATGAAAAGTGCCACTTGGAGATGGAGATGGAGATGGAGATGGAGAAGAGAAACTTGAAACTGGAAACTTGAAACTCGGCCCGCGTCGGTTGTTTCAGGGCAGGTTTCCAGTTTCGAGTTTCCAGTTTCATGTTTCAGTCATGAGCCACAAATCGGCCGAACAGCTTAATGCCGAAGCGCGCAAGCACCTCGACGCGCTTCTCCCCCGCAAGGACGCCCTCAAGCCCAAGGAGCGCATGGCGATCCCGGCGCAGGAGATGCCGGCGCAGGATCCCGCGGAGCGGCGGCGCAATGTGTCCGAGGTCGCGCTCGGCTACTCGCAGGAGCAGGCGCGGCTGGAGGCGCTGCGTTGCCTCCAGTGCAAGAACGCGCCGTGCATCGAGGGCTGTCCGGTTCGCATTGACATTCCCGCATTTGTGAAGGCGATCGCGGACGGCGATTACCAGAAGAGCGTGGATATCATCAAGCGCAACAGCCTGTTGCCTGCGGTCTGCGGCCGGGTCTGCCCCCAGGAGGTGCAATGCCAGGCGCCCTGTACGGTGGGGAAGGCGCTGAAGGATGTGGACAAGGCCGTGAACATCGGGCGGCTGGAACGCTACGTCGCCGACTGGGAGAGGGAGAACCAGTCCTTTGATGTCCCCGCGGTGAAGCCTGAAACGGGCAAGAAGGTCGCGGTGATCGGAAGCGGGCCGGCCAGCCTCGTGGTCGCGGCCGACGTGCGCCGCGAAGGGCATGCGGTGACCATCTTCGAGGCGTTCCACAAGCCCGGCGGAGTGATGATCTACGGCATCCCGGAATTCCGCCTGCCGAAGAAGATCGTGCAGATGGAGATCGATACGCTCGCGGCGATGGGCGTGGAACTGCGCACCAACTACGTGGTCGGGCGCACACGGAAGCTCACGGACCTCATGACCAAGGACGGCTACCACGCGATTTTTGTCGGAACGGGCGCGGGTCTTCCGAAGTTCATGAACATCGAGGGCGAGAACCTGATCGGCGTCTTCTCCGCAAACGAGTATCTCACGCGCGCGAACCTGATGAAGGCTTACGAGGTCGGCAAGGCGGACACGCCGATCATGCCGTCGCGCAAGGTGGTGGTGCTGGGCGGGGGCAACGTGGCGATGGATGCCGCTCGAGTGGCCCTGCGCCTGGGGGCCGGCGAAGTGCATGTCGTGTACCGGCGCACGGAGGTCGAAATGCCCGCGCGCGTGGAGGAGGTCCGGCACGCGAAGGAGGAGGGCATCGAGTTCCACCTGTTGCAGAACGCGAAGCGCATCCTCGGCGACGAGTACGGCCGCGTGACGGGAATCGAGTGCCTGCGGTACGAGCTCGGCGAGCCGGATGCTTCGGGGCGGCGGCGGCCGGTGGAGCTCAAGGGCAGCGAATTCATGATCGAGTGCGACGCAGTGATTGTCGCGATCGGCAACGACTCGAATCCTTTGATCAAGCAGACCACGCCGGAGCTGAACGTCAACAAGTGGGGCCACATCATCGTGGACGAAAACGGCCGCACCTCGATACCCGGGGTTTATGCCGGCGGCGACATCGTGCTGGGCGCGGCGACCGTGATCCTCGCGATGGGGCAGGGCCGAACCGCGGCGAAAGCGATCAACGAGTACCTGGCGGGTTAGGATCCCCTCACCCCGACCCTTTCCCGGAGGGAGAGGGAGAAGTCTACATCCGGCTGGCAACGGCTGAGATCCAAGAACTGTTTCTCATCCCGACGAGCGCTGCGCGAGGAGGGATCTCTCTCCCGTCTTGCCGCCTCTGCCCGCGCAGAGATCCCTCGCTTCGCCCCGCGGGACGCAGGGCACGCTCGGGATGACATGGGCATTACTTCTTGGCAAGGCCGGCATCAATAATGTTCCGGCACGCGCGGCCCGCCTCCACATCCGCGACATTCTGCAGCGTGGTCTCGGCGATGTTCCGCATCGCTTCGCGTGTGAAGAAGGCCTGGTGGCCGGTGATAATGACGTTCGGGAAGGTCAGCAGGCGCGAGAAGACATCATCCTGAATCACCCGCGTTGAGAGGTCCTCGAAGAACAGATCCGCTTCTTCCTCGTATACATCGAGCCCGAGATACCCGATCTTGCCCGATTTCAGCCCGGCGATGACGGTCCGGGTGTCAATCAGCTCGCCGCGGCTGGAGTTGATGAGCATGACGCCGGGCTTCATGCGCCTCACGGCCTCCGCGCCGATCAGGTGATACGTTTCGGGGATCAGCGGGCAATGCAGCGTGATGATGTCCGACTTCCTGTACAGTTCGTTCAGCGCCACGTATCGCGCGCCGAGCTGCTCGACCTCCGGATTGCGCCGCACGTCGTGCGCGAGCACTTCGCAGGCGAATCCCCTGACGATACGCGCGACGATGGCGCCGATCTTGCCGGTGCCGATGACTCCCACCGTGCGCCCGCGCATGTCGAACCCCAGCAATCCGTCGAGGGAGAAGTTCCCCTCGCGGACGCGCGTGTACGCCTTGTAGATCTTGCGGTTCAGCGTCAGTATCAGCCCGACCGTGTGTTCCGCCACTGCGGACGGGGAGTAGGCGGGGACGCGGACGATCTTCATGCCGAGTCGAGCCGCGGTCTTGAGGTCCACGTTGTTGAAGCCGGCGCAGCGGAGGGCGACCACGCGTGTGCCGTTGGCGTGAAGCTGATCGAGCACGGGGGCGCTGACCTCGTCGTGCACGAACACGCAGACGGCCTCATATCCGGCGGCGAGGCTGACGGTCTGCGTCGAGAGGCGCGGTTCCAGGAAGGTGAGTTTGTGCCGGAACGCGCGATTGGCGGCGCGCAGGAATTCCTCGTCGTACGGCTTGGTATTGAAGACCGCAGTTTTCATGATAACGCACTGGAGACAGCGCGTGACTAATCTACCTCCATTCATGCCTTTTTCAACGGGTACGGCGTCTTTTCTGCGTTTCTTCGGCGTTGCCACGTCCGGCATCATCCCGTAACATCCGGCCCATGCGCCCCATACTGGACAGGCTGGCTGAGAACCACCGGCGGAAGATCGGACCGATCCTGTTTCTTGCATCGCTCGTGCTGTACGTCCTCACGATGAGCCGTTACGCGGCCCCGGGGCCGTTTGCGCGGCACATCGTCGAGCAGTTGGGCTTGTTCCCGTTTCCTCCGCTTTCCCGGTTCCTCTGGGGCGTGGCGCTGAACATCCTGGCCGCGATTCCCCTGGGCGCGACCGTCCTGAAGCTCAACCTGTTCAGCGCCGTCTGCGGGGCCGCGTCGGTGTGGTTGATGTTCACGCTGGTGTCGCGAATCCCGCGCGATCGCACGGCGGAAGAAGCGGAAGCCCGCTTCCCGATGGAAGGGCTGCAGGTCCTTTCGGGAATCGTCGCCGCCGTCTTTCTCGCGGTTTGCACCCCGTTCTGGGTGGTCTCCAACCGAACGCACCCGGCGTCGTTCGACACCCTGATGTTGTTGTTCACCGTCTGGTTGACGGTGCGATTTCTCGATACGAAGAAGCTCGGGTGGGGTTGCCTTTCGGCGTTGTTCTTCGCGCTCGGGCTCACCCAGTTCGCGACGTTCGTCCTCCTGGTCCCGATCTACGCGTTGCTGATGGCTTACATCCTCTGGCGCTCCGGCCTGTTTCGCACGCAGCACATCGTGGTCGTGGCGCTCTGCGCACTTGCCGGCCTCCTCCCATACTTTCTCGGCGCGTTGCGATACGCGTTGTCGCCTGCGTTCGAATGGCGGGAGTTCGGCAGCTACTGGAAGGTGTTGTGGTACGTTTTCAGGGAGCAGTACCTGGAGCTTCGCTTCAGCGTTCCCCAGGTCGGCTGGCTGCTGGTCTTGATGGTCAACCTGGTGCCCTGGTTGATCGTGATCGCTTTTCCCAAGCGCGCGATGACGCGCAGCACGGTATTCAGCTCGAATGTCCTGCACGCGTTGCTGGGCGTGCTGGCCTGCCTGATTCTGTTCAACGTGCCGATCGCGCCGTGGCCCCTGCTCGGGACCCGGCCGCTGCTCGTGATGCCCTACGTGCTCACGGCGATGTGGGCCGGATACATTGCCGGCTACTGGTATCTCTTCTTCTATGTGCAGAGCCGTTTTGAGATCAAGGGACGGGCGAACATCCGGGCGATCGGGCGGGGGTTCTACCTGCCGCTGCTCGCGGTGGTGCTGGTTTCCGCCGCGGCGTGGAACTGGAGGGAGTCGGACGCGCGCGGGGGCGATCCCGTGTCCGCGTTCGCGCAGGCGGTGGTGGAGGACCTGGACGGGCGCGAATGGCTGATATCCAACGGGGTGCTGGACGATGTCATCGTTCTGCTGGCTGCCGAGCAACGCGTGCCCGTGCAGGTGGTGAACGCCACGCAGGCCGGCGGGGCGTACCTCCGATATCTTGCCTCCAAGTTTGAAGAGCCGCGGCTCAAGGGGTTGGCGCAGGTGGGGTTGGGGCCTTTGCTCGCGGAATGGTTCATCTCGGATACCACCGTTACCGGGGCCGTGGCGGTGCTCAGCGTGCCGGATCTCTGGACGGCGGAGGGGCTTCTGCCGGTTCCAGACCGCACGATGTTCCGTGGCGTGCGCAGCGACAAGGAGATCAACCCGGAATCGTATTTCGCCCGGCAGAAAGAGATGTGGGACACGCTCGGCAAGGAGATTGCCGGGGCCGCGAGCCGCCGGAATCCCGCGCAACCCTGGATTCAATGGCTTCAGACTCATATCAGCAAGGTGGCCAACAACGCCGGCGTGTTGCTTGAGGACCTGCAACGCAAAGACCTCGCCTTCGAGGCGTACAGCGCGGCGCGGGACCTGGACACGAACAACATCAGCGCGCTGCTCAACATGCTGGATCTCGCCCACGCCGACGCGCGCCCGGAAAAGGCCGCGCTGGAGGCGGAGTTCGAGGTCTTCGTCGGCAAGTTGCGCAGCCGCCTGCGGCTCTGGTCCCTGGCCCAGCATTACGGTTATGTCCGCCGGCCCGAGGCCTTCACGAGCCGGGGCTGGGCGTGGGCGATGTCCGGCAAGCCCGGCGCCGGCATGAAGGAGATCGAGCGCGCGATGGCCTCCGGCGCGAGCCGCCAGCAGGTCGAGCGCACCATGGCCGCGATCTACTTCATGCAGCGCATGGATGCTGAGGGCGAGCAGATCTACCTTTCGATCCTGGAGAAGGATCCGAAGGACTTGTCCGCGATTGTCGGCCTGCTTCATCTTGCGATTCGCAACGGGGATATCCCGCAGGCTGCTCAGTACCTGGCGCGCCTGCGCGAGGCCGGGGCGCCGGAAGATCTCGTGGCGATGGAAGAGGCGGCGATCGAGATCCTCGACGGCAACGCCCCCATCGCGGAGGAGGTGCTCCTGGGGCTCGTGAAGCGGCAGCCCAAGAATTTTCGCGCGTGGAGCCTGCTGACCCTGATCTCGGAGAATGCGAAGGTCGTCGATGACGCGAATGTCGCGCTCGCGGCGGGCAACGTGCGGTCGCCGGACGTGCTGTTGATCATGGCGCACGCCGCGCTGCGGCGCAGGGACCCGCGCTCCGCGCGGGAGTATCTCGAACAGATTCTCCAGGTCCAGCCCGCGAGCGTCCAGGCGCTGGAAACGCTGCTGGGGCTGGACGTGGCGGAATCCCGGCGCGACCTGGCCGAACTCCACCTGGAGCAGCTGCTGAGGCTCGATCCCCGCAATGCGCAGGCCAACTACGTGCTCGGCACCATCCAGTACGCGCGGGGAGAAGTCCATCTGGCCGAGGCTTCCTACCGGGCGAGCATCGCGGCGAAGCCCTCGGCGGAGGCGCTAAACGACCTCGCGTGGATCGTCCAGCGGAAAGGGAACTTCGAGGAGGCCCTTGAGCTGGTGCGCCGGTCGCTGGAGATGAACGCGAACAGCGCGCCCGCGTGGGATACGATGGGGGTCATTCTCCTGGAGCTTGGAAGGATGGAAGAAGCCAAGCAGGCGCTGGACCGGGCGCTCGCGATCCGGCCCGGCGCGGCGGCGCTCGTGTTGCACATGGCGCAGTACTACCGGCGGATGGGAATGGTCGCGGAAGCTCGCGAACTGGCCGACCCGCTGATGGCTCGCGCGGTTGAGCTTCAGCCCGACGAATACGACGAGCTCCGCAAGCTGATGGAGCAACTGCGGCTGGAGGCGCGGGCCCCTTGAGCCCGCCGTTCCTTTCGCGCGGGCGTCGCTTCGTCATTCCTCTCTGCGCGTGGCTTGGTCTTTTCGCCTGCCTGTCGCGCGCGGACGAGATCCGCATCATCAGCCTATCCCCCAGTTTGACCGAGTTGATCTGCGATATGGGATTGACCGGGCTGCTGGCCGGACGGTCGAGTGCGTGTGACTATCCTCCCTCCGTCGTTTCGGTGCCCGTGGTGGGCGATTTCGGACGACCCAACTGGGAGCGCATCATCCAGCTGCGGCCTACCGTCGTGGTCGCCACGGATCTCGAGCGTCCGGCCATGATGCGGCGCCTCCGGGAAGAGGGAATCGCCACGCTCCTGTTGCCGTGCGAAGGTTGGGAACCCCTGCTTGCCGCGGCGCGCGCCATCGCGGAAGCGGCCGGACAGTCGCAGGCGGGCGAGGAGTGGGTGAGCCGGATGCAGTCGCGCAGGGAATCGCTGCAACAACGCGTGAGTTCCTTCTACGCCGGGCGCGCGCGGCCGCGCGTGTACGCGGAAGTGTGGGGACGCCCGCTGACGACCCCGGCGCGGGATACGTTTCTCAGCGATGTCATAACGCTGGCCGGCGGAGACAATGTCGCGGCCTCCCTGTCCGGCAAGTATGTCCACATCAGCGCCGAATGGGTGGTTCGCCAGGACCCCGACGTGATCCTGCTGGCCTACATGCTCGAATCCGGGGCCGCGGCGGCCAACCTGAAGGCGCGCGTGGGATGGGCCTCCATGCGGGCGATGCGTGACGGTTCGATCTGCCAGTCCATCCCGCCCGATCACCTGCTCCGGCCCGGGCCTCGCTTGATGGACGGGGCGGAAGCGCTTGCGGAGTGGTTGATGCAGTGGTCGCAAACCTTCGATCGCGGTTCCGATGATCCGCGCAATTGACACGGCATCCGCACAGGCATAGTTTGCCTGCGGCGTGAATGCGGAATCGTCATCCGAAACCGGCAGAAGAAACAGGCTGCGAGCTCTCGTCTTGCTGTCCGCGCTGGTCGTTGCCGCCAGCGTCTTCCTCGGGGAAGGGTGGCGGAATCCGCCGGCGTTGTTCGCGCCTGAACAGGCGGGCGTCCTGGCCATGCGGCTCTGGCGAGTCGGCGCCGGCGTCCTGGTGGGCGCAGCATTGGGCGCGGCGGGGGTCGTGCTGCAGTCCGTGCTGCGCAACCCGCTGGCGGAGCCGTATGTCCTCGGACTTTCCTCGGGCGCGGCGTTGGGCACGGCCTTGTGCATCATCGGCGGCGGCGCACTGGCGGGCGCGCTGGCGCTTCCCATCGGAGGATTCGCGGGCGCGCTGGCAAGCCTGGCGATCGTCTATGCGCTTGCGAGCGCGGGCCGGAGAACGATGCCCCACACGCTGATCCTTGCGGGCGTGGTGTGGAGTTCGCTTTGCGGCAGCCTGCTGATGTTCCTGGTGTCGCAGTCGTCGGCCGAAGGCCTGCACGCGATCCTTTGGTGGTTCCTTGGAGACCTGCAGGTGTTCGATCCGCGGCTTGTGCTGGGCGGCGCTGTGTTCGTTCTGGTTTCGCTGGGCCTGCTGGTTCCCCGGCTGCGCCACATGAACGCGCTGATGCTGGGCGACGAGGTGGCCGGTCATGTCGGGCTGAATCCGGAAAGCGAACGACGGTGGCTGCTGGCGATCGCGGCGCTGATGGCGGGCGCGGCCGTGGCGGTGAGCGGTTTGATCGCGTTTGTCGGCCTGACGGTCCCTCACGCGGCGCGCGCGCTGGTGGGGCCGGATCACCGACGCCTGGTTCCGGCGGCGGCCTTGCTGGGAGCGGCATTCCTCACGTGCGTGGACGGATTCGGACGAATCGTGCTGTATCCCATCGAAGTGCCCGTCGGCGTTTTCACGGCCATCATCGGAGCGCCGTTTTTCCTGATCCTGTTGCGGCGCGGGCAGAAGCGGGTCTGGAGCTGACGTCATGGTGGAGAATCGTAAAGCGGAAGCCGGGATGCTGGAGGCCGTGCAGGTCTGCGCGGGTTACGACGCGCGCGCGGTCCTGCGCGATGTGTCGGTGGTTGCCGGCGCCGGCGAAATGCTGGGGCTCATCGGGCCGAACGGGTCCGGGAAGACGACGTTGCTGCGGGTCCTGAGCGGTTTTCTGCCGTGCCGGTCCGGGCAGGTGAAGGTGGCGGGCCGCGCGCTCGACCGGGTTTCCCGGCGCGAACTGGCGCGGGCGCTGGCCTTTGTGCCGCAAGCGATCGAGATGCCGGTGGCCTACACCGTGGAGGATGTCGTGGCGATGGGCCGCACCCCTTACGTTCCGGGATGGGCCCCGCTCTCGGCAAGGGATCGCGAAGTGGTGCGCGGTGCGTTGGCGGCGATGGATCTCGAAGCCCTGGCGGAGCGGCCGATGAACGAGCTCAGCGCCGGCGAGCGCCAGCGCGCCGTGGTTGCGATGGCGCTCGCGCAGGAACCGCGGATCCTCCTGCTGGACGAGCCGGTGGCGCACCTGGATATCCAGCATGCGTGGAAACTGATGGAAACCGTCTCGCGCATGAACCGCGAGCAGGAGCTCACGGTGGTGGTCTCGCTGCACGATCTCAACCTGGCCGCCCGCTTCTGTCCCCGCCTGCTTCTCCTGGACGGTGGCGGGATCGCGGCGTCCGGCACCTGTGCGCAGGTGCTCGACGAGGAAATCCTCCGGCGGGTGTACCGGCATCCCATCGAGACGATCCGCCGCGAGGATGGGAGCCTGATCCTGGTCCCCGGCGCGAAGTGAACGGCCCGGGTCAGAACATCGGCAGGTTGGACGGCAACTTCATCATCGGCAGCGTGGTCCGCAGTGCGGGGACGAGCGCCTTGTACTGCGGGTGCTCGCGCACCGATTCGAAACGGTTGTCTTTTCGCACCGCTTCCCGCGCCTGCTCCCCGCCCAGTTGGATCGCCTGCTGCAGTGACGCAAACGCGCGATCGAGCTGCTGCAGCATGATCTGCGTGGCCGCGAGTTCCACCCAGATCCGGGCGTCGCCGGCGTCCCGCGACAGGTAACGCTGCAGCGCATGCGCCAGCAGGTCCATCCGCTTGGAGTCGAAGTACATCTTCGCGACCATGAGGTAGTAGTTGGCCGGGATGTTGGTGTCGTTGAGGATGTTCATGGTCAGGCTCTGGAACGGGCCGTCCATGCGCAGTTT
This sequence comes from Verrucomicrobiota bacterium, assembly GCA_022704185.1. Lineage (GTDB taxonomy): Bacteria > Verrucomicrobiota > Kiritimatiellia > CAIQIC01 > JAGNIJ01 > JAKJGV01. The sequence goes on from JAKJGV010000007.1 coordinate 26,884, forward strand.
GTTGTAGAGGTCGGCCAGTTCCATCGCGGCGTTCAACTCGCCCTGGCCGGAGGCGAACACGCCTTCCAGTTCCACGCGCCGCAGGTCGGCCTTTTCCGTTTCCTGGATCTGGCCGAGGAATTCGGCGACCTTCGTATTGGCCGGATCCAGCTTGAGGAATTTCTCGATCAGCATGCGCGCGTTGGTGAATTCGCGCTGCTGCATGTGCACGTCCGCGAGGCGGAAGTTGGCTTCCGGGCTGAGCGGGTAGAGATCAATCGCCTGCTGGAACGCGTACTCCGCCTCGTCGAACATCCGCCGGAAGGCGTAGATGCCCGCGATGGCCCCGCGAAGCTTGGAGAACGTCTTGCGCGCGACGACATCCCGCTCGAACTTCGGATTCTTCAGCAGGCGCTCCGCATACCAGTCCCAGAACTTCCGGTCGTTGGCCACGACCTCGGGCGAAAGGCCCGGAAGCGGCTCGCTGTTGATCTCCATGATCAGGCCGTGGGGTTCCAGGTAGGGATACATCCACGGGATGACGTAGCTTTCCTCGACATAGAACGGGTGCTTGTGCTTGTTGGCCTCGAAGATCATCTTGGCGAGGATGCCGTTGATCATCATGACGCCCTGCACGCCCTGCACGCTGACGCGCCCGTCCTGGAACTGGACATCCGCACCCGCGGGGATGCGGCCGGCCTGGACGTCCTCGACGTACTGCTGGAAAGCGAAGTTGCTGTCCTGCTGGGAGGGAATCCAGATCGTGTCGCCATACAGGTCCCGCATGACGCTCATGTACGTGTTGTCGGCGAGCGCGTTCTGCGTGATCAGGTAGACATCGGTCCGGACCTTGGCGCAGTAGATCATGTAGGTGGGCACGAATCGTCCCGGATCGGTGCCGCCGTAGAAGATCGCATTGGTTCCCATGGGCGGAGGATAGCCGGGGGTCGGATACGCGGCCCATTCCTTCTCGAACTCCTCGGGCGACATCTCGTGCTGGAAATCGGCGCGGATGCCTTCCTCGCCCTGCAATTGCCAGTTGCCGAACTGCCAGCCGAAGTCGTGGCCGTTCTGCTCCACGCCGCCGACGATCTTCAGGTACTCGTCGTCGTACGCGTTTCGCAGGACGGGGGCCAGGGGGATGAGCGCCACGGCGACGATCCCGACATACTTCGCCGCGCCGCGCCCGCCGGCCAGCGTTTCGATCCAGGTGAGGCCGAAGATCAGGCCGTAGGCGATCCAGAGCGCGAAGACGGCGTGGGCCTGGATGTACTGCACGCGCCCGATGAACAGCGTCTGCACGTCAAGCTGGGGATACTGGAAGATGAGAAAGATGACGGTCAGCGAGATGAACGTGAGGAACGTGACCGCGAGCCAGTTCCGCGCACGCCGGTCTATGGCACGCAGGAACGGCGGGATCAAGAGGACCAGCGCGGAAATCCACCACATGAACTGGGCCACCACGGAGATGAAATCGCGCGGGTTGAAGATCACGGTGTTCAGCAGCGCGAGGAAATGACCCGGATTCTGCGCGGCGTGCTTCAGGTTGGCCACGGGGTCGATCTTCTCGTACTGGCCGCGGGTGAACGCGTGCTTGAAGCCTTCTGTTGTGCGCGGATAGCCCCAGTTGATCGGGGGATTCTGCTCCGAGGAGAACGGCAGGTACGCGTAGAAGGACAAGCCCAGCAGAAGGCTGGCGACGATGATCGTGACGCGCTTCCATTCGGTGAAGAGGCGGCGCTCGATCAGGAACAGGCCCGCCGGGGAAATGAGGAAGACGAGCGACATCATCACCGTCAGTTGCTTCTGGCGGAGCGCGGCATCGGGCAGGGGACCCTTGAGCAGCGACGCTTTCCACATCAGGTATCCGGCGATCGCGAGACAGCCGGCCGCCATGCAGTCGCGGAACAGGCGCCGATCGCGGAACCAGATGGCGGCCGCGAGGCCGAGTCCGGCGAAGACGATGCTCTGGTGATTGGTGAAGCCGAGTCCGAAAAGAAACGCCGTGAGATAGAGGAGATAGTCCTCCCTCGGGCGGCACATCCAGCGGTACGTCAGCAGGATGATGAGCGACAGGAACAGGGCGTTGAGGCTGTACACTTCCACGATGACGGACTGGGACCACAGCACGGGGCTGAACGCGAAAAGAAGGCCGCCGGTCACGCCGCCGACCCAGCAGATCAAGGCTTCCGTCTTGAGCCCGAGCACGTCGGTGGCCCGCTTCATGCTGCGCAGCATGTCCGCGCCCGACCGGCTGATCAGGATTGCCAGCACGGCGCACGACGCGGCGCCGAAGACGGCGGAGCTGAAACCGACGCCCCACGCGGGGTTCGGGTTGCCATTGTATCGAACCCATCCGAAAATCCATTGAAAGAACCACGTCAGCAGCGACCAGATCGGATATCCGGGAGGGTGAGGTACGCCGAGGTAATCCGACGCGACCGCCAGCTCACCGGAGTCTTCGAGCGTGACCGTGGGCGCCAGCGTGTACCAATAGGCGCCGAGCGAGATGATGAAAGTGGTCCAGAACGCGTTCCAGTCCACCTTGCGGAAGAAAGGGCCCGTTTCCCGGTCGAAAAACGAAACAGCCTCCGTTTCGACAAGCGCTTCCCGACCGGCGGATTGTTTTTCAGCCATGGCCCGAATCCATTGTTAACTGCAGGTATTCCCTGATTCTGGAACGCCGAAAAGTAGGGCTTTTGAACCCCCAGCGTCAAGCACCGAACCCTTTGACCGCGCAGGGCGCGCAACCGTTCATGAAGGCGTGGATCGGCCGAGGACAAGAAACACGGTTAATCCATACAGGACAAGGTCCACCAGGAGCGGGATGTCCGTGAGCAGGATCTGCTCGGGCTGCCCGCCTTTCTCGTGGCGGTAAACGAGATCGAGGTAGCGGAAGATGCCGAAGATGACGAAGGGGATCGTGAACGCGAGGCGCGTGGTCTCGAACTTGTCCACCGTATCCGGCCAGAGGGTGTAGAGCGAATACGAGACGATGGTGGCGGCGCTGACGATCGCGATCAACTGGTCGAGCAACTGCTGATCGTATTTCGCGAGGCTCTCGCGGATGTCGGTTCCGTAATCGCTGAGCACGACCTTCTCGTGCCGGCGCTTGCACAGCGCGAGGAAAAGCGCGAGGAGGAGAGTGCACAGGAGGAGCCACGGCGAAATCCGCACGCCCTCCAGCACGACGCCGCCCGCGAGCGCGCGGAGCACGAAGCCCGCGGCGATCACGAACAGGTCCACCAGGGCCACTCGCTTGAGCGCGAGGGTGTAAACCACCTGGAGCACGACGTAGCCGGCGACCACGTAGAAGAGGGACAACGACAGCTTCCACGAGAGCGCGAGGCCTGCCGCGAGAAGGACGGCCGCCATTCCGAGCGCCGTGGGAACCGGGAGCTCGCCCGCGGCGATGGGGCGCAGCTTCTTGTTCGGGTGCGCGCGATCCTGCTCGATGTCGCGCACGTCGTTGAAGAGATAGACGCCGCTCGAAACCATGCAGAACGCGATCGCCGCGTAGAGGACGGTCCAGAACGCGGCGACGTCGAGATTCTGCTGGCGGTCCCCGAGCGCGAAGGCGAAGGCCGCGAAAACGACGGCGTTCTTCGTCCATTGCTTCGGCCGCAAAGCGCGCACCGCGTGCCACAGCGAGGCTGGCTTCATGGGGTCCCTCCGGCGGCGACGCTTCTCGGATGGGTGGCGCGGGGTTTGCGCCTGAGCCCGCAGCGGAAGAGCAGTTTCCAGACCATCCACAAGGCTTCGCGAACGATGTCCGAACTCATCTTGGATTGCCCCGAACGCCGTTCCTCGAACGTGATCGGGACGTCCACGATGCGGAAGCCCAGCATCCATGTGGTATGTGTCATTTCGATCTGGAACGAGTAGCCGTTGGAGCGGATCCGGTCGAGATCAATGGCCTCGAGCACCGCGCGCCGGAAGCACTTGAAGCCGCCGGTCGGATCGGTGAAAGGCATGCCGGTGATCACGTGCACGTACGCGCCCGCGCCGCGGCTGAGGATCAGGCGGCTCAGCGGCCAGTTGATGACCCGGATGCCGCCCACGTAGCGAGAGCCGAGAGCGAGGTCGGCGGACTGGGCCGCCTCCCGGATGCGCGGGATATCCCGGGGGTCGTGGGAGAAATCGGCGTCCATCTCGAAGATGAACTCGTAATGCCGTTCGAGCGCCCACTTGAAACCCGCGATGTAGGCCCGGCCGAGGCCCTGCTTGCCCTCGCGGTGGAGGACGTGGACCCGCGGGTCGGCGGCCGCCATTTCGTCCAGGAGCCGCCCGGTTCCGTCCGGGGAGTTGTCGTCCGCGAAAAGCATGTCCGCTGCCGGGATGCCGTTGAACACGGCTTTCGCCACGTCCCGGACATTGTCCTTTTCGTTGTACGTTGGGACGACAATCAACGTGTCGTTCATGCGGGCTCACTTTACGCAAACGCCCCCCCGAACGGCAAGGCGCAAGCTTGGGGTACAAGGACGGTTGATTTGCCGGGTCGTTTGGGTATCGTAGAAGGAGGATGAAGATGGACATTCGCATATACGGAGACGATGTGCTTCGCGAGCCGGCCACGCCCGTGGCGGAAGTGAACGCGGACATTCGCGCCCTGGTGAAGAGCATGATCGAGACCATGCGCGCCGAAAACGGGGTCGGCCTTGCCGCCGAGCAGGTCGGGAGGACCGAGGCCGTTTGCGTGGTGGAAGTACCCGCGGAATACGACACCGACGAGCAGGGCAACCGGCTGAATCCGGACGTCAAGATGCCGCTGGTGCTGATCAACCCGGAGATCCTCGAATCGTCCGACGAGAAGGATGTCATGGAGGAAGGCTGCCTGAGTTTTCCAGGGATCTATGCGCCGGTGAAGAGGCCCGTTGAAGTGACGGTTCGCTATCTCGACACCGATGGCGTCAGCCGGGAACTGCGCCTGCGGCGCTTCGTCGCGCGTGCGGCCCAGCATGAGATGGACCACCTGAACGGGGTGCTGCTGGTGGACCGCATGTCCTCGGTGAAGCGCATCGCGCTGCGCGGGCAGTTGAAGCGCATGAAAAACGAAACCCGCGAAGCGCTCAAGCTCGCCTAGTGTCGCGTTTTGTGTTCCCGCGTCCCCACGGGTTTACCCCGTGGGGGGCGGAAAGCTTGATGTGAGGGTCGGGGGCGCGCGAACTTCCCGCTCCCACCCCGCAAGGGGGTGGGGAGCGTAGGCGTATTCTTCAACAGCCTCCCGGTCCTCCTGCGGTCATCCCCCTGTGCCCAATCGGCTTGACTCGCTCCGCGGATTCACCACAATGCCGTTATGAGCGGAAGACGATTGGCAGTCCTCCTTGCCGTGCTCGGCCTCTTCGCCCTGGCCCGATCGGGTTTTGCTTGAGGCGGCGCCATCAGCTGCCCTCCCTCCGAAGCCAAGCTCCGGCGGAACGCAGCTGAAAGAGCCGTGAGCTCTTACCTTACGATCAAGTGGGCCGACGCGAAGCCCGGCGAGATGAGAAAGCCCGAGGCCGCGGCTTTGCCCGCGACGCGACTCCAGATGGCTGTCGAGGATTTCGACTGTGTTCGCGAGGCCAAGGCGAAGAACATGCCTTCCGTCGTCTTTGTGTTCTCCGAGGCAAAGGAGAAGCGCGACCTCGGCGTCCGCGCGATCTTCGACCCCAAGAAGGCGATGGAGGGCAAGGAAGAGCTGACGTCCGCCGCCAAAACCTCCCTCACGGTTTACGAGCGGGTCTTTGAGAACGTGCAGGATCTCCCCCTCCGCATCCTCATGCGATTCTTCCAATGCACGCGGATGGACGTCACGAAGGTTCCCGCCGGCACGCATCCTGACATCGCCGAACCGGGCGCGCCGCTCATCCTGATCGTGGACGCACAGGGCAAGGTATCGCAGGCGCTGCCGGGGACGCGCATTGATTCGCGGGCCATGAGTGTCGGCATGCTGGATGTTTTGAGGAAGGGCGGGATTCGCGACATAGACTCCACGTGCACTGCCACGATGAGGCTCATGGACGAGATGGAGAAGACGCTCGCGGCGAAGGCGAAGCTCGAAGTGAAAATGGAGGAACTGAGGAAGTCGCTCGCGGACTACGAGGCCAAGGATCGCAAGCGCCCGAACAAGAGCGGCCAATCCCTGCCTCCTTCGGCCAGCACGGAGCGCGCCCGGAAAGCGGTCGAGGACTTTCAGCCGCTGCTGGATGCGGCGGACAAGACGTTCGCCGAGTTGAAGCAGCGGGACGCCGCGATTATCCGGAGTGTCGGCAAGGATCTTTCGGCGTGGCAGGCGGCGAGTGCGCCCTCGCTCCAGACGGCGTCCGTCTCGTCAAGCGGCGGTGGGGACGAGAGCGGGAAATCCGCGACTATGCGGACCTGGACGAGCGCCAGCGGGCGCACGCTCGAAGGGCGCTTCATGCAACTCGATCGAGACATCGTCGTCCTCGCCAAACCCGACGGCGGAACCGTGAAGATCCAGGTAGACAAGCTCAGCGCCGCGGACCAGGACGTCGCCCGTCGCATGGCCGCGCCCGGATCCCTTTGAAGCACGTGCTTGCCTGGCGATCGGCAGCCGGGGTCAGACCGGCGATGAGCTCCCTTTGTGAACGGGGTTCACGGTCTTTCTTGCGCGGCGCGGAACCCGGCCGCTTTCCGCTCCCACCCCGCGAGGGGGCGGGGAGCGACACGTTACTGGGGCAATTCTTCCGACGACTCGGGTTGCGCGGCTTCCGCTTCCGCGGCGGCCGCGATGGGGGATTCGTCCTGGAACGGGAAGGTGCGCGACTCCTCGCTGCCGCGCCGCTGCAGGAATTCCTTCGCGAGCTGGAGGTAGGCGACCGCGCCGACCGACTGGCGGTCGTGATCGATGATCGGCTTGCCGAAACTCGGGGCCTCGCCGAGGCGGATCGTGCGGGGGATCAGCGTTTCGTAAATCCGGTTGCCGAAATGCTTGTACACGTCCTGCACCACCGCCTGCGAAAGGTTGGTGCGCCCGTCGTACATCGTCATGACGATGCCTTCGAGACGAAGGCCGGGATTGGTGCCGCTGGTGCGCAGCTTTTCGACGAGGTCAATGATGACGCTCAACCCTTCCAGCGCGTAATACTCGCACTGCAGCGGGATGAGGAGCGACTCGGCCGCGGTGAGCGCGTTCATGGTGAGGATGCCGAGCGACGGCGGGCAATCCACGAAGATGAAATCGTAGCGGTCCTGGTTCGTGACCGGCACGAGCGCCTCCTTGAGGCGGTGAAGATAGTTGTCCGCGCGCGCGATATCCACTTCCGCGCCGGCGAGGTCCACCTCGGACGCGATGATATCGAGGCGTTTGTACGCGGTGGGGCGGACCAGCGTGTCGGCCTGCACCTCGCCGAGCAGCGCGCGATAGATGCTCTGCCCCTGGGCCTTCTCGACGCCCAAGCCACTCGTGGCGTTGGCCTGCGGGTCGAGGTCTATGAGCAGGACGTTCTGGCGCTGAACCGTCAGGCAGGCGGCCAGGTTGATGGCGGTCGTGGTCTTCCCCACGCCGCCCTTCTGGTTTGCTATGGCTATGACCGGAGTGCCCATGAGCGGGACGTAGAATAGGCGGGAGCGCGGGCGCGGACAAGCGTCAAATCGGGGTGGGTGGGTGTCAGGTTGCGGGGTTCAGGACTCGCCGGTTTCAGATTCCTGATCCCCGGCTCCGGGCTCCAGGCCTTTGACGATGCCGTCCACCTGCTCGAGCTTGCCGTCGAGCTTCCCGAAGCGTTTCTCGGCTTCCCCGAATTTCTTGGCGGCGTTTTCGAGGTGCTGGCCCACCAGCCGGAACGATTCCTCGAACCGCTCGAACTCCTTGCGCAGGCCGGCGAGGCGGTTGAGCATTTCGCGCGCGCTCTCCTCGACGCGCAAGCCCTTCAGCCCGAGCAGAATCGTCTGCAGGTAGGCGTAGAAGCTGTTGGGGGAAACGGGGATCACCCGCTTCGCGAGCGCGTAGTTGAAGAGCGACATCTCGCCGCCGAAGTCGTCGTCCTTGATGATGGTTTCGTAGTAGACGTTCTCCGCGGGGATGTACATGAGCGCGAAGTCGAAGGTGCCCTCGTCGGTGCGGATATACTTGGTCGCGATGGCGTCAATATGGACTTTCACGTCGCGGACAAACGTGCGGCGCAGGTTCTTCTTTTCCTCGTCCGCCTGGGCCTCGGCGAATTTCCGGAAGTTCTCGAGCGGGAACTTCGCGTCCACGGGGACGAACCCCGCCTTCAGGACGATGATGGCGTCCACCGTCTCGCCGCCGCGGAAGGCGTACTGCATGCGGTAGTGGTCGGACGGGAGGATCTGCGCGAGCAGTTCGCCGAGGAAAAGTTCGCTCAGGTTGCCGCGCAGCTTCGGAGAGCGAAGGACCTCCTGCAGGCCGGCCATATCCTTCCCGATCTCGAATATGCGGCGGGAGGATTCGTCGAGCTGCCCGAGCTGCTTGCTCACGCCCTGGATGACCTGCGCGGCGTTGTCCAGCCGCTGGTCGAGCGATTTGCGCGTTTGATCGAGCGCCTGGGCCATCTGCGCGTTCAGCGCGTTGACCTGGTTCTGCAGCAGCGCGAGCCCCTGGTCGGGCCGCGGTTGGGCTATCGCGCGTCCGACGGACGCGCGGATCCAGATCGCCGCCACGATCACCACGATCGCGACCGCTATGACCATTATCCATTCCATGTTTTCAGGTGTCAGGTGTCAGGTTTCGGGTTTCAGGGGTTTGTCTCTTCGTTTCCGATCCTGAAACCTGAAACCCCTCCTCTCGTCATCTTGCCAGCATGACCGGGATACGCGAACGGGAAAGGATGTGCGTTGTGATGCTGCCGATCATCATCTCGCGTATCCGGTTGTGCCCGTACGCGCCGAGCACGATCAGGTCGCAACGTTCCTGGCGCGCGGCTTCCAGGATCACCGTGGAAGCGTTGCCCTCCATCACGAGGACGTTCGCCTGCTTGCAGCCGTGCGAGCGGACGATCTTCTCCGCGTCGCGCGCGATTTCGTCGGCGCGGGTCCGCTGTCCGCCCTCGGCCACCGTGAGCGCGACGAGCGGCAGGTCCAGGGCGACGGCCAGCTCGGACGCTTCCTGCAGCCCCTTGCTGGAGTGGCCGCTGCCGTCGTAGGCCACCAGGATTCGCGTGATGGGGTCGAAGCGGCCCGGCGTCACGAGGCAGGGCTTTACCGAGTACCGGACTACGCGTTCGACGATCGAACCGGCCAGTTCCCCGATCAACCCGGCGTGTTCGCCTTTCTGTCCGAGGACCACGAGTTCGGCGCGGGCTTCCTCCTCGAGGATAACGCGCGGCGGGTGCCCTGTTTTCACGCGGCATTCCGGCTCGAGTCCCGCCGCCCGGCATTTCTCATCAAAGGCCTGGATGACGGCCTTTCCTTTTTCCTCCATCAGCAAGCGGAAAGACTGAACATGGGCGGCATAGGGTTGCGCGCCGACCCAGCCGGAGATATCGGCGAGCAGCGGGCCGTCCAGCATGCGCTGGTCGAGCACGTGGAGGCCCAGGATGCGCGCTTTCAGGCGCCCCGCGAGGTGAATGCCGTACTCGGCGGCGGCATCGCTGTGCGGGGATCCGTCGGTACATACGAGGATACTCTTGATCATGTGTCCGGCCTCCGGAGATTACGCGCCCCATGATGCCGCGCGCGGAAGGGCATGTCGAGCGTGGATTCGTCCGCGGAAACTTGAAACTGGAAACTTGCCTATTGAGGCTGTTATGTTACGCGCATGGTTGTGAGCAAGAAGACCGTACGCACGGGTTGGCGGGAGTTTTGGGGCATTTTGCTGATCGCGTTCAGCATCCTCATCCTTTTAAGCCTGTTGTCGTACACGCCGGAGGATGTCTCCGTGTTCCGCGAGCCGCCGAACGATCCGGCGCGGAACTTCATTGGGCCCTTCGGCGCATGGCTTTCCTTCGGGCTGTTCGTCGTGCTGGGCCTGGCGGCCTACGCGGTACCGCCGATCCTGATGATCGCCGGGCTGTTGCTGATCTTCAAGCGCGAGGGGCGGGTTTGGACGAAGCTGGCATGGATGGGCGGGATTCTCCTGTTGCTCTCCGTGTTGTTGCAGATCCACGGGCCCGGCTGGAACGTGCTGCAGGGGCGGCTCAGCCTGACCGGCGGCGGCGGTGAACTGGGATACCTCGTGGGGGAAGGGGTGTTCGTCCGGTTCCTCGGCACCGTGGGCAGCCTGATCCTGGCCTACGCGCTGATGCTGGCTCTCGTCTTTGTCCTGATCGAAATCCATCCCGTGGTGATCGCCCGCCAGTTCGGGGTGCTGGCGGAGGCGTTGTATCGCAAGCTGGACACGATGATCTCCGAGCACCGGTCCCGCAAGGCGCAGCTCGAGCGCGAGGAGCGGGAGATCGCGAAGCGGCGGAAACGGCTTGAAGAGGTGATGAAGGAACAGGAAGTCGCCAAGGCGCGCACGCCGGAGCCGAAGCCCGCGATCGGGCCGGCGGTGATCATCTCGCCGCCGCGCGTTTCGCTGCCCCTGGCCCCGGCTCCCGAGACGCGCAAGCCGGAGCCGGAGAAGTCGGCGCCTGTCGCGCCGCGCAGGGAGAAGCCGAAAGAAACGGCCGATGCGAAGGCCATCGCCATGACCTCGCCGCCCTCCGGATACCGGGCGCCGTCGCTGGATCTCCTCGATCCGCTGCCGCCGGAGTCGGCGCGCGCGATCACGGGCGATTTTCAGGCCTCCGCGGCCGTATTGAAGGAAACCCTGTCCGAATTCGGCGTGGAAGTGGATGTCACCAACGTCGAGCGCGGGCCGGTCGTGACCCGCTACGAGCTGCTTCCCGCGCCGGGCGTGCGCGTGGAGAAGATCGTTCAGCTCAGCAACAACATCGCGCTGGCGATGAAGGCCGAGAGCGTACGCGTGCAGGCGCCCATCCCCGGCAAGGGCGTGGTGGGCATCGAGGTGCCGAATTCCAAGACGACGATGGTGTTCCTCCGCGAGATCATGGAGAGCGAGGTCTGGCAGTCGGGCAAGGCCGCTCTGCCGCTGGCGCTCGGCAAGGATGTGGGCGGCCGCGAGATCGTGGCCGATCTCGCCGAGATGCCGCACATGCTGATCGCCGGCGCGACGGGTTCGGGCAAGACCGTGTGCATGAATTCCATCCTGGCCGGATTGTTGCTCGCGCGAACGCCGATCGAGATGCGCCTGATGCTGATCGATCCCAAGATCGTCGAGTTCACGCAGTACAACAAGCTGCCGCATCTCGTCGTGCCGGTCATCACCGACGCCAAGAAGGTCGCGATCGGGCTGCGCTGGGCGATCACGGAGATGGAGAAGCGCTACCGGATTTTCGCGAAGGCCGGCGTGCGGAACATCAAGGCGTACAACAGTCGCCCGATCGTCAAGCAGGCCGAGCTCTTCGAAGGCGAAGCGGGGCTCGAAGGGGAGGGCGAGGAGGAGCGCGCGCCCGACCGGCTGCCTTACATCGTGATTGTCGTGGACGAGCTGGCGGACCTGATGCTGGTGGCGCAGGCGGAGATCGAGAACTCCATCGCTCGCCTCGCCCAGCTGTCGCGCGCCGTGGGCATTCACATGATCCTTGCGACGCAGCGGCCGTCGGTCAACGTGATCACGGGCACGATCAAGGCGAATTTCCCCGCGCGCATTTCGTTCCAGGTGGCGCAGAAAGTGGACAGCCGCACGATCCTCGACGCCAACGGCGCGGACAAGCTGCTCGGCAAGGGCGACATGCTGTTCCTGCCGCCCGGCAGCAGCAAGCTGATCCGGGCGCAGGGCACGATGACCAGCGACGCGGAGTTGCGGCGCATCGTGGACTACATCCGCCTGCAGGGCGAGCCCGAGTACGAATCCGAGATTCACGAGAAGATCGAGCGGAAGGGCGCGGACATTCCGGACGTGGAGGAGGACGACGACCTGCTCGAAGCGGCGATCGAAGTCATCCGTCAGACGCGGCGCGCTTCCACTTCCTCGCTGCAGCGGCGGCTCCGGATCGGTTACACGCGCGCCGCGAGGCTGGTGGACATCCTGGAGGAGCGCGGAGTGGTCGGGCCGCCCCGGGGTTCGGATCCCCGCGAGATTCTGATCGATCTGGATGGCGAGATCCCCCAGAATACGACGGGAGACGAGGAGTTGTAGATAAACGATGCCGACCCTGGGACAGGTTTTCACGGAAGCACGCCAACGCAAGAAGGTGACGGCGTCGCAAGCCGCATCGGCCACCCGGATGAAGGTGCAGCACATCGAGGCCATGGAGCGCGACGATTTCAGCCGCATGGCCGCTCCCATGTACGCAAAGGGCTTCATCAAGATTTACGCGGACTATCTCGGGCTCGATCCCGCGCCTCTCATCGCCGAGTACATGGAACTGCACGCGCCGCGCGAGCGTCCGCCGCTGGTGGTCGAGGAAGCGAAGCCGGAGCCGCGCCGGGAATCTGCGATCCGCAATCTCCTGCGCGCGATTGACTGGGGCGGGATCCGCGGGATGGTGGTGTCCGGGTGGCGCTACATCGCGGGCGCGTTGGCGATTCTTGTCGTGGTGGTGTTTGCGAGCCGCCTGTTGTCGCGTCCGAAGAAGGCGCCGGCGCCGGAACCGGAGATCGCGGCCGTCCCGGTCGTTGTGGCTCCGCCCGTTGTGCGAAGGCCGTTGCCGGTGATCATGGAGCCGCCGGAGCCGTATACCGAAAGCGCGGCCGAATCCGCGGGAGTCCCGTGAACATACCCAATATCCTCACTGTCAGCCGTCTTGCGCTGGCCATCCTGATGATGGCGCTGCTTTCCCTGGGCTATCCGTTCACCAAGACCCTCGCGCTGCTCGTTTTCATCATCGCGGGGATCACCGATTACTTGGACGGCCATCTCGCGAGGACGCGCTACGGCATCACCGCCTTCGGCCGGCTGATGGATCCGCTGACCGACAAGGTGCTGGTGTGCGCGGCCTTTGTCGCCTTCGTGGAGCTCAAGCTCGTTCCCGCCTGGATCGTGGTGATCATCATCTCGCGCGAATTCCTTGTGACCGGGCTTCGGCTGCTCGCGGCGAGCCGGGGGGAAGTGCTGCAGGCCGGGCGCTGGGGCAAGCACAAGACCGTCTGGCAGATCGTCGCGATTTCGGCGCTCCTGCTGGGGCTGGCCGTCCGGCACGACCTGCTGCGCGCCGCCTCGGCGACCGTTCAGGAGAACTACGATTTCGCTTTTCACTGGATCGCGCTGGGCGTCTCCATCGCCGTCGCGGCGGTCACGCTGGCCTCCGGCTGGATGTACTTCATGGAACACCGCGAGCTGATCCAGCACAACCGGTAACCCGCCTTCCAGCGCCCTGAACGAAGTCCGGGCTCGCCCTATCCAAAAGCCCCGCAATGTAGTAAGCTATCTATCCGCCGTCGCGGTTCCGGAGGCGCGGCCCCTGGCGCCCCTGGCGGCATGTGAAAGGAGAGGCATTGCCCATGAACGACACGCTCTTGCCCGGCCAGGAAGACCAACCCAAGGAGACCATCTGTTCAAGTTGCGGGCGTTTCGTCGGCGCGCTCACCCGCTGCCCGTACTGCGGCGCGCGCGTCACCAAGCGCCTGAGCGTCCGCTTCTTCCGATACGCGGCGCTCCTGCTGGGCACCGTCGGGCTTGCGCTGCTCTACATGATGGCGCGCACGCAGCAGATCCCGCGCATCAAGATTTCCGACATCAAGCCGACCATGAATTTCGCCTACGTGCAGATCGCGGGCACCGTCTCCGGCGACGCGCGGGCGTTCAAGGAAGCGGGCCGCATCCGGTCGCTGCGCTTCATGGTGGACGACGGAACGGGCGAGATCACGGTCAATGCCTACCGCTCGCAGGCGCAGGCCCTGGCCGACGAGGGACGCCTTCCGCGGCTCGGCGACCAGGTGGAGGTGGCGGGGAGCCTGAGCGTGACGGCGGACGGCGATGTCGTGATGCGCCTCCAGGTTCCGGAACAGCTCGTCATCGCCAGCGCCGAAATGGAAATCACCCCGCTGGGCGAGATCGGCGCGGACAAGGTGGGCACGAGCGTGGTCGTGGAAGGAACCATCGTGGATGTCAACGCCCCGGGACCGACCAGCCGCGCTCCCTGGAACATGATCGTCCAGGACGACAGCGGCCGCGGGCAGATCACTTTCTGGAAGGACGTGCACGAGGAAATACCGGACAAGCTGATGCTGGCAAAGGGCAACAAGCTGCGCGCGCGGGTCAGCATCATGACCTATCGCGATGCCATTCAGCTTTCCCTCGCCAATGCTGCGGACCTGGAGTTCCCGGATAGACCGTCCAAGGCGCCGGTCAGCCGGACGGCCGGACCCGGCGCGGCATCCGGCCGCGGAGAGGAAATCGAGGTCGGCGACATTACCGCGGAAATGCAGGGCCGCGCGGTGCGGATCACGGGCCGCGTGAAGGAAATCAACCCCCCGACACTTCCCAAAGCCCCGCACGAAGTCGTGGTCGAGCAGGGGGAGCATTCGATCGCCGTCGTGTACTGGGACACGGTGGTCCGCAACCTCCGCGAGAACACGCCGATCGTCGGCGCGCAGATCTCCGTCGAGGGAACGGTGGGCGTGTACGAAGGCAAGTTGCAGCTCAAGGTGAATCACTCCCGGCAGGTCAAGCTGCTGGACGCGGTTCCCGGACGGGTTGAGGAGCCCGGAGCGCCGATCCAGGTATCGGCCATCACGAAGGCCATGCTGAAGCAGACCTGCACCGTGCGCGGGAAGCTGGGCGAGCCCCGGTCCATCAGGGGCGGCGTGATCTTTCCGCTGACCGACGATTCGGGCGAGATCCAGGTGGTTTTGTGGGACCGGCGGGTGCCGGGCGCGGAGCGGGACCGGCTGGCGGCCGGGGCCGTCGTGCTGGTCAGCGGCGAGGTGGACGAGTATCGGGGCGCGCTGCAACTCGTGCCTGCCAAACCCCAGCACATCCGCGTGGAGAAGGAGGCGGGTGCGAAATGAACGTGGCCCTGATGGTTCTCGCGGCGACGCTCGTGGGCACCGCGCTCTCGTGCGTGATCTCCATCCTGCCGGCGCTGCACGCATACAATGTGTTGGGCGCGTTCGTGATGGGAATGTTCGCCCTGACGGCGCGCGGCATCGAGCTGGCGCCGGAGGTCTACCTGCCGTTCATGGTGGGGATGATCGTCGGGTGGTCCATGCTCAACACGATCCCGTCCATCCTGCTCGGAGCGCCGGATGAAAGCGCGATGTTCACCGTGCTCCCGGGCCAGAAGTACCTGATGTTCGGGCGGGGTTACGAGGGCACGATGATCACGGGCGTGGGCGGTCTCGCCGGCGTGTATTTTCTCGTCTTCGTCGTCGGGCCTTTCGCTCCGAAGGTGTTGCCGCCCGTGCAGGAAGTGATGCGGCCGCACATGCACTGGATCCTCTGGGTGATCATAACGTTCATCCTGATGACCGAGTGGCCGAAGGGCGGCAACTGGGGGCCGGCCGGCTGGCGGAAGTTCTTCGATGCGTGGCGGTCGCTCGGCGCGGGACTGCTGACGTTTTTCCTTTCCGGCTTCCTCGGGTTCATCCTGCTCTACCGTTCGCCCGTCAGCGTCGACGTGGCGTTCCAGAACATCATGCCCGCGTTCGTGGGCCTGTTCGCGGTGCCCTGGTGCCTTCTCAACATCATCAGCGGCACGAGTGTGCCGAAACAGCACATCAGCGAATCGCTGGATATTGACGGCGACCTGATCCTGCGGAGCGTGGGAGCGGGTGGGCTGGGCGGCGGGTTCGCGGCGTTCTTCCCGGTCGTCACCGGCGGCGTGGGCGGTCTGTTGGCGGGCCATGCGACAGCGCAGCGCGACGAACGCGTGTTCATCATGTCGCAGGGCGTGTCGAAACTCGTGTACTACGTGGGAGCGTTCATGTTCCTGTTCGTGCCCGGGCTGGGCATCACGCGCGGCGGCGCGGCGTGGATGATGCGGCAGCTCTACATGCCGCGCACGTATTATGATTACTACATGGTGCTCGCCTCGATCGCGATCGCGGGCTCGGTGGCGTTCCTCCTGATGCCTCCGCTGACCCGGCTGACGATCTGGTTCATCGAGAAGACGAACTACCGGAACGCATCGGTGGTCGCGCTGGCGATCGTGCTGGCGATCGTCTACGTCATGACAGGGTGGGGCGGCATGCTGGTCATGATCGTCGCGACGGGCATCGGGTTGATTCCCGTGCTCTTTGCGTCGCGGCGTTTGAACTGCCTCGGCATCCTCCTGTTGCCGATCGCGTGCAACATGTCCGGCTTCGGCCAGGATATCGCGGCGTGGTTGGGATTGATCTGAGCGAAGGAAATACGAAGAAAGAAGGTTGTTATGAAAGGTATTTCACATTTCATCTCCGGCGTGACGGCCGCGTCGTTTTGCCCCTGGTCCGTTCAGGCCGCCATGGAGGGCAATCCGCTCTACTTTGTGCTGGGCGGAATCTTCGGGGTCCTTCCGGACACGCTCGACTTCAAGTTCTACCGGTTCTTCTACCATCACGATATCTATGTCGAACCCGACGCCAACAACCTGGACCCGCAACGCATCGCGGAGGAAGCCGCGCGCGCGGTCGAGATGGCCGTCAAGGAAAAGCGGACGGTTCGCCTGAAACTGTGCACCATCCGGATGGGCGCGGATTTCTGGCGGCAGTACAGCATCAAGTTCGATACGGAGAAGCAGGAGGTCCTCGTTCGCGTCGGCGCGGTGGTCAACACCGGGCAGGTGCCGGTGCCGGGAAGCGAGAACAAGGAGCAGAAGGTCGGGCGCGCCAAGCTGGCCTACCCGATCGTGCAGACCTACGACGCGGTCACCAAGGTGGACATCTTCGACGGGCCGACCTTTGCCATGCAGCCCGACGAGCAGGGCCGGGTGGTCCTGCACTTTCTGCCGTGGCATCGCAGTTGGACGCACAGCTTCACGCTCGGCGCCGCGTTCGCGGCGCTCGGCTGGCTCATCTGGGGCTGGCAGGCCGCCGTGGTCATCATGGCCGGCTTGTCCGTGCACGTGCTGGAAGACCAGATGGGCCTGATGGGTTCAAACCTGTTCTTCCCGATCACGAAGCGGCGGTTCCACGGCCTGCACCTGATGAGGGCGGGTGATTCCGTGCCGAATTTCGGCGTGGTCTGGACGTGCTGCCTCCTGATCTTCTGGAACCTCTACCGGCATCTGCCGTCGCCGACCTTCAAGTTCAACTTCCTTCAACTCGTGCTCTACGGGGCCGTGATCCCGCTCGGCGCGTACTGGCTCGCGCATTACCTGCTGACGCGCGGAAGACGGGACGAGGCCGCCGCGGCGCCGGTCCAGGATGAGTTCGACGAGCCCGTCGCGGCGAGCTGACGGTTCCGAATCGTCAAAACAGTCGTGCTTCTGCCCGCGAGTGTATCATCAAGGGAACAGCTCGCCCAGCGTGCTCGGGGGAGCCCGCCTGAAGCCCGATCGGCTTGTCGTCCGGATGCGTTTGCGCATCCCTTCGCAATGTTCAAGGAATGTGCCGCAACCCATGGTTATTCCGCCCGATGCTTCGACCGTTTGTCGTTCCGCGCGGTCGGACGTGACGACCAGTACCTTCCCGGCGTCCGAAGCTTCATGCACAAGCCGTTCGATCACCGTGTCGGCGGTGTGGTGTCCGGGCGAGAAGAGCACTTCGATGTGAGGCGATTCCTCTGCGAAATCGGAAACCGATCCTCTGCCGTCGAAAACCACGGTTATCTTCTCGGCGAGCGCGTCGCAGACGTCCTCGATATCGCGAAGCAGTCTTCTGCGGGCGACCATGAGCGCGGGGGTACTCGAATGCGTCTTGCGGCGATGCATGAGGCTGTATCCGTCCACGATAAGCCAGCGCGCAAGCACGGTGTTTCTCCGGTCGGTCAACGCTTCGCGGGCCCGGTCGATTCGCGGACGACGAGCATTGACGACAGCGTTTCGCGGCATTCCGAGATTTCGTCGCGGAACAGGGCCAGCATGCGTTCGCATGCCTGCTTGCCGAGTTGATACAGGTTGTGCCGGACCGTCGTGAGGCCGGGCGTCGTGAAACTGGCCTGCGAGATGTCGTCCACGCCCATCACCGAGACGTCCTCCGGGATGCGAAGGCCCCGCGTGTGCAGGTAGCGCATGGCGCCGATCGCCATGCGGTCGTTTCCGGCCATGATCGCCGTGAGGTTCGGGTTCTTTTCTACGAGGGACCGGGCGGCCTCGTAGCCTTCTTCCTGGCTCCAGTCCTTTCCGCCGGGCGCCCACGGCACGTTGCGCTCGGACAGTCCCTTCTCCCGGCAACGGGCGATGAACGCGTCACGGAAATCGAGACCGGTATACGTGTTCATGCCGGCGATCATGCCGATCGCGCGGTGGCCGAAACCGGTCAGGTGATCCGCCGCCAGCCGCGCGGAATCCTTGTAGTCCACCGCAATGTAGTTCAGCTTGCTGCCGGGGAAGTAGTGGTTCACCAGCAGGAAGGCGTAGGGGCTTTTCTCGAACACGCGGAGATACTCGTCCTCGATCGAAGAAGCGATGAAGAGCATTCCATCCGCGCGCCGCGCCTTGAGCAGGTTGATGTACTCCTCGCTTTTCACGAACTGCTCGTTGGCGATGTCGAGGAGGAGCTTGTAGCCCTGCTGGGTCGCGTGATCGTAGATGCCGCTGACGATTTCGCCGAAGTAAATGTCGGCAAAAACGTGGTTGAGATTGGGGACCACCACGCTCAAGGAGTGGCTCATCTGGGATGCCAGGCCGCGGGCGTGCGCGTTCGGCTGGTAGGAGTGCTTCCGCACGGAAGCCAGCACCCGGTTGCGCGTCTTGTCGCTGATGCGCGGGTTGTTGTTGAGCACCAGCGATACGGTGCTCAGCGAAACGCCGCATTCCTTTGCAATGTCCTTGATCGTGGTCTTGCCCATGTCGCCCCTCTCCCCGAGCCAGTAGAAACGCTTTATCCATAGCTCTTCCCGTCATCGGAAGCAATAGGATTAGAAGGGGTTAAAGGATGTTTTTGGGGCCGAACAAGGGCGGGAGGCCCTTGCGGGCGGCCCGGCATGGCAGTATCATATCGGGAACGGGCCGCATTGCGTTGCGGTGCGCCCCGGAAAGGAGTCACACATGATGCGCAGAATCGCGGTTGTGGTTTGCGTGCTGGCGAGCAGCGTGGTTGCGTTGGGCGCCCTGAACACCGAGTGGGCTTATCACGACGACAACGACGGCGAGGACGATCGAACCACCGAATACGTGCCGGGCAAGGATTTCGCATTCCTCGGGAATGGGAACACGACCATCAAGACGACCGAACCTGTGGTGCTCTACGTTCTGACCGCGAACCGCTTTTCCGGGGAGGCCGACGCACAGGTGTTCGTGCGTTGGTGGAACGGCCAGGAAGAACATTGGGTCATGGGGACGTGGGTGGACAACCTGTATCTCGGATCCGGCGAGACGGATGCGGGACGGCTTCACGGCCAGCCGGAAGGCGACACGGTCATGCTCGATGTCTGGAAGATCGAAATCAGCCCTGAGATGACCCGGCCCGGCGAGAACTTCTATGCGATCCAGATCAAGGGCTGGTCGGAGGCCGGCGAGGAGGTCGCGTATCTCCTGCGGGACTCCTCCGAGGACAGCTGGAACAACAACGTCAAACAGGCCCTCTCGAACTCCGGCTTCTTCGGTCACGATTGGAGCGTCAAGATCGAGGAATAGATCCGGCGCGTATCAGGCCGGCCTCAGTGCGCGCTCCAGTGCGTTCGGCGAATGGTGCGCGCGCACGTAGTCGTGTGCCGCCGCCGCAAGGCTCCCTCCCAGGTCGGGCTTGGAGACGAGGCTTGCGCAGGCGTCCGCAAACGCCACGGCCGTGTCGGCCGAGAGGAAATGCCGGCCGGGTTCGACACCCAGGCCCCGGACGCCGACGGGCGTGGCCACAACCGGTTTCCCGAGCGCAAAAGCCTCGAGCGTCTTGATGCTGCTCCCGCCGCCCGCCCACACGGGCACGAGGACGGCGGAAGCTTCCCGGTACTCCAGTTCAATGTCCGGCGCGTAGCCGGCCAGCTCCAGTTCCGGATAGGCGGCGAACCAGCGCTGCAGAGGCCGGGAAAGCCCCCGGCCCACAACCCGGACCACAAATGGAGCGGAACACAACTGCCGGAGTCGGGGCAGCACCTCCGCGCAGAACCAGCGCAGCCCATCCACGTTCGGTTCGTAGTTCAGCGTGCCGACAAAGAGAAATCGGAACCGCTCGCGGCCCGCTGGAGGAGAGCCGCACGCGGCAGGAACGGAAACCACGTTGGGCACCCATTCGGGCGCTTCGTGTAGCCCCGTGTCGATCAGGCGCTTGCGATCTTCCGGCGAGGCGACAAAAACACGGGCAAAGCGCCGCAGGTGCGTCTCTTCCAGCCCGGCGTACTGTGTGGCCTCCAGCCGGGCCCACGCCGCCCTTGCCGCGCATCCCTGTCGGGCCCGGAGTTCCGCCAACTGGCTTCGAACGGAGCGCTCGATGTCGTCGAGATCAAGCCAGAGCTTCCCGGCGCGGACTTGCCGCAGCAGTTTGTCCATCAACGGCGTCATGTAGAAGCGGAACACATGAACGACATCGAAGTTCGTTTCATCAAATGGGTAGTCGAAGCGACAGGCCGCCGCGCGCTGCCATTCGAACGGGCTGGGCCAGAGTTGCCTGTAGAGTGGGGGGAGGAATGCCAGCAGGGATTTGATCCGCGCGTGCGGGTCGGGCCACAGCGTGAGCGGAGTGAAGGCGATCTGGCGGCACCACTCGGGCGGAAGACGGAGCGATTCCGCGTGCCCGGCCAGCAGGGCGTGGATTTCGAAGTGCGGCGCCAGCGCCTCGATGAAGCGGTAGGCCCGCATGCAGGACCCGTGTCCGCCGGGCGCGGGGACAAACGGGGACAGAAACAGGAGGCGTGGTTTCATCCCGGATTCCTCACGCGCGCCGCGACTCGCGCGGCGGCATATCGCAGCCGGCGCGTCCACGGGAGGCGGGGTCTTTGTGGAGGAAGGAAGGGCCTTGCCAGCACATTGAAGGTGGTGTCCCGCGAGCGGATTTCGTCCTCGGTGATATGGCCGTGGTGGAAATCCGAGAAGTCGCGCCGTCTTTCCGTCCACCACAAGTGCGCCCAGAGATGGACGCTCGCCACCCCCTCTTTCAGGGGTTCATTCAACTCGAACAGCCGCTTGAAGTCCTCGCGCGTCCACATGTAGGGATAGAATGTGCGCGCCGGCTCCACATGAATCAGCCCGGGATGCGCCTCGGCCAGTTTCCACGGCAGGAGCGTGGAGTGGTTGCTCCAGGA
Source organism: Verrucomicrobiota bacterium (assembly GCA_022704185.1). Taxonomy (GTDB): domain Bacteria; phylum Verrucomicrobiota; class Kiritimatiellia; order CAIQIC01; family JAGNIJ01; genus JAKJGV01. Next base: position 48,086 of record JAKJGV010000007.1, read on the forward strand.
ACCGTCGAAGGCGGCTTCCATTTCACGCCGCCAGATCCGCGCGAATTCAGCACCGGGCGCGGCCATGATGAACGCGTTGCAGAGAGACGGCTTCACCTGGCCCGTGCTCATGTCCGTGATGTCATCTTCCCGGCCCAGCACGAACGCCTGGTGAAACAGCGCGTCGGGGACCGGACGCACAAACAAGGTGTCGATGTCGGCATAAACGCCGCCGTGCTCCAGCAGCACTTCGAGGCGGATGAAGTCCGATTCGTGCGCGTAGCGATATCTTGCGACGAAGCGGTCTTCGTACCGGTATCGGCGCAGAAACTCGGGGCGGGGCACGCGAACGAGTTCGACGTGCGGGCGGATCATGTCCCAGTACTCGCCCCACGGCTCGTAATGGTGGTACACGCGTATGCGGTCGGGATGGTTCACCTGCCGGCATGATTCGAGGCAGAGATAGTGCAACAGGTGGAAGGGCTCGGTTTGCCGGCGGAGCCCGTAGACAAAATGGAACGTTCTGGGAATCGCGGCGTCGCTCATAGGGCATCCAGTATCTGGGTGAAGCGGGTGACGACCGCGCGTTCGTTGAACTGG
>JAKJGV010000080.1 GCA_022704185.1 Verrucomicrobiota bacterium
GATTCCGGGCGTGGCGTGCATCCTTTATCACGGCAACGTTCCGCGCGTCGCGCACACGACCGCCGGGCAGGGCTTTCCCGAGCCGTCGCCCTACGACACGTTCATGTTCGACCGCAAGGTGCGTTTCGTGGGCGACCGTGTGGCGGCCGTCGCGGCGGTTTCGGAGGAGGTCGCGGACGCGGCGCTCGAGGCCATTCGCGTGGAGTACGAGGTGCTGCCGCCGGTGCTTTCGATTGAGGACGCGTTGAAGGAGGGATCGCCGGTCATTCACGACGAACCCGAGGCGCACGCCGCGATTCCCGTGCCGTTCGAGCCGCAGAAGAACATCGCGGCGAGGGTCGGGATGGACCACGGCGATCTCGAGAAGGGTCTGGCCGAGGCGGACGTGAAGCTGGACCACTCGTACTACAGCCATTACGCGCAGCATTGTCCCATCGAGCCGCACGTCACGATGGGGTACACTGATTCGGACGGGCGCCTGGTGGTCGTGACCAGCACGCAGGTCCCGTTCCACGCGCGCCGCATCGCCGCCCAGTGCCTGGAAATCCCCGTGCAGAAGATCCGCGTCATCAAGCCGCGCATCGGCGGCGGTTTCGGCGCGAAGCAGGAGGTCCTGCTCGAAGACGTGGTCGCCATGATGGCGTGGCGCACGAAGAAGCCGGTGTTCCTGATGTACACGCGCGAGGAGGAGTTCATCAGCAGCCGGACGCGGCACCCGGAGCTGATGCGCGTGCGGCTCGGCGCGAAGAAGGACGGAACGATCACGGCGATCGGTTTGGATTGCGTATCGAACACCGGGGCCTACGGCTCGCATGCGCTGACGGTGGTGTGCAACAGCGGCAGCAAAATCCTGCCGTTGTATCCGACGAACCACATTCATTTCACGGGCCGCGCCGTGTACACGAACCTGCCCGTCGGCGGGGCCTATCGCGGCTACGGCGCGACGCAGTCGAGCTTCGCGATCGACTGCGCGATGGACGAGCTGGCCGAGGCGATCGGGATGGATCCCCTGGAGTTCCGGATGAGGAACCACATTCACAGCGGCGACACCTCGCCGGTGTTTGCCGCGCTCGGCGAGGGCAAGGCGGGGGTCGAGCAGCGCATCGGCAGTTGCGAACTCGACCGGTGCATCAAGCTCGGCGCGCGCGAGATCGGCTGGAAGAAACGCAAGGACTGGCGGCAGAAGAAGGGCCGGTTCCGCCGCGGGATCGGCATGTGCTGCCTGATGCAGGGATCGAGCATCCCGGAGATAGACATGGGCGCCGCCTCGATCAAGATGAACGAGGACGGATCGTTCAACCTGCTCATCGGCGCGACGGACCTGGGCACGGGCAGCGACACGGTGCTCGCGCAGATCGCTGCAGAAACACTTGGAACGGTGACCGAGAAGATGGTTGTTTATTCATCGGATACGGATATGACGCCGTTCGACGTGGGCGCGTACGCTTCGAGCACGACCTACCTCAGCGGCTCCGCTGTAATAAACGCGGCCCAGAAGGTGAAGAAACAGATTCTGCAAGTCGCGGCCGAGATGCTGGACTGCAAGCCGGCCGAGCTCGTGGCCGCCGATCAAAAAGTCGCGACGAAAGACGGCTCGAAGTCGGCGACCTATTCCGAGGTGGCGCTCTATTCGCTCTACACCGCGAACCAGTTCCAGATCGGCGCGATCTCGTCCGCGATCACGCACAAATCGCCGCCGCCGTTTTCCGCCCATTTCGCGGACGTGGAAGTGGACATGGAGACGGGCGCGGTCAAGGTGCTGAAGTACGTCGCGGCGGTGGACTGCGGAACTGCGATCAATCCGAAGCTGGCGGAAGGGCAGACCGAGGGCGGTGTGATGAACGGGATCTGTTTCGCGCTGACGGAGGAATACCTCTTTTCGCCGAAAGGCAAGATGATCAACGACTCGTTTCTCAACTACCGGATCTACTCGATGCGCGACAAGCCGGAGCTCAAGACGATCCTGGTGCCCAGCTACGAGAAGACGGGACCGTACGGCGCGAAGAGTGTTTCGGAAATCTGCATCAACGGGCCGATGCCGGCCATCGCGAACGCGATTTACAACGCGGCGGGGGTGCGGATGTACAACGGGCCCTTCACACCGGAGAAGGTGTGGCGAGCGATCCGCGCGCGGGGAGCGGGCGGGATGGGGTGATGGGGTGTTGGGGTAATGGGGAAAGAGGATTCTCCGTGATCTCTGTGCCCTCCAGCGAAGCGGGTGGTTAAACAATGGATATCAACGAAAAGCGCGCGGACATCATCGCCGCCGCCCGCGGGGAAACGCCGGTGGACCTCCTCTTGAAGAACGGGCGGATGGTCAACGTCCTTTCCGGTGAAATCCAGGAATCGGATGTCGCCGTCCACGATGGCTTCGTCGTGGGCTTCGGCTCGTACGAGGCGCGCGAAACCGTGGACCTGCACGGCCGGTACCTGTGTCCGGGGTTCATGGATGCGCATGTTCACCTGGAAAGCGGCATGGTTACGGTGCCGGAGTTCGCGCGCGCCGTGCTCCCTTGCGGCGTGACCGCGGTGATTGCCGATCCGCATGAGATGGCCAACGTGCACGGGTTGGACGGCGTCCGGTACATCCTCCAGACGAGCGAGAATCTCCCGTTGCGCGTCTTCGTCATGGCGCCGTCCTGCGTGCCGGCGACCGACATGGAGACCGCCGGGGCCCGGCTCACCGCGTCGGACATCACGCTGCTTTTCAACCACGAGCGCGTCATCGGGCTGGCGGAGATGATGAACTATCCCGGCGTGATCGCCCGTGATCCCGAGGTTCTGAGGAAACTCGAAATCGCGGGCGCGCGGCCGGTGGACGGTCATGCGCCGGGCGTGACGGGGCGCAACTTGGCCGCGTACATCGCGGCGGGCATCGGGTCGGATCACGAGTCCACGACGCTCGAGGAGGCGCGCGAGAAGCTCGGCATGGGCATGCACGTGATGATCCGCGAGGGAACCGCGGAGCGGAACCTCGAGGCGTTGTTGCCGCTGGTGACGGCGAAGAACGCGGCGCATTGCAGCTTCTGCACCGACGACCGGCATCCGGCGGACCTGCTGGGCGAGGGCAGCATCAACTCGCTGGTGGCGCGCGCGATTCACAAGGGGCTCGACCCGGTGACGGCGATCCAGATGGCGACGATCAACACCGCGCGGTACTTCGGGCTGCGCCGGCTAGGCGCGGTGGCGCCGGGCTATTTTGCCGACATTGTCGTGGTGGACGATTTGAAGCACTTCCGCGTGCAGCAGGTTTATGCGGCCGGCGTGAAGGTGGCGGAGGGCGGGAAGTACCTGCCCGAGCGGCGCGTGGACGCCGTGCGCCTGCGCGGCTCCGTCAACGTGGCCTGGATGGCGCTGGATTTTCGCATCCCGGCGGCCGGCGAGACGGCCCGCGCCCGCGTGATCGAGGTGGTACCCGGCCAGATCATCACGCGCGGGCTGGTGATGGAGATGAAGGTCGCCGGCGGGGAGATCGCGGCCGATCCGGCACGGGATGTTCTGAAGATCGCGGTGGCGGAGCGGCACATGGCCTCCGGCAGGACCGGCGTGGGGCTGGTGAAGGGGTTCGGCTTGAAGCGGGGCGCGATCGCCTCCAGCGTCGCGCACGATTCGCACAACATCGTGGTGGTTGGCATCAACGACCAGGACATGACGACCGCCGTGATCGAAATCGCGCGCCTGCAGGGCGGGCAGGTGGTGGTAGCGGACAATGAAGTGCTGGCTTCGGTGCCGCTGCCGATCGCGGGGTTGATGTCGGACCTGCCGATCGAGAGCGTGCGCGACCGGATCGAGGCGATGACGCAGGCAGCGCACAAGCTGGGATGCGTGCTGCCCGATCCGTTGATGACGATGTCGTTCCTCGCGCTGCCGGTCATTCCCGAGCTCAAGCTCACCGACCGCGGGCTGGTGGACGTCAAGGAATTCCGCACGGTGCCGCTGGTGGAGTGAGGGGCGGCGGGCTGGAAACAATTCCCTCTCCGGGGTATTTTCAATGAAGATCAGCCCGGAGGGTGTTGGTGATGAGTAGTCGAATGCGCGTCTTTTTGTTGCTTGCCTGTGCAGCCTCTATTTTCTTTCCCGCGGCAGCCGCCCATGCCGAGGCGTATCGCGGTGACATGAATGCCTGGGGCATTAACTGGATGACCCAGGACACGGACTTCGGAAGCATCTGGAAGGTCACGCTTCTTTGCACGGCCAGTGATGCGGCATCAGAGTACAAGTTCGATCGCTATGGGGATTGGAATGAGAACTGGGGTGCAGGAAGTAATGCACTGAAGAATATCAACATCGGAGGTCTTGCGTTTAGCGGCGGGAATCTCACCAACAATGCGATCAATGGCAAATACTACAGCTTCGGCATGGATGCCTTGCATTCCCAATACGTGGTGATGGAAACCTCTGCCGACCCGATATCCATCGCGGCGGCTTCCGACAATCATGAAGCGCAGGGCACGAACGCGGTTACGGTGACGATCCAGCTGGGCGCCGCGAAGAACGCGGAAGAAGACGTCTGGGTTCGTTACTCCGCCGATGGATGGACCTCCGCCAGGCTTACGGCCAAGGCGTCCGGCAGTTCGACCAATTACACCGCGACGATACCCGGGTATCCGACCAGCTCGGAAATCGAGTACTACATTCTGACTTCGACCCTGCCCTCCAATCACATTGCCGCCAGCGCCGATCTCTGCACGTTGCGCGGGAAGAAGTCGGGCACCACCAATTTCTACTATGCCGTGGGTTCGCCCCCCGCGAACCTCGGCAACTGCTGGCACTACCCCGCGAACTACGAGCCGGCGGGCGCGTACATGCGCAATCCGCGCAACCCGTATTCGAACAACACGGTCTACATCTACAACGGCAACCAGTTCCAGGGCGCGGGCACGCCGGGCAATCAGACCGGCGGGACGCTGTACCACCGGCTGGTCGGCACGGGCTCCTGGACGGGCACGAACCTCTCGTTCGATTCGGAAATCGAGAACAACAAGTACTGGAAGTCCGCGATTCCGACCGTGACGTACGGGGCGACGAACGAGGTCGAGTACTACATTAAGGTGACGTACAGCGATCGAGACACGACATGGCTCGGCTCCACGAACAACATCGGCAGCGAGCCGTACGCCGCCGAAACGAACGCGCAGGCGCATCCGTTCCGCTTCACGTACGGCGGCGAGCCGGGCACCGAGGCGGGCTACCTGTGGCACAACTCGAATCGCGTGAACGTCGCGGAAGGCGCCGTGCAGTTCTGGGTCAGAATCGGTTACGCGCAGGGGAGTGGGAGCAACCGGTGGGTGGACAACGCGCGCGTCTACTACACCACCAACGGCCAGCCGGTCGGCGTGACGGGCAAGGGAACCGGCGACGGGAACACGATGGTCGCCACGATGGCCTTCAGCCACGTGGAGGAGGATTCGTCGGAGAACGGCAACGCGATGTGGTGGGTCGGCACGGTAAGCAACCTACCGCTTTCAGGCAACGTCCGCTACAAGATCGGTGCGTGGAACGGCGGCGGCGTCCAGCGGTTTGCCGAATACAACACACAGGATCAGGACGACAAGGAGTTCGTCTTCTCGCTCTATGTCTCGGGCGCCGAAGGGCTGCAGGTAAATGGGAAAAGCGCGAACTACACCACAACGAAGTTCTTCGTGGACGAGCGCGCGGGCGAATCGCACGACGTGGTCGCGGTCTACAACGTGCCGGGGAGCGACCCGCTCACCGCCGTCGAGCTCTTCTCCAACCTCGACCGTCGCGACTACGCCGACGTGGATTTCGACAGCGACGGCATCCCCGACGGCATCAAGCCGCCGCTGGGCGCGAGCATCACGACCAACGACACCGGCGCGTACTTCCGCGCGTACCCGATGACGCTGATGGGCGCGCGCGAGTATGCGTGGACCGGCACGGCCAGCAAGTGCGGCGCGTATCGGTTGACCGCCCGCTACAAGGTACAGGGCAACACCAACTGGTTCTGGTATTCCAGCGACGGGCGCCGCGATCACGCGATCGTCGTCTCGCCGAAGAAGGCGCTCGACATGACCCTCTACGAGGTCAACCCGCTGACCGTGAAGGCGACGCACAACGATAAGAACGGCCGCAGCACGTTTGCGGACCTGCTGGCGGGCAACCCCGACAGCTTCACGAACTTCAATCTCGGCTACCTGGACAAGCTGCAGGTGAACTGCCTGTGGTTCCAGCCGATCCATCCGAGCGCGATCACCACGCGCGGCGACCCGAGCGGCTACGATCCCGGCAGCCCGTACGCGACGCGCGACTACTTCGCTGTGGCTTCGATCATGGGGCGCGACGACACGGAGGCCGGCGCGCTGAGCGAGTTCACGAACTTCGTGTACCAGTGCGACACGTACGCGGGCGACATCGGGCCGATCCACATCATGCTCGACGGGGTGTTCAATCACACCGCGTGGGACGCGGTCATGGGGCAGGGCGGCGTGGATCTCGGTTATGCCACCAGCGTCACCCAGAGCATGCCCGGCACGAAGCCCGGCTGGTATTCCTACTGGCAGGATTACGGCGCGCCCGCGACGTTCTACACCGGGGTGTACGACAACGACATCGCGGTTGCTCCGGATCGCGGCGATTTCGGCAAGTGGGAGGACACGGCCGACCTCTTCTTTGGCCGGTACTCGGCGCTTGTGCGCCACAACCCGGAGAACAACGGCGACTACCTGAACGAGGACGACGTCTACGACTACGCGGGCATGAGCTCGGACACCGTGGCCCTCTGGAAGTACTTTGCGTATTACACGGAGTACTGGCTGAAGAAGACCGGGCATCCCACGAACAACAACAACGCGGCGTACGATGATCGCGGCATCGACGCCCTGCGCTGCGACTTCGGGCAGGGGTTGCCGCCGCAGCTCTGGGAATACATCATCAACCGCACGCGAAAGATGAAGTGGAGCTTCGTGTTCATGGCGGAAACGCTGGACGGCGGCGTGCCCGGCTACCGTTCCAACCGGCACTTCGACATCCTGAACGAGAACATCGTGTTCAAGTTCACGCAGGAGCACATCAACGATTCGTGGCAGTTGCGCCAGGCGCTGGAGGACCGCCGGAGCGTGTACAGCAGCGGCGCGATTATGCTCAATCTCACCGGGCACGACGAGGAAATGCCCGACAACGATCCCTGGCTGGTGGCCTCGCGCTACGGCGCGGTCAGCACGGTCGAGGGCCTGCCCATGATCTTCTACGGGCAGGAGTGGGGCATCCAGAAGTTCAACCCGTGGGACCCGGACAACAAGAACGACGGGTTCCTGACCTGGCACGAATCGAACTTCGGCAAGTACATCCCGCAGTTCAAGCAATGGAACAAGCTCACCGTGTGGCAGAGCCCGCCCGATTATTCCGACGGGCTCGCGCAGTGGTACGGCTACGTGAACGGCGCGCGCCACAGCAGTCCGGCATTGCGCAGCCACAACCGCTATTTCCTCACCAAGACGGGCGGCGGCGAGGAAGGCAAGATCCTGGCCGTGGCGAAATACGAGCATGCGTACGGGGCGCCGGCGACGAGCGACGTGGTGCTCGCTTTCGCGCTGATGTTCCGTCACGGCGAGGCTCATGCCGGCGCGGCGGCCTCCTACGACCTGCAGGGCGCGTGGAACCTGCTGGGGCTCGACACCGGCAAGCTCTACCGCGTGCGGAACATCGCGTCCAGCGATCCTTCCGCGTACATCACGAACGGCTGGCCGCTGACCGGCCAGCAGCTCTGGGACAACGGCGTCTTCGTTCAGCTCGACGGCGGCACGGCGTCGAAGCTGATCACCGAAGACGGCGAACTGGTGCAGTATCTCAAGCTCGAGGAGGTTTCGGAGTACACGCTGACGGCCTCGGCCGGCGCGAACGGAAGGATCGCGCCGTCCGGCGACGTGACGGTTCAGGCGGGCGACGACCAGCCCTTCACGATCGCCGCGAGCAATCTCTACCGCATTGCCTCGGTCACGACCAACGGGGCGCCGATCGGTTATGTCTTCGGCAACACCGACACCAATTACGTCTTCACGTGGACGAATGTTCAGGCGGACGGGGCGATTGCGGCGGCGTTCACGGAGCGGGTTACCACCAACAGCGGCGTCGAGGTGCCCTTGACGTGGCTCGACCAGTATTATCCCAGCACGAGCGACTACGAGTCCGCCGCGACGAGCGACACCGATGAGGACGGGTCGGCCGCGTGGGAGGAATACGTGGCGGGGACGATTCCGACGAATGGCGAATCGGTGTTTCGCGTCACCGGCCTCGGCGCGGGCGCGGGTCCCGGCGTGCGGCAGATCACGATCCCGACGGTTCCGCAGCGGCACTACACGATCTTCTACAGGGACGATCTCATCGCGCCCTCGGGCTGGTATGGTTTCGGCAACACCAACCTGGGGGTCGGCACGTGGCTGGAGACGAACCTGGCGCCGACGACGTACACGTTTACCGACGACGAAACGCCGAACACCACGACCAATCCGCCCGCGACCGGCCATCGGTTCTATCGCTTCAACGTGCGCTGGCCGTGACGGGCGGGCGATCCATCAAGCGGACACAGCCCCCCCGTTTATGGGTTCTTCACCCGACATCTTATGACCTTATGCGCATATGCGCATAAGGTCATAAGACCACACGTGTTTGACCGACCCTTTCACTTGCAGGCTGAATGCCTGCAGGATCTCAGCCCGGGGCAAGCTTGCGCCACCCTGGGTCCCCTGCGTCCCGCAGCCCTCCCCCGGAACCCGTTTGGGTCGAGTTCGGCGCACCGCGCGAGGTTCGCTCCGGACGGATTCTGAATCTGGGGCTCATGCAAGTCGGGCTGTATCAAAAATCGGCTCACCGGGATTCAGCCCGAGGGACGGTTCGCCGCGCCGCCAATACGTTTTGCCGCAGAAATCCCGGCACGCCACACGGCCCCGTTGATCCGTGAACACCGGTGATTCCCTTGGTTGCCCTTTCCCGTTGCCCACGCCTCCGCGCGGGCCTAGGATTGCGGGGCGACAAGGGGGCGGACTATTTGCATACCGTCACTCGCTGCAACAAGGAGGGCACCATGCTGGTGGGATTCGATGGAACCTGGATTGACACGAGTCCGAAGCCGGGCACTCGCCCGAGCAATGTCCGGCGTTTCGGAGAGTGCTACTCCGGCGATTACATCTATGAGGCGGGAATTGGAAACGACGACGATCATGCATTCATCATGCAGATGTGGGCCGGAGCGACCGGATGGGGAGGCCGCGGTATTGTCCGTGACGCGTGCATGAAGGTGGGTGCGCTGGTTGAGCAAGGCAAGAAGGCTCTGCTGGACGTGGTGGGATTCAGTCGCGGCAGCGCGCTGGCCCTGCATTTCGCAAACACGGTTACAGAGCATGGTGTGCCTTTGCCGTCCACAATGAAGAAGGTTGTAAGATGGGTCCGAAATCCAAATGGCAAAGGCCGGAGAAGAAAGACGAAATACGTTTACCAGATGTATCCCGTGGATATTCGCTGGCTCGGTTTGTGGGACCTTGTTCCCGCCATGGGGATTCCGGGGAATGATATCAATATTGGTTACCAACTCGACGCGCCACCTGATGCGATTATACATCACGCCATGGCTTTGGACGAACCACGAAAGACCTTCCAGGTGAAGCGGGTGAAGGATGCCGAAGAAGTCTGGTTCATGGGCGCGCATTCGGAAGTGGGCGGTGGTTGGGGGAATGAGCGTCTGTCTGACTGCACGCTGCGATGGATGATCGCCAGAGCTCAGAAGGCCGGACTGGAAGTTGATATTGATATCCTGAACCTGCCATCGCCACAGCCGATGGGATTGCCGAAGAGCAAGACCGGGCACGAGCGATCGCGCCGACAGGTGAAGCCCGGCGACAAGGTGCACCGAACCGTGAAACAGGCTTACTACCCGTCCATTCCGTGGGAGAAGGTGGTGATTACCTCGTAGGCTCTGAAAACGGGGGGATCCACGTTCGCGCCTGATGACGGATTGCAGGAAGCTCAGATGGCTGTGACCGGTCCGTTGCTGACTGGCACGCGGGGACAGGCACGAACCCCTTTGTGCCTGTCCCCAACGTTGTTCAGTCCGGCGGGTATTCGTTACCCGCGCGCCTGTCCGACGGCCGCCGCCCCGTCCACTTCGACTAGGCGGCCGCTCCGGACATCGTAGACATAACCGTGTATCGGTATGCTGCCCGGCACGAGCGGGTGGTTGCGAATTCGGCGGACGTCGTCCACGACGCTGCCCGCGGCATCCTTGAACGTGAGCCAGTCTATGTACTCTCCTTCGGTGGAGCCCGGCCCCTTGCCGACGTCGCGCCAGCCGGAGGCGTCCGCGGTGGCCGTCTCCAGGCTCTGAGCCAGCAGGCCCCGGATCACCTCGTCGGTGAAGAGGCCCATGCCGCAATCCGTATGATGGATTACGAACCATTCGTTGGTGCCGAGCAGCTTGTGCGAGATGACCAGCGAACGGATGGCGTCATCGCTTGCCCGGCCGCCGGCGTTGCGGATGACGTGCGCGTCGCCTTCGGCGAGACCCGCAAACTTTGCGGGGTCGAGCCGCGCGTCCATGCACGTCAAAATCGCAAACCGCCGGGCGGGCGGGATGGTGAGTGTGCTCTTGTTTCCGAACGACGAGACAT
>JAKJGV010000081.1:0-3054 GCA_022704185.1 Verrucomicrobiota bacterium
CCGCCGCAACCGCCCCCCAGAGCGCAATCACCAGCAACAGCACGCCATGCCATATTCTCATCGAACAGCCTCCTTTGCCTCCGCGCGCACCACGGGAATGTGAACCTCGGACCGTTTCATGAAGCCGGGCACCCAGATCGGATCCCAGAACACGTTGTACGGCTCGCCCGCCGCAATCCACTCGCCCTGCCCCGCGAGCCACGCACGCAAATCCTTCACTCCTCGCTCGTACAGGCCCACGGAGTAGCTGCCACGCAGTCCTACCGCCACCACCTGCCGCTCCGGCACCTCGACGATCTCCACGTCCGCCGCGGGCTTCAAGTCGGCCCGGCGAAGGCTGCGCGACGGGAGGATGCGCATCCGGTTCGTGCTCGTCTCCGCCTCGATCGGGACCGTCATCGCCACGTTGTTCGCGCGGATGTAGCGGTACAGTTTCTTGAAGGGCACGCCAATGCTGTCGAAGACGGTCCCCGGCCCCGTGGCCGACACCGCAAGCAACGGCGGGATGCTCTTGACCTCGGTCGCGCCCGGCTCCGTCCGGGTGTACAAGGACTCAAACCCGAACGCCGCCGGCGCGAAAAGCAGAACAGCCACGATGGAAAAGCGTTTTGCTGTAAGCTTTGCTCTCATTGGTTCAAAAGTATATATAAGGTACTCGTTCGTTGCAGCGCTGCAAGCGTCCGGCATAAATTCGAAATGGGTGGAAAAACATCATGGGAACGGCTCGTCCAATTGAAATAGCGCGGCTTGGCGAGCCGCGCATTGCATCCCCGTTGACACTTTCCACGGCCATCGGCGACGGCATCGGCAATTTCGTTCCCGACCGGGCGCGTGTGCGCTTCCAGGCCGAAATCGGCACGGGCATCGACGATCCCGATCTCCTTTTCGAGAAGGCCGGTCCGCGCGAACGCCTCTTCTTCGAGCCCGCGAAAACGCGCGCCGCAATCGCGACCTGCGGCGGCCTGTGTCCCGGCCTGAACAACGTGATCCGCTCCGCCGTCCTCGAGCTTCACCACAACTACGGCGTTCCCGAAATCCTCGGTATCCGCTACGGGTACCAGGGCCTCAATCCCGCCGCGGCCCACCCTCCCGTGGCACTCACCCCCGACTTCGTCGAGGATATCCACAAGGACGGCGGCAGCGTGCTGGGCTCGTCCCGCGGACCGCAACCCGTTCAGGCCATGGTGGACTACCTCGCGGCGGCGAACATACAAGTGTTGCTTCTTGTCGGCGGCGACGGCACCCAGCGCGGCGCCCACGAAATCGCCGCCGAAATCCGGAAACGAAAACTCGCGATCTCCGTCATCGGCATCCCTAAAACCATTGACAACGACATCATGTATGTCCGGCGCTCCTTCGGCTTCGTCACCGCGATCGAGGAGGCCAAGAAGGTTTTCGACTGCGCCCACAACGAGTCCAAGGGCGTGCCGTACGGCATCGGGCTCGTGAAAGTCATGGGTCGCGAGTCGGGGTTTATCGCCGCGGTCGCGACGATCGCCAGCCAAGAGGTGAACTTCTGTTTCGTCCCGGAAGTGACGATGCGCCTCGACGGCGCAAAAGGGTTCCTCGACGTGCTCAAGAACCGCATGCTCGCGCGCAATCACGCCGTGATCGTGGTCGCCGAAGGCGCCGGCCAGGAACTCATGCCGTCCGCGCCCGCGGAGACGGATGCGTCCGGCAACCGGAAGCACCAGGACATCGGCGTCTTCCTCAAGCAACGCATCGAGTCGTATTTCGAGGCCGAGCGAATTCCCGTCAGCGTGAAGTACATTGACCCGAGCTACACGATCCGCAGCGTCGCCGCGAATTCGGACGACAGCCTTCTCTGCGATTCCTACGCGCGCAACGCCGTCCACGCCGCGATGGCCGGCAAGACGGATGCGCTGATCGGTTTCTGGAACGCATGCTTCATGCACGTCCCCATCGCGATGGCCGTGGAGTCGAAGAGCCGCGTCTCGCCCGAGAGCGACCTGTGGAACGGCGTGATCGCAGCCACCGGCCAGCCCCGCACGTGGGGCTGAACGCCCGGATTGCGAAGGACCCGGCGTTTTCCAGGCATTGGAAAAATTTTCTGCCATTTATCCAATGATTGGAACCCGTCTCATTTTCATGTTTTGCGGTCTGCGGGGAGTGCTCAAGACACCTCGATGACGTCGTCGCTCGACCCTGAAAGGGTCGCGCAAACTCTTTGCGCAACCCCTTCAGGGTTGCTGATTTTTGATGCCTTCGTCAATCCCGGCCCGTTGGGCCGGGCTGAGTTTCGGCAGCCTTTCAGGCTGCGAGCATAAAAGGACATGAGCGGGCTCCCTCTGGCGTGTTGGAACTGCATGATGAAAGTCTTGATGGAGCCAGAACAAGAAACCGGGGCGGCTTGCGGAAGCCGCCCCGTTCTTCTCATTGATTGTTCGCCCGCTTACTTCTTCGCCACCGGCTTGCCGGCAAAGCGGCCGATCTTCGGCAGCTCGCCCACCAGCGGCTTCGCGTAGCGGATGAACGCCGCCGTGATGTCGTTGCCGTCCTTGCTGATAAACTCGTCCGGCATGTGCCGCGTTTCCTTCGCGACCGCGCTGAGCGGCACGAGCTTGAACTCCGCGCGATAGGTCTTGCCCGCCTTGCGCTTGATCGCCACGCTGCCGTCCACGTTCTTCTTCGCCGCGGCCTGCACCGCCAGCCGCCCCACCTCGCGCGCTTCCTTCGCGTCCGTCGCCGAAACGATGCCGGGGAACGAGCGTTGCAGGTAGCCGAACGTGTCGGCGCGCACACGCGAGATCTCCGTCTTCTGCTTGACGATGTTCGCCAGCAGGTCGCCGAGCGCGCCGCTGCCGCTGAGCTGCACGTTGCCGTGCGAGTCCACTTCCTTCGTGTACGCCGCCGCGATCGGCGTGCCGTCGGCGTCGCTGATGCCTTCCGACGCCGCCACCACGCAGCGGCCGTGTTTCGCGTACACGGCCTTCACGTCCGCCGCGAACTTCTCGATGTGGAATGGCCGCTCCGGCAGGTAGATCAGGTGCGGGCCGTCGTCGGGATACACGCGCGCGAGCGCGGAAGCCGCGG
>JAKJGV010000081.1:3128-10459 GCA_022704185.1 Verrucomicrobiota bacterium
TGTCGCCCATGAACGCCATCGCCACGAACTTCGCGCCGCTGGCGAAGCCGGGGGTGTGATCGTTCTCGCGGAGGTCGTTGTCGATCGTCTTCGGAATGTGGAAGCAGCGCAGCTCGTAATTCTGCCTCTTCGCCTCCTCGTTGACGATGTGGGCCGTTTCGGCCGAGTCGTTGCCGCCGATGTAGAAGAAGTAGCGGATGTTGTACTTCTTCATGATCGCGAACATCTTCGCGCAGTCTTCCGGTTTCGGTTTCTTGCGCACGGACCCGAGCCCGGAGGAAGGCGTGTTCGCGACGGCTTCGAGATTCGCGCGGCTTTCCTTGCCGAGATCAATGAACCGCTCGTCCAGGATGCCCTTGATGCCGTGAAGCGAGCCGTAGATGTTCTTGATCTGCTTGTGCTTCTTGGCCTCGATCACCGCGCCGATCAGGCTCTGGTTGATGACCACCGTGGGTCCGCCGCTCTGCGCGATCAACATGTTCCCGGTCAGTTTCGTCTTCTTTGCCATGACATACCTCTTCCTGGTTGGGTTGAAATGTGGGACGGATTTACCAAGATCGCTCCGTCCATGCAAGTCCGACCGCAAGGGCCTGGAGGGCGGCTATATCAAAACCGAGGTACGGCTTGAAACAGGCCCCCTGCGGACTCGCCCCGCAGGGGATCTTGCATTAACAAACCCAACAGGGTTGCGTGTCACAACAAAGGCCCCCTGCGGGCTTGCCCGCAGGTGCCGAAGTTCGCAGGCTACACGCTCAGCCGAAACCAACAGGAGCCATGAAGGAGCGAAAGCATCGGGCACCTCCGCCTTTCGCTCCATTCTGGCTCCTTGTGATTTGGTCTTTCATCATAGCTTGATGAACTTGGGTTCCCGCGGGGCGAGCCCGCGGGGGACCTTGCACTAGACAAACCCAACAGGGTTGCGTGTCACGACAAAGGCCCCCTGCGGGCTTGCCCGCAGGGGACCTTACATGCGTACGCAATGGGTTTTGATACCGCCGTTACAGAATCAACATGCAATCCCCGTAACTGTAGAACCGGTAACGCTGCTCAACGGCCTCTTGGTACGCACGCAGGACCCGTTCCCGGCCGGCGAACGCCGAGATCATCATTATTAAGGTCGAGCGAGGCAGGTGGAAATTCGTCAGCATCGCATCCACCACGCGGAAACGATAGCCGGGCCGGATGAACAAGTCCGTCCGGCCCTCCGATGCCACAACCCGTCCGTCCGGTCCGGCCGCGCTTTCCAGCGTCCGGACCGAAGTGCTGCCCACGGCGATCACCTTCTTTCCTCGCGCGCGCGTCTCGCGGATTGCCTCCGCGGTTTCCGCCGGCACAATGTACCGCTCTTCCTCCATCCGGTGCTCCTCCGCATTCTCCACCTCCACCGGGCGGAAGGTTCCGATCCCGACATGCAGCGTGACCTCCGCCTTTCGCACGCCCTTCCGCGAAAGCCGCTCGAAGACCTCCGGCGTGAAATGCAGCCCCGCCGTGGGCGCCGCCACGGCCCCGAGCTGCCTTGCGTAGATGGTCTGGTACCGCTCGCGATCCTCCGCAAGGTCTCCGCGCGGCACGCCCTTCCGCGAAATGTAGGGCGGCAGCGGCGGCTCGCCCAAACGCTCCAAAAGCTCCATCACGCCCGCCCGCGCCTCCACTCTCACCACCGCGCGCCCGAGCTCGCCGTCCTCAAGCAAGACCGCCGCTTCATCCGCCCCCAGCAGGATGCGCGCGCCCGGCTTCGGCCTTCTCCTCGACTTCATCAAGACATCCCACACCCCCGTTTCCCGCTCCTCCAGGAAGAGAAGCTCGACCTGCCCGCCGCTCCCGGCCTTCTTCCCGCGGATTCGCGCAGGAAAAACCCGTGTGTTGTTGATAACGATGAGGTCGCCCGCCTCGATATACGCATCGAGGTCGCAGAACCGCCGATGCTCCAGCCGGTCCGCCTGCCGGTGAAGCACAAGCATCCTGGCCTCATCTCTGCGCGTTGCAGGATGTTGCGCAATCAGCTCGGGCGGCAGCTTGTACTCGAAATCGGATGTCTTCATCGGCAATCCGCTGCAGTTTGCGATGATTCCCCGGTTTTGGCAATCAAGGTACGGCCGGAAAAAAGGCGGTGACCTTCTCGGCGGCTGTTGACGGATTTGCGTACCGCGTGTTATTTATGTCCCTGATAACAGGGAGTTTTCGGGTCGAGAAGCCTACTACAGGAGATTCGCTATGATGAAGCTCTGGCGTCGTGTGCATGTGCGTGGTTTTACGTTGATCGAGTTGCTCGTTGTAATCGCGATCATCGCGATCCTCGCGGCCATCCTGGTCCCCGCTGTTTCCGACGCCCTGCTGCGCGGACGGTTGACCCAGATCATGACGAACGGCAAGAACATCTATACCTCGCTTTTCGCGCAGGAGATGCTTGATGCTGTTCTGATGCGGGCCGCCCCGTATCCGACCAAGGGCGCAAGCACGGATATATCCAACCGCGTGTTCGCGAGCTCGACCGATTACTTCCGCTGGGTCGTCACCTCCGGCGTGATGAACGTGGAATTCTCTTTCTTCGCCGGCCCGGGCGTCGTTCCCGCCGCCACGACCAATGCGTTGAACTTCAATCCCGAGAACAACGCGTGGTGCATTACCTCCGGCGTGGGTGAAGGAACCGTTGACGGAACGCCGCTGCTGTTCACCCGCAACCTGCAGGTTGACGGATTGAACGAAGCGACGACCACGATGAACGTGGACAACGAGATGCCGTCCATGGTCGGCGCCCGCGAGAACTCCCCGTTCGGAAACAAGGCCCTCGTGGTAACGTTCAAGGGCGGCGCGTCACTGGCGCTCCGTACCCGCGACGTCGCGGAGAACTTCAACAAGCTCGGCGCCACGAACGAAGTAATCCGGCCCGGCTCAACGTACTAAGCGATATCTTGTCTTGCGGAAACGGCGGGATGCACAACATCCCGCCGTTTCGTTTTCCGGCGTCGTTTCGCGATCCTCCTTGAGAACGGGGATGCGTGACAGTACATTGTTTCCGATTGCTGGTGCGGTTTCTGGAGGCGTTAATCTATGTGCGGCATTGTCGGCTTTGTGGGCAGGCGAAACGCAGTCCCGGTTCTTCTCGAAGGACTGAAGCGCCTTGAATACCGCGGCTACGATTCCGCCGGCGTCGCGGTCCTCCTGGACGGACAGCTGCAGATCCGGAAATGCGTGGGCCGGCTGCGCAACCTCGAACAGCAACTCCAGCAGGCCCCCCTGGCGGGCGCACCGGGCATCGGCCATACCCGCTGGGCGACCCACGGCGAACCGTCGGATGTCAATTCGCACCCCCACACCGACTCCTCGGGGCGAATCGCCGTCGTCCACAACGGCATCATCGAGAACTACCAGGAACTCCGGCGCGAGCTTGAGCAGAAGGGCCATATCTTTCGCTCCGAAACGGATACCGAGGTCATCCCCCACCTGATCGAAAACGAGCTGGCGGATGGCGCCGCGAACTTCGAGGACGCCGTCCGCCGTGCCTTGCGCCGCGCGCGCGGCGCCTATGCGCTCGGCATCCTGTTCGCGGATGACCCCGAAATCCTGTACGCCGCGCGACACGGCAGCCCGCTCATCGTCGGGGTCGGCGACGGTGAACACTTCATCGCCAGCGATGTACCCGCGATCCTCAACGAGACGTCCCGTGTGATCTACCTCAACGACGGGGAGATCGCCGTGTTGAAGGCGGACGGCGCGAGCGTTTTCACGCTGGACGGCCGTGCCGTCCGGCCTGAAATCAAGAAGGTCGAATTCCAGGCGGAAGCGATCGAGCGCGCCGGTTTCGAGACCTTCATGATGAAGGAGATTCACGAACAACCGCGCGTGCTCCGCAGCCTGATTGCAAAACACATAGATTCCAATGGTCACGCGCAGCTTCCCGGGTTCTCGCTGGCGGATGAGTACATCAAGGGCCTCGCGCGCATCATGATCGTTTCGTGCGGCACGGCCTATCACGCCGGCATGTACGGCAGGCTCCTGTTCGAGAACCTCGCTCATGTTCCCGTGGAGACGGATCTTGCCAGCGAGTTCCGTTACCGCAATCCGATGGTGGATCCCGGCACGCTGATCATCGCGGTCTCCCAGTCCGGCGAAACGGCCGACACGCTCGCGTCGGTCCGGCTCGCGCGCAAGTGGGGATGCAAGGTCCTGTCCATCTGCAACGTGCGCGGCAGCACGCTGACGCGCGAGAGCGACGCGGTCTTCTACACCGAGGCCGGCCCGGAAATCGGGGTCGCCTCCACGAAGGCCTACACCGCGCAGCTCATGGCGTTCTGCCTGCTCACCCTCCACATCGCGCGCATTCGCGGCACGATTTCCGACTCGGCAACGCGCGAGCTCGCGCGCGCGCTTCAACGAATACCCGACGCGGTCCACTACGTGCTCGGCCGGAAGGATGACATCCAGAAGATCGCCGGCAAGCACCACGACGGCCCGAGCTCCCTTTACCTCGGCCGGAAGTACAACTATCCCACCGCGCTCGAGGGCGCGCTCAAGAACAAGGAGATCTCTTACCAGCACGCCGAGGGATATGCCGCGGGCGAAATGAAGCACGGCCCCATCGCGCTGATCAACGAGTACCTGCCTGTCGTCTGCATCTGCACGCGGACGGAGGACGAAGTGTACGACAAGATGATCTCGAACATCAAAGAGGTCGAGGCGCGGCACGGGCGCATTATCGCCGTTGCCACCGAAAACGACCGGACCGTGGCCGGCCTCGCGGAAGACGTCATCTCCGTCCCGGATATGCGTGATGAGTTCTCTCCCATCGTCAATATCGTGGCCCTCCAACTCCTCGCCTACTACGCCGCCCAGGCGCGAGGCACGGATATAGACAAGCCACGCAACCTCGCAAAAAGCGTGACAGTGGAATAGAGGTCACGCCGAACGTCCGACCGACGCAAGTCCCGAATCTGTTGGGACCTCTCCGCGTTCTGCGCTCGATGTTGAATGTTCGACGTTCTCCCTCCTTTTTTTGCTTCATCCTTTGCCCGCGATGCTTCATCCTTCCCCGCATGTCGCGGTTCATTATCCAGGGGCGAAAGGAGCTCTCAGGCACCTACCGGCCGGCGGGAAACAAGAACGCCGTGTTGCCGATGCTGGCCGCCTCGCTGCTGACCGACGAGCCGCTGACGCTGCACAACGTGCCGCAGATTCTCGACGTTCGCGTGATGCTCGACCTGCTCGTCTCGCTGGGAGTCGAAGTGTCCCAGCGAAAACACACCGTAACGCTGAACGCTCGGGCGCTGCGGCATGGGCGTCCCGCCCCGGAACTCTGCCGCCGTGTGCGCTCCTCCATTCTGCTGGCCGGGCCCCTTGCCGCGCGACATGGCCGCGCCGTACTCTCCCCGCCCGGCGGCGACGTGATCGGCCGGCGCCGTCTCGATACGCACCGCCTCGGCCTCGAAGCGCTCGGGATTCGCATGGAGGGACGGAAGGCGCTCTCTTTCCGCCGCCACAAGTTGCATGGCGCCGACATCCTTCTCGATGAGGCCAGCGTAACCGCCACGGAAAATATCCTCATGGCGGCGACGCTGGCGCGCGGCAAAACAATCCTCCGCAACGCCGCCTGCGAGCCGCATGTGCAGGACCTCGGCCGCATGCTCGTTCGCATGGGCGCCCGGATCGAAGGACTGGGCAGCAACCGGATTATCGTCCACGGCGTGTCCCGCCTGCGCGGGACAACCTGCACCGTAGGACCAGATCACATCGAGGTCGGAAGCTTTCTTGCGGCGGCCGCGGCCACACGCGGCAGTCTCCGCGTGGAAGCAGCCTTCGACGATGAGACAAGCCGGGTGATGTTTCGTCCGTTCGAGCGCCTCGGTGTTCATGTGGAAGCGCAGGACGGCGCGATCCTGCTCGCGCGCGGCCAGCGTCTCCGCGTGAAAGAGGATCTCGGTCGCGCGATCCCGAAGATCGAGGATGGTGCCTGGCCCGCGTTTCCCTCGGATCTGCTGAGTGTTATGATCGTGCTCGCCACCCAGGTTGAGGGTGAAATCCTCTTCTTCGAGAAGCTGTTCGAAAGCCGCATGTTCTTCGTGGATCGCCTGATCGAAATGGGCGCGCACATCATCCAGTGCGACCCGCACCGTGTCGTCGCGGCGGGTCCCACCCGGCTTCATGGCACACACCTTACGACGCCGGATATCCGTGCCGGCATGGCCCTGGTCGTCGCGGCCTTGTGCGCAAAGGGCCGCAGTATCATCGAGAACGCCGAGGTCGTGGACCGCGGTTACGAACAGATCGAAACGCGGCTGCAGTCATTGGGTGCGGATATCACGCGCGAGCCGTGAAAAGAAAGCGGCCCCGGCAAACCCTTGCCGGGACCGCAATCAACCAGACGGAATTGGAGATTTTCCGTTTCTCAATCTTCTACATCGTCCGCGTCATCATCATCGTCATCCGGGGGCGGAGGTTGAACCATGCACGGACCGCCGGGGCCTTGTCCCGGCCTGCCGCGGGCCATTTGCCGCTGCTTGATCCGCTCTCCCTTTTGCGCGCGCACACACGTCGTGATCTTCTGCCATCGCTCCTCGCCAATGAGCTTCTTCAGCTCCTCCTGGTGGCGAAACCGCGCCTTCTCGATTTCGGTTTCAAGCTTGCCGACTTCATCCATGGCCTTCTCAACCGCGGACGCATCCATGGCGGGCTGCGATTCGAGATACTGCACTTCCAGTTTCGCCGTCTCGGCTTTCGCGTGCAGGTCGATCATTTCGCGCCGGTTCTTGTATATTGACTCGCGAACCGCCGAAACTTCGTTCTCTGTAAGCCCCATTTCCTTCGCAAACTCGGCGTCACGAACAAGGCGCATGAACCCGACCCCGGCCGGAGGCCCCTTCCACTTCGGACCACGCTTCATACCCGGATCGCAGGGCGGTCCGCCCGGCCCTTGGGCCCACGCCATCGTGCCCGCAAACATCGCGACCGCAACAACCTGTGCTATCTTCCTATTCATCACTGCCTTCCTTTCTGAACACGGCCGTGATTCCGCGTTCTGTGCGGATAACGGGCCGCTCATGCCTTTTATTGCATATCTCCCGAAGCAGGCCCGAAAACGCGGTCCACAAACCGCTCCGCCTCACCGTGGGTGCCCGCGAGAGCGACGAATTCCCTGGGCTCCGATGCCGCATTGAACAGCTGTTGCCCCATTTCAAAAGGCACAAGCTCGTCGGTCCGGCTGTGGCTGATCAACTTCGGCACCGCAATCCGCGCAATCTTCTCAAGTGAATTGTATCTGTAGCGAATGAACGCACGCACCGGAAGCCGCGGATAGAGCTTCCTGCCCATCTCCACCACCGATGTGAACGTACTTT
>JAKJGV010000082.1 GCA_022704185.1 Verrucomicrobiota bacterium
ATCTCGATGAGCGGTTTCTCCCCGATGACGACGCCGGCCGCGTGCGTGCCGGGGTTGCGCGGCAGGCCCTCCAGCACCGGCGCGTATTTCATGATCCGCTTCGCGTTCGGGTTCGAGTCGCAGGCCTTGTGGAACTCCGGGCTTTGTTTGAGCGCGTTTTCCAGCGTCATGCCCGGGTCTTCCGGGATCATCTTGGCCAGGAGGTCGCATTCCTTCAGCGGGATCTCGAGGACGCGGCCGATGTCGCGGATGACCGTTTTCGCGCCCAGCGTTCCGAACGTGATGATCTGCGCGACGTTGTCGCGGCCGTACTTCTGCCGCACGTACTCGATCACCTCGCCGCGACGGTTCTGGCAGAAATCAATGTCGAAGTCCGGCGGCGAAACGCGCTCGGGATTGAGGAACCGCTCGAAGATCAGGTTGTAGCGCAGCGGGTCTATGCCCGTGATGCCCAGCGCGTAGGCCACGATGCTGCCCGCGCCGGAGCCGCGGCCCGGGCCGACCGGGATCTGCTGCTCGTGGGCGAAGCGGATGAAATCCCAGACGACGAGGAAGTAGTTGATGAACCCGGTTTGCTCGATCACTTTCAGCTCGAACTCGGCGCGCTCGCAGATCAGCCTCTCCGTGTCGTTCGCCGGGCGATCGAAGTTCGCGATCCCGTACCGGCGCGCGAGCCCTTCCCGCGTGAGCTTCCAGAGGTAGGTTTTCTGGTCCGTGCCGGCCGGCACCTCGTATTGCGGGAAGTGCAGCTCCTTCTCCAGGTGGAGGTCCACGTTGCACCGGTCCGCGATGTCCATCGTGTTGGACAGGGCTTCCGGGTGGTCCGGGAACAGCGCCAGCATCTGCTCGCCGCTCTTCATGTAGAACTGGTCGGACTGGTAGCGCATGCGCTTCGGGTCCGTCATGACCGTCTGGGTCTGGAGGCACAGCAGCACTTCGTGCGCCTCGGCATGCTCGGGTTTCAGGTAATGCACGTCGTTGGTGGCGACGATCGGCAGCTTGAGTTTGCGCGCGACCTCCAGCAGGTGGCGGTTGGCGGTGCGTTGCTCCGCGATCCCGTGGTCCTGCAGCTCGAGGTAGAAATTGCCGGGGCCCATGATGTCCGCGTAAACCCCCGCCGCCTTGACGGCCGCGTCCACCTGGCCCTGGGCGGCCGCGCTGGTGACTTCCCCCTTGAGGCAGCTCGACAGGGCGATGAGGCCCTTCGCGTGGCCGCTGAGCAGTTCCTTGTCTATGCGCGGCTTGTAGTAGAACCCTTCGAGGTGCGCCAGCGAAACCATCTTCACGAGATTCCGGTAGCCGGTCTCGTTCTGGGCGAGGAGCACGAGGTGGTTCGCGTAGGACTTGCCGCTTTCCGTCTTGCGATCCTGCATGCGGCCGGAGGCGACATACACCTCGCAGCCCAGGATCGGCTTGATCCCGGCGCTCTTCGCCTGCTTGTAGAAATCCACCACGCCGTACAGCGAGCCGTGGTCGGTGACGGCGACGGCGGACATGCCCAGCTCCTGGGCGGTGGTCATCGTGCGGTCCACCTGGCACGCGCCGTCCAGGAGGCTGTACTCCGTGTGGAAATGCAGGTGTGTAAAAGGGACGTTCTTAGCCATTGTGATCCTCTTATACTCCAGCGCCGGAAAGGATGCAAAGACAAGAGAGGAGAACGGGGGCGAAACATCGAACATCGGACGTTGAACATCGCACACTGAACGTCGGACAACGAGCGTCCGGCGTTGAGCATATGTAAGTGCCAAACGGGGAGCCTCTTACTTCGATGTTCGATGTTCAACCTTCAGCGTTCCATGTTTTTCCTCTTTTTCCCTTGCACTCCGGGGGCGGGAAGTCCATATTCGCGGCCCTTTTGACACCGAACCCCGGAAGAAGCCGGGCTGCGAGGACGAGATGACCAGGGCTACACCCATCGCGAAAATACGGAATATCGGCATTATGGCGCACATCGACGCAGGCAAGACCACCTGCTCCGAGCGCGTATTGTATTTCACGGGCAAGACTCACAAGGTCGGCGAGGTGCACGACGGCGCAGCGCAGATGGACTGGATGCCGCAGGAGCGCGAGCGCGGCATCACCATTACATCGGCGGCCACGACGACGGAGTGGCGCGGGCACCAGATCACGCTGATTGACACCCCCGGACACGTGGATTTCACGGTCGAGGTTGAGCGAAGCCTGCGGATCCTGGACGGGGCCATCGCGCTCTTCTGCGCGGTCGGCGGCGTCGAGCCGCAGTCGGAAAAAGTGTGGCACCAGAGCGAGAAGTACAACGTGCCCAAGCTGGCGTTCGTGAACAAGATGGACCGCATCGGCGCCGACTTCTTCGGCGTGCTCGAGGAAATCCAGAAGGAACTCGGGGCGAACGCCGTGCCGGTGGTTGTGCCCATCGGCAAGGAGGAATCCTTCCGCGGGATCATTGACCTCGTGAAGATGTGCGCGGTGTATTACGACGAAACGTCCGAAGGCACCGAGTTCCGCGAGGAACCCATCCCGGCCGACAAAATGGAGAAGGCCCGTAAATGGAGGGCGTTCCTCGTCGAGAAGTGCGCGGAGCAGGATGACGCGTTGCTCGAGAAATTTGTTGAAGAAGGCGATCTGAGCGAAGCGGAGATATGGTCCATCCTCCGCAAGGCAACCATTGCGCAGCGGGTCGTCCCCGTCTATTGCGGTTCCGCGTTCAAGAACAAGGGTATCCAGAGGCTCCTCGATGGGGTCATCAACTGCCTCCCCGCGCCGAACGAAATCCCGCCGATCATCTGCGCGCGCGAAGCGGATGAGAACATGCGCGAACCGACCGACGAATCGCCCTTTTCCGCCCTGGCGTTCAAGATCATGGCCGACAAGCACATGGGCAAGTTGACCTACATCCGCATCTATTCCGGCACGCTCGAGCAGGGCGCGTCCATCTACAACAGCACGCGGGACAAGTCGCAGCGGGTGAGCCGCATCTTCCGCATGCACGCGAACCGCCAGGAAGTCATCGAGAAGGCGTTCTGCGGCGATATCGTGGCGGTGGTCGGGTTGAGCGATACGCGCACCGGCGATACGATCTGCCACGAGGACCATCCGATCCAGCTCGAGGCCATCGAGTTTCCCGCGCCGGTCGTGTCCATCAGCATCGCGCCGGAAAGCCAGTCGGACAACGAGCGGCTGGGCGAGGCGCTGCACCGGTTGGCGGATGAGGATCCGACGTTCACCGTCAGTTTCGACTCGGAAACCTCGGAAACGATCATCTCCGGCATGGGCGAGCTGCACCTGGAAATCATCGTGGACCGCCTGAAGCGCGAATTCAACGTCGCGGCGAAGGTCGGGCGTCCGGAAGTGGCTTACCGCGAGACCGCCACGCTTGCGATGGAAGGCGAAGGCAAGTACATCAAGCAATCGGGCGGCCGGGGTCAATACGGTCACGTGGTGATGCGCCTGGAGCCGATGGATCCCGGCAAGGGGTTCGAGTTCATCAACGACGTCGTCGGCGGGCGCATTCCGCAGAACTTCATTCCTTCCGTGGAGAAGGGCGTCATCGGAGCGATGGCGAAGGGGCCGTACGCCGGCTACCCGGTGGTGGACATGCGGGTGACGCTGGTGGACGGGTCGTATCACGACGTGGACTCCAACGATTTCGCGTTCCGCGAGGCGGGCCGAATCGCCTTCCAGTCGCTCTTTCTCAAGGGCTCGCCGGAATTGCTCGAGCCGGTGATGTCCGTCGAGGTCGTGACGCCGGAGGAATACATGGGACCGGCGACCAGCTCCATCTGCCAGCGCCGCGGGCGCATCGAATCCATGGAAAAGAAGGGCGATTTGCAGATCATTGAGGGCATGGTGCCGCTGGCCGAAATGTTCGGCTACGCAAACGCGTTGCGGACCCTGACCCAGGGCCGCGCCACGTTTACCATGCACTTTGAGCACTACGAAGCGGTCCCGGACGCCATCGCCGAGGAAATCGTCACTAAGCGGAAGGCCCAGAAGAAGGTCCGTTGAGCGGGGCTTGCCAGAAACCCGGTCTTTTTCTCTTGCCTCCACCGTATGGGGTACATAGATTCATCGCATGACAGCAGAGAATGCGAAGCTTGCGATGAACGACGCAAAAGTAAGAATCCTCGTTTTGTGCATCCATCCCGAGCTGGGTGAGACGTTTCTCCAGTGTGTCTGCCAGAACGCCTCCGGGACGACCGGCGAAACGATGGTGGAAAACAGGGCGGTGATCCTGGACGTGTTGGCCGGCGACCCGCGCATGACCCCCAACTGGGATGAAACCATCAAGCAGGCAGATGCCGTGGCCCTGCTGGTTCGCTTTCTCGATGTCATTTCCCTGGACAAGATCCGCGCGATCTACCGCCGGCTGCCCAGCGAGCGCTCTTCCCCGATGGCCGTGATCCTGTTCCGCGAGGAAGGCGAAATAGATTTCAAGATGAGTTGCCCGGCGTGCGGCCAGAAGCTCTGGGTCCGCGACACCGATATCGGGAAGCGCGGCCGCTGCCCGAACTGCAAGAAAGCTTTCAAGCTGCCGTCGCAGTCGGGGCACCTGAAGGCGCAACTCATGCTTCCGGATGCGGTTCCTGCGCTGACCGTCGTGCGCGGCAAAGCGGCTTCCTGCCGCGGCGCGCTGGCCAGCCTGCTCGCCTACCTGAAGGGAACCATCGTTCCCGGCGCCGAGCCGATAGACCAGGAAACGCTCAAGAAGACCACCGTGCGCGTGCAGGTGCAGGACGGCGAAGGCTGATTTGACCGGCACCGCGCTCGCCGCCGGTTTTCCAATCCCTGGAAAAATCGTCGCCATTTTTTCCAATGTCTGGAAAACTCGGTGCATGAAAACCGAGCCCGGCGATTTGAGCGGCACACTCCCATGGACCCAATCCTGTTTTGTTTGCGGACAGGACAATCCCCGCGGCCTGCGTCTGCGATCACGGGTCGCGGACGGCCGGGTCTGGATTGACTACACGACGCGCGAGGCGGACCGGGGATATCGTCACATTGTCCACGGGGGAATCCTGATGACGCTGCTGGACGAAGTGATGACCTGGGCGGCCATCCTGTCCGTTCGCCGCGTCTGCGTGGCGGCGGAAGTCCTGACGCGCCTGAAACAGCCCGTGAAAGTGGGCGACCGGCTGCGGGTGGAAGGTTGGGTGGCCCGTCCCGGCGCGCGCGTGATTCTCACCGAGGGCCGGGTCACGAACGAAGAGGGAAAGGTCATGCTGACGGCCACGGGCAAGTACATGCCGATGCCGGCCGGCCAGATCGAGCTGGCCTCCAAGGACTTCGTGGAGAGCCCGGAAGCGATTCCCGCGGCGGCGATTATCGGCGGCTGACGCGGATCAGAAAAACGTCCGGACGCCGAACTCGAGCCGGAGATCGTGGTTCTTGCTGTCGCCGTCGCTGGGGTACATATCGTCGGTCGCCAGCTCCAGAACCAGCGCGGAGGAAATCGCGAAGTACTCCGTGATGAAGTACTTGAAGCCGCCCTCCATGCCCATGATCAGCGCGCTTTTGTCGCCATACCCTTCCGGGCCGTCCGCCGTGGCGAACATCAATGATCCGGCGACATAAGGCGAAAGCTCGATGCCGATATCGAAGTTGTATTCCATCCTCGGCCCGATCGTCCACGCCGTGACGTCGTCATCGTTGTAGAGGCCGATCTTTGCGCCCAGTTGAAGGGAGTCTTCCACGAAGAATCCGTAGAAGATGTCGAGGTCAATCTGCGTCCCGGCCGCGGTATCGAAGTCCACGCCTCCGGACAGACCCAGTTCTTGTGTTCCGGCGGGCAGCAGGGCGGCGGAAGCGGAAACGGCGAAAGCGGCGCACAGCAACGAGGTCAGCAGTCTCTTCATGGTGTCCGACTCCTTTCCATGAGGCGTTTGTTTGTCCGGCGTTACGGGATGCAAACTATGCGAATGCGGCGATGCGGGCAAGCCCAAACCCGACGTGCCGCGGGGGAGCGGTTTGTTGACTGCCGTCGGAAGGGCACGCGCTTGTTGGTGTTTTGGAGGGCGAGCGTCTCGCGAGCCGCGCAGGTTAGAAGACCCGCGTCCGCAGAATCGCGTTCCGCAGGATGTCTTCGTGGAGCAGGTTCCCCAGCGCCTCGGCGATCGGGCCCGGTTGGCCCGCGCCGACCGGCTTGCCGTCGAACTCCACGACCGACGTAACGTCGGGCGTGGTCCCGACGATCAGCATCTCGGCGGCGTCCCCGACCGCGTCGCGCACGATGTCGGTTTGTTCGGCGGCGGTCAGCGTGCCGCTCCGGACCAGTTTCTCGGCCAGCGCCAGGACGCGCAGCATGGTGGTTCCCGTGAGTATGCGGTCCGGCCGGGGGAACTGCAGCACGCCGGCGCGGGTCACGATCCCCGCGTTCTCGGTGGGCCCTTCCGCCATGTGTCCGTCTTCGTCGAACGCGATGACGAAATCCACGCCCGCGTCCACGGATTCCTTCTTCATCAGGACGTTAAAGAGGTAGTTCGTGCTCTTGATGTTCGCGAACGGGCGGGGCTTGACCGGGATGGCGCTCGAGATGACGCGCGCGCCGCCCGGATGTTCCTCCATGAACGGCCGCTTGAATTGCGAGATGATCACGTAGAGCGCGGGTTTCGGGCAGTCGTACGGATTGACGCCGAGGCTGCCGGGGCCGCGCGACACGAGCACGCGCACGAGGCAGTTCTTCTCGCCTCCGAGGCGGGCGGTCTCGATGACGATCTGTTCGAGTTCGGCGCGGCCCCACGGGACTTCCAGGGCGATCCCGCGCGCGGACTGGCGGAGCCGGTCGAGATGGGCTCGCATGTTGTAGAGTCCGCCCTCGACGCACTTGAACGTCTCAAACACGCCGTCGCCGCGGTGCACGAGGTGGTCGTCCACCGGCACAAGCATCAGTCTCGGGTCCGTCACAATGGCCCCGTAAACGCTGGAATACATGGCCAGGTAGTGGTGTTGGAACGGCTCGGGCGGCGTCGCCGTCCATTGAAGAAAGCGATCCGTATCCATGTGCGGTATGGCCTTCATTGAAAGCTCCTGTGCGAAAAACGCGTGAACTTGTACACGCGCATGCCTTATAGTGCGCGGCCGACGGGCAGGAAGCAAGGGAGATGGGGAGGCGGGTTATCAGTTATTGGTTATTGGGGATTAGGGATTGGTTATTGGTGATTCGATGACGGAGCAGCTCGGCGACGGGATTGAAGAGCAGCCGCGGAACGCGCCTCCGGCGGCCACGTGGGGCCACGTGGCGCCGTTTGTGGCGTGGCTGTTCCTGATGCACATGCTGGGCGACCCGGCGGGCTGGAAGTACGCGTTGCGAAGCGCGGCGTGTCTCGCGTTGTTCGTTGCGTTCCGGCCCTGGCGCTGGTACCCGAAGCCGGATTGGCGGCATTTGCCGTTGGCGCTGCTGGCCGGCGTGGCGGTGTTCGTCGTGTGGATCGCGCCCGAGACCGGATTTGCCGCGCGGCTCCCGCGCCTGCAGCAGGCCTACCTCCTGTGGGGGGTCATGCCGCCGGGCAAGGTGCCCGAACCGTTGACCGTGCTGCCCTACGCGCCGCAGGTCTGCGGGTGGCCGCTCGCGCTCGTGCGGTTGGGGGGGTCGGCGTTCGTGATCGCCGTGATCGAGGAGTTTTTCTGGCGCGGATTCCTGTACCGATGGCTGCTCGCCCGCGATTTCACCCGCGCGGATCTCGGCACCTTTCACGCCGGCATGTTCATCGCCGTCGGCATCGTGTTCGGGCTGGAGCATGACCGGTGGCTCGTGGGGATCCTCGCCGGGCTCGCGTACGGCTGGGTCGCGGTCCGCACCCGCGACATCTGGGCTGCGGCCCTCGCGCATGTGGTGACCAACTTCCTGCTCGGCGTCTATGTCCTTGCCGTCGGCGCGTACCAGTTCTGGTGAGTGGCTTGAGGGATCGCCATCCCGAACCCCGCATCGCGTATCCCGAGCCCCGCCTCAGATCTTCCCCACCACTTCGTCGAGGACGTCTTCCTGCGTGACGAGGCCGATGACCTCGAAGCGGTCGTTGGTCACCAGCACCATCGGCTGGCGCGTCACCCGCATGCGTGGAAGGATGTGGTCCACGGCGATGTAGTCACCGATGAACTGCGGCGGGCGCATGTACTCAGCCACGGTCTTCCGTTCGCTGTCCGGGTCGGCCAGGACATCGAACATGTGCACGATGCCGACGAACTTCTTCTTCTCCTCGTCATACACGGGGAAACGATTGAAGACCCTGTTGCGAGCGAGCTCCACCAGGTCCCGCGTTTGCATTCGCGCGGTCACGTGCACGATCTTGTCCCGGGGGATCATGATCTCGCGGCACGTCCTGGACTGCAGCTGGATCACCTCGTGGATCATCTTGTGTTCCGCGGGGGTCAGGATGCCGCTGTGCTTGCCTTCGCCGGCGAGGTGGACCAGTTCTTCGCGCGTGACCGAAGGCTCGGCCGGCGTCTCCGTTTGGCGGGGCGCGGGGACGACGAGGCGCACGATGGACATCAGCGGCACGCTGATGGGGGACAACGCGTAACGCGCGTACTGGAGGATGCGCGCGAAGGGCAGGCTGCGCGGCGCAGGGAAGCTCTGGAACCATGCCTTGGAAAAGTACTCGGCGAAAACAAGTATGATCAGCGTCATCGTGACGCTGGCCGCCAGGGACCCGGCGGGGCCGAAGAGCCGGAGACCCAGCCGCACGGCCAGGGTGGAGCTGGCGGTGACGCAGATGTTGGTGCCCACCAGCGTGGTGCCCAGCAGGCGATCCGTGTTCTGAAGGAAGCCCTGCAGGATGTGGGCGCCCGGAACTTTGCGCCGGACGAGGTGTTGCAGCCGCAGGCGGTTGATCGCCACGAGGCCGGTCTCGATGCCCGAGAAGAACCATTCCCCGGCGAGGCACAGGAGTATCAGGATGAGGCTCGCGGGCACGCTCATTCGTGCGCCTCCAGCTTCTCGACCTGGACCAGCGTCACGCGCTGGCGGATCGTCTGCAGCACCATCACCCGGCAGCCCTGCGTTTCCACGACATCGTCCTGCTGCGGCACGTGTCCGAGATGCGCGGAGAGCCACCCGGCGAGCCGGTCGGCCCCGGTGGCGTGCAGGTTGAGCAGGAGCCGGCGGTTGAGTTCTTCCAGGCTGATATTGGGGTCCACGAGCCAGCGGTGCGGGCCCGCGGGCTGAAACACGGCGCGCGGTTTGGACAGCTCGTTGTAAATGTCGCCGGTGATTTCCTCGAGGATATCGCCGCGCGTGATGACCCCCGCGGTGCCGCCGTATTCGTCAACGACCACCGCAATACGCCGGTGGCCCTGCTGGAACTGCACGAGCAGCCGGTTCAGCGGGCTGTTCGCGGGCACGTACGAAGCGGGAATGCGCGCGTTGTCCACCGAGTGCGCGGGGTCCAGCAGGAACTTGCGCGTGTCGAGGAACCCTTCGACAAGGTCCAGTTGGTCGCGGTAGAGGAGGAGGTAGTTGCGTTTCGAGTCGCGCGCGATGCGCAGGAATTCTTCGGGCGATTCCTTCGCCAGGTCGAGCCCGATGATGTCCACGCGCGGGGTCATGACATCGCTGGCCTTGAGATCCTCGAGGTTGACGATGGATTTGATCATCGCCAGTTCCTCCTCGTTGATGATGCCCTGCTCCTCGCTGATATCGAGGACGGTTTCGAATTCCTCTTCGCTGAGGGTTCGTCCGCGCGGCCGGAAGAGCGGTTCGAAGGCGCGCGTGATGTACTCCATCATCAGGCGCAACGGCGTGAACAGGCGGGTGAGCAGAAGGATGATGGGGGCAAACACCACGGCAAGCGGCTCGTTCAGCAGCAGGCCGAGACGTTTCGGGCCCGCCTCGCAGAAGATCACAAGCAGCATCGTGACCACCGGGATGGAAATGCGTTCGCCGCGTCCGGGGAAGAAGTGCTCCGCGATCGCATAACCCACCGCCGCGATCCCGACGTTCACGATGGTGTTGCCGATGAGGACGGTGGAGAGCAGGCGGGTCGGTTGGGAGATGACCGTATGCACGCGTTTGCCGGCGTCGGGCCGCCGCTGGCTGAGGCGGCGAAGGCCGAGCGGGCCCAGCGAAAAAAACACCGTTTCGGAACTGGAAAAAAGCGCCGAGAAGGTCATCAGCACGAGAAACAGGATTAACAGAGAACCCATCCACAAGTTCATGTCGCCCGTTCCCTGTAAGGCCGATGTGTCATTTCAAAGGGTTGTACGTCTTTTACTAATAACTATAATACCGGGAACATGAAACACTTTTCAGCCCGGACCGGCCGGCGCACCCAGTTCGTGGATATCACGGGCGAGGTGCAGAAAGCGGCATCGGGCCTGG
>JAKJGV010000083.1:0-342 GCA_022704185.1 Verrucomicrobiota bacterium
TCAAGCTCGGCCTTCTGCGCCGAAGTGAAAACACCCGCGTGGTCGTAAACCCGGTCGGCGCCCGGCACCAGGCGCGCGAGCAGCGCGTCCGGCCCCTCCGCCGCCACCGCGCACACGCTCACGAGGCACGTAACAAGGACAATCGCGATCTTTCTCATGTCTGACTCCCTGCGTTCATACGCGCATTACTCCCACCCCTCGCCCGGCTCCAAGGTTACCTCGTAGATCTCCTGCGTGGAACCGGGGTTGACGATGTACGCGTCAATCGTCGCGGGCTGGTATCCCTCGGCGAAGACGTGCAGGCGGCAGCGGATGAACGGCTCCAACTCGAACGGCTCGCCC
>JAKJGV010000083.1:386-10257 GCA_022704185.1 Verrucomicrobiota bacterium
GGCATCTCCCGGCCGAAAACAAATCGCTTCAACCCGCTCGCGGGCTTGTCGTCTGCCAACCGATACACGTCCGCCGGCACGTTGCTCATTACCGTCACGCGCGCGGGCTTTGGAAATACGCGAAACACCAATTCCCTCTGCTCGCCTCCGTGCAACCAGACTGTTTCAGTCCGCCCCACGGTGTATCCCTGCACGACCAACTCCACGGACAGCGCCTGGTTCAGTTCCTTGATCTCGAGCTTCGCGGGCAAGGGCACCTCCCGCAACGGCCCTTCACCAAGGCGGACCGCGCCCGCCTTCGGCAGGTACCGCGCATCCATCGGGCTCCAGCTCTCCACGCCGATGGTCAGCACGGCGGGCGCGCCGGCGACCACCTGCGCTTCACGGCTTCGCGCGGCAGACGGCTCCTTTTTCTCTGCATCACGCGTCACGGCGGGCTCCCCCGCGGCCGCCGGGGGCGCGGGTTTCCGCAATCCGTAAATGAGAGCCGCCGACAAGATGACGGCCGAGCCGATCACGTAAGCAGGAACCGCGAACCGCTTGTGCATCGGCAGCGTGAGCTTCAGCAGATCCTTCTTCAGCCGCGCCACATCCTGGTAACGGTCTTCCGGCGTGCGCTTGATGCAGCGCGCGATGACGGGATCCCAGCGCCGGCTGACGCCGGAACGCGACGGCGGATCGTACGCGCCCTCGGGCTTGTGGCCGGTCAGCATCTTGTAGAGAATCAACCCCAGCGCGTAGATGTCGCTGCGCGCATCCACTGCCTTGCCCTCCTTCTGCTCCGGGCTCATGTAGTCATACGTGCCCAGCAGCGAGAGCGTGCTTCCGGCGGATGTTTCGTCGTCCACCTGTGTCGCCTGGACGTCCGGCGACAACGGGCGCGTGGGCCGCACCGTCAGCGCGGTCGAACGGTCGATGACCGCGCGGATGTAGTCCGCCCCGACGATCTTCGCGAGTCCGAAATCCGCGATCTTGACGCGCAAGTCGCCTGACGGCCCGGCGCCGGGGGCCCGGCCGCTCGCGGTGGTCCGGGAATCGGCTTTCTGGATGAGGATA
This sequence comes from Verrucomicrobiota bacterium, assembly GCA_022704185.1. Lineage (GTDB taxonomy): Bacteria > Verrucomicrobiota > Kiritimatiellia > CAIQIC01 > JAGNIJ01 > JAKJGV01. Next base: position 1,443 of record JAKJGV010000083.1, read on the forward strand.
TTGCCCGGCTTCAGGTCGCGATGAATCACCGCGCCCTCCGGGAAGGTATGAGCGAACTCGAGCGCGTCGCACAACTGGATGGCCATGGTGAGCACCACGCGCTCCGGCAGCCGCTTGCCCCACGCCAGTTCGTCGTCCAGCGTGCGGGGCGCACCGTCCGGTCCCTCGACGTAATCCATCACAAGAAAATGACGCCCGTGGTCCTCGCCGAAATTGTGCACTCGCACGACGCCGGAGTGCTCCATGTCGGCCATGATGCGGGCCTCGATGCGGAAGCGGTCGATGAACGCGGCATCCCCGGAGATATCGGGCGGCAGGATCTTGAGCGCGTAGCGCTTGCGCAGGTGCTGGTGTTCGACCAGGTACACCTCGCCCATGCCGCCCGCGCCCAGCGGGCGCACCACGCGATAAACCCCGACCTGGTCGTCAGGCTTCAGGAGATAGGCTGTTCCTATCTTCGGCGTGCTCATAGCCGTTCGACATCCTTTCGCAGGACGATCCGGACCAACAGGGGCGATGCGGCATCCACCGGCCGGCCGAGCGAGATCAGCCCGCTCGAAGTCAGCGCCAGTTCGTCCCGCCGGATGTGATGCGTTCCCGTTTCCTCCAGCCGCAGATGCGTTCCGTTCGTGCTGACATCCTTGATCGTGAATCGGCCCTTGGCGTACTCGACCTTGGCGTGAAGGCGCGACGCCTTCGTGTCGTTCACCACGACATCGCACTGGCTGCTGCGCCCGATCGTCAGCGCGGGCTTTTCCGCATCCACCGTCCACGTCGTCTCACCGAAGTTCACGTCCAGCGCGACCCGCTGCCGCTCCGGCCGCGGGGCCTGCGCGGTGGCGAGGGTGGCCTCCTCGGTATCCCACACGATTTCATACAGCGCGAACTCGCCCGACTGCCCCTTGACGGTGCTCTGGTCCACGAACCGCGCGAGCGGCCTGAGCCCCCCGTCCAGCAGCTCCACCGTCTGGCGGGTCGTCATCACCTGGTGCGCCTTGGACAGAGCGGCCATGCGCGCCGCGAGGTTCACTGCGTCGCCGAAAATATCCGGCCCCTCGCGAACGACGGGACCCTGGTGCAACCCGATGCGCAGGCTGAGGCCGCGATGCAGGCGCCCGTTCGCGGTCTCCTCGCGAAGGCTCTGGTGCATCTGGACCGCCGCGGTGACCGCCTCGTCGGCCGAGGGGAAGGAGCACATGATCTCATCGCCGATGGTTTTGACCACCGCGCCGCGATGTTCCGAGACGATCCGCGTCATGCGGTCCAGGCAGGCGGAAACGATGCGGCGCGCCTCGGCATCTCCATAGGTCGCGTAGAGGCGGGAGCTGTCCACGATATCGGCGAACAGGATCGCCAAGTTCTGCGGCTCTGTACCGACCGCTTCAACCATACCCGGACCCCCCCCTGCTGCACTGCTGCCTCTCAAATGCAGACCGTTAAAGCATCGCTCAAACGCGCCCCTCGCGCAAGGCTATCCCGAGGCCATGCCGCCCGCGAAGGCGAGCCGCATCTTGCATCCAAATGGCCGATCGGCCATTTGGATGCAAGATCTGCGGTGAGGCAAAGTTTCCAGACATTGGAAGAATCCGCGGCACTTTTTCCAGGCATTGGAAAACTTTGCTTTCCCGTTCCAGGGCGTGTTCAACGTCACAGACAAACGGGCCGCGAGGCTTGTGCGCCGTGGCAAGCCGCGGCCCCTCCCGGTACTTTCGGATCACGCGGACGGGAGGGACGGCGGCCCGCCGTCCGCAGAAATACAGTCGAGAAGGCCGCTCTACTACACGCGCGGAATCTGCGGCAACGCGTCGAAATGCCGGTCGCGGGTAAGCAGGTACATGTCGTGCTGGATCGCGAGTGCGGCAATCCATATGTCGTTGGTTGGAATGGGATTTCCCTGCGCGCGCAGTTGATGAAACAAGCGGGCGTAATGGTGCGTAGTCTGCTCGTCGGCATAGAGGACACTCGCGCGCGGACGGTTCAGAAACTGCGTCAGCACCCGCTCGTTGCTTCGTCCGTGTGCGCCACAATGAAAACCGGCACGCAATTCGGCCAGACAGACAAAAGGAAGACACACCCTGTCCGCGCGCTGCAGGGAATCAACAACCTCGGCCCTCCCCCGACAGAAATCACAGTACCGATTGGTATCGAGCAACAGATTCATTTCCACAGTTCCGGATCCACCTTGCTCATGTCCTGAATCGCCCGGTCGAACTCGGGATCTTCCACCCATGTGCCGGCGAGATCGTCCAGATCGTGGCAAACCGTCGCTTCGTTCGCCAAGCCCAGGCCCTTGGACAAGACCGAGAGCGTTTCCTCATTCAGGCTTACACGATCCTTGACCGCATTTTCCCGAAGCAGCATGTCCATGCGCTCCGGTATGTTGCGAATCGTATATTGGATTGCGCGCCTTCTTTTCATGCCTGCATTATATTCATATTATGCATTCACGCAAGAATATTCGTATAACACGTTGTGGCTCAAAAGGATATGCCGTCCTGAACGGCGTGGGTTCAGTCGTCCCACTCGATCATGAAGCAGTTGCGCGCGTCGGGGTTGACGTCGTAGAACCAGTGGCGGCCGCGGTAGATCTTCGGACCTTCGGTCCGCGCGTGCATTTCGTCCACGAACGAGCGATACGAGACCGGCTTCTCCGTGACCCACTCGAGCTTGCCGCCGGACGACTGGAGTCCGATCCAGAACCAACTGCCGCCGTACGGGAAGAACGTCTCGATAAACTCGTTTTCCTCGTGGCTCAGGATGTCCACGAGATGCCCGCCGAGGTTCTCACAGATCTGGCGCGCCTCCTCCCACCGGACGAAGCGCGGCACGAAGAGATAGCGATGCCCTTCGAACTCCCTCGCCAGCTTGCGCAACGCCTCCCGGTCGAAACGGCGAAGCGCCAGGAGCACCGCCGCCGTGTTGGCGTATTCCGTGTAGCGGAAATCGCGCGACCAGGCGTTCCGCATCCATTCGAGCTCCTCGGTGGAGATCGTTTCGCAGTCGAACCAGAAGTTCTTCGGCGGGTTCTTGCGGAAGGGATCCAGCGTCTTCAGCAGGTTGCCGCCGCACGTGAGCGTGCTCAGCGGCATGTCCTTCAACGGCTCCAGCGTCCGGATGCGGTTGCTGTGGCACTTCAGCGTGCTCAGCGGCATGCCGCGCAGCGGTTCCAGGCTCTCGATGTCGTTTCCCGCGCAATTGATGTCGTTCAACTTCATGCCGCGCAGCGGCTCCAGGCTCGATACCTTGTTGCCGTTGAACGACAGCTCGTTCAAGGGCAGGCCGCGCAACGGCTCGAGGTCCCAGAACCGGTTGGCGTCCGCGAAAAGCATATAAAGCGGCATGCCGCGCAGGGAGCCCATGTCGGTGATGCCGCAGAGACAGCAGTTGAGCCAGTTCAGCGGCACGTTCTTCAAAGCGGCCAACCCGTCCTCGAGCGGATTGTCCGCGCAGTTAAGCCACACGAGCGGCATGCGGCTGATCGGCTGCAGCGTGCGGATGTTGTTCACGCTGCAGTCGAGCTGCCCCAACTTCATGCCCCGTAAGGGCTCGAGCGATTCGATCTCGTTGTCCGCGCAGTTGAGCACTTCCAGCGGCATGCGGTGCAGCGGCTGCAGGCTGCTGAAACGATTTCTCGAGCAGTTCAGGGTCGTGAGCGGAATTCCCTCCAACGGCGCGAGGTCCGTCAATTCGCCCACCGGAATGTCCAGGCTCAACCCTCTCGCGTCCAGCCGCAGGTCGCACTCGACGCCCGGCCAGGCCTTCTTCAGCTTTTCACGCCACTCCTCGATGTGCTCCTGCGCGCGCTTGCGCGCGGTGGCCGTGCGGTACCCTTTCTCCGCGCGCTCCATGCGCTCCGCGTCGGGAAACGAATCGAGCACCTCGCGGAAGAGATCCATCGCGGTCCCGTAATGGCTCTTCTGAAGCTGGCGCTCGGCCATGTCCAGGATGTCCGTCTTCCACGGCGTGCCCAGGGTGAAGACGCGCACGCGGGTGTACGTGGTGTCGGCGATCCACCCGAGCAGGGCCACCACCGTCCGCTGCGCGCCCGTGAGGGGTTCCGGATCCACGACGGAGAATACTTCTCGATTGTCCACCATCATGCGAAGCCGCGGCCCCACCCGCTCCACCTGCACGCGATACGCTTTGCCCGAGACGAGCGGAGAAGCGGCCTTGCTCCACAGCTTGTTGTCGCACCGGGTGAGCACGTTGAAGGAATTCGTATACGCGCCGTACTTGAACGCGTAGCCGCTGACGGAAATGTCCCAGTTCGATTCGCGACGCAACGAGTTGATGATGCAGCCGATATCGTTGAGATAGCTGCCCTCCTCGAAGCAGTCGAACTCGATGCGCACATCGAGCGGCATGTCCCGCTTCAACAACAGCAACTGCGGCTCGCCGCCGTGCAACCGCAACGAACCCTCCTTCAGCTCGTACTGGCCGCCGCTGACCTCCCAACGGCTCCAGACCGTCTCGGGATTCCGGAAATCCTCGTCCACCACCAGGTGCCAGATCAGTCCGTTCTGGTACGCCTCGATGTCGTCCTGCAACGCCTTCACGGAGGGATAACGGTCCTCCGGGCGCACCGCCATCGCCTTCATGACGATATCGGAGAGCACCTGCGGGACATGCCCGTCGGGCAGGTGGATCAACGGAAACGTATCGCCGTGGCGCAACAGGTTGTACTCTGCGGGCGGGATGATCTGGCCGGTGATGATCTTCTTGAGCACGTCGCGGATGTCCGCGCCGTCCACGGGCACGCGCAGCGTGAGAATGCTGTACAGGATCGCGCCCAGCGAATAGATGTCGCTGCGCTCGTCCACCTCGGCCGCCCTGCCGCGCGCCTGTTCGGGCGACATGAAGCTCGGCGTGCCGACGATCTTGCCGCTGCCGGACTTCAACCCGGTTCCCAGGCTGTCCGTGTGGATATGCGACGTGGGGATTTCCGAAACCGTCTTGTCGAGGTCCGAGTCCGTGACCGGCTTGCCGGGGCGGGACGACGTCTTCGCGTCGAAACCTTCCCATACCGGCTTCGCCAACCCCCAGTCCAGCACCAGCACTTCGCCGTAGTCACCCATCATGATGTTGCCGGGTTTGAGGTCGCAGTGAATGACCCGCCGCGAGTGCGCGAACGCCACGGCATCGCAAGTCTTCTGGAAGACCGTCAGCAGGTTGTTCACGTTGTACTCGTCCGCCAGGTCGCGCCGGCCGTTGCGGATCTGCATCAGGATTTCCGTGAGCGTCACGCCGCGCACGAACTTCATCGTGTAAAAGGCGTTGTCGTTCTCGTCTTCGCCGAGCTCGTGAACCGGGATGATGTTCGGATGCTCGAGGCGCGCGGTGACTTTCGCTTCGCGGATAAACAACTCGTTGTCGCCGGGCTGCTGCTCGCCGTCGCGCGGCAGCAGCTTCATCGCCACGATGCGGTCGCTCGTCAGGTCGCGCGCCTCGCAAACGACGCCCATTCCGCCCTGCGCGAGAATGCGCGCGATCTCGTAACGCCGGTTTCCCTTGACTTTGAGCAGCGCCGGAGGCATTTCGGCGGGCTTCTTGCGTACCTTGCCGCCAGCGGTCTTCTGGGCCGCGAGGAAGGTGGTCAAGGTGGTGTCGTGCGTGATCTCCACCTCCTGCGTGACATCCATCAACGGCTTTTTTTCACGCGGCGGCTTCGGGCGCGACGACGCAGGGCGGGCCTTGCGGGCCTTCTCCGGTTTGCGCTTCACGATCCCCTCCAAACAGATTTGAGAATACCACGCACATGCGGCGAAGTATACTGAAGCGTTGGCCAATCGGCGGATATGACGTAAAGTGGACCGCGATGCCAACAAGCATGGGCGCGCAATCGAACAGCGAAACAGAGCGGATCTCCGCGGCGTGGGACTGGATACTCACGGCGTTGGTCATCCTGGCAATCGCCCGGTGGTCCTGGTTGACCTGGCCCGATCCCACGATTGATTTCGGGCGCGAGGTCTATGTTCCGTGGCGGCTCTCGGAGGGAGCCGTTCTCTACCGCGACATCGCGTATCACAACGGGCCGCTTTCGCCCTGTCTCAACGCCATCCTCTTCCGCGTCTTCGGCGCCGGCCTGCACGTTCTCTTCGCGTTCAACGGCCTTTTTTTGCTCGGCATGCTGTGTTTGATCCGCCGCTGGAGCGCGCACATCGCCGGCCGCCTTTCCGCGTTCGCGGCCGCGCTCGTTTTCGCGCTGCTCTTCGCCTTCGAGCGCTTCCTGCCCTACGGCAACTACAACTGGATGGCCCCCTACTCCCACGAGATGACGCACGGCATCCTGCTGGCCACGGGCTGTCTCTATCTCCTGGTCTTTCGCCCGCACAACAGGAACGTCCGATTCCTGCTCGCCGGCGCGCTCGCCGGCCTGGTGTTCCTCACCAAGGCCGAGCTTTTCGCGGCGCTGGCCGCGGCCGCCGCCGTGCTTCTGCTCCTCCGCGCGCGCACAGCGTTGCGCTCCATTAAAGGAATTGCAGCCCTCGGCCTCTTCGGCGCCGGGTTTCTTTCTCCGCTGCTCGCTTTCTTCCTGTACTTCGCCCGGACCCTGCAGCCCCCGCACGCGCTCAAGGCCGTCACCGGGGCGTGGACCTACGTGTTCGCCGGACCCGGTATCGGATCGGCCTTCTTCCAAAGCTACATGGGCACGGACTCTCCCTGGATCTCCGCCGCCCATGTCGCCGGCGCGTTCATCGGGGTCGTCGCCGCGCTGGTTCTGCTCGGTGCCGTCGCATGGAAAATCTTCCGCAACGCGGATCGCGCCGACACATTCCCGCTTGTATGCTTCTTCCTCGTCTCCTGCTGCGCGGTGCTCCTTGCGCGGCGCACGATGCAGCTCGACCGCGCATTCCTCGGCCTGCCCGCGTGGACTTTTGCGATCCTCTGCGCGCACGCGATCCGCCTGCGAAAGGCCTCCGACGCGCAGGAGCGAAGCCGGCTGGCCGCCGCGCTTGTCTTCTCGGCCTTCTCCCTGTTCCTGCTGTTGAAGATGATCCTCGGCGCGCGGATCATCCACTATGGCTTCGGCCTCGCGCTGCCGGCCACGATCCTCACCACCTGCTTCCTTATGCACGACGTGCCCGCGATGCTTTCCGTCCGGAATCGCGCCGCCGCCCACGCGTTCCGCGCAGGCGCGGCAGGGCTGCTGGCCGGGGTCGCCGCCTGGTTCCTGCTGATCATGAACGCCAACCTCAACGAGCAGGGGTTCCTGGTCGGCGCGGGAAGAGACACGTTCAGGGCCGACGCGCGCGGGGCCGCGCTGCAGGATACGGCCATCCGGCTCAGCGCCATGCTGACGCCGGCCGATACGCTGGTCGTGATCCCCGAATCGGAAATGCTCAACTACCTCCTGCGCACCCGCAACCCCACTCCGTACGGAAACTTCAACCCCCACCAGCTGGAGATATTCGGGGAAGACCGGATCCTGTTCGCGCTCGCGGCCTCGCCGCCGACCTACGTGGTGTGGATGGACCGCATCTACGACGAGTACGGCGCCGACTACTTCGGTCGGGACTACGGCAAGGCCATGGCCCGATGGCTGACCGATAACTACAAACTCGTCTTGGCGACGGCACCGGGCAGCAAGCTGTTGCAGGCCCGCATGCCGGTTCTGATATACAAGCACAGACAATTCATGGGGAAGAATCCTTTATGAAAGACCATGCGCTGAGGCTCGCCTTCTGCTTCTTCGTGCTGGGCTTTGCGCTGTTTCACTTTGCCGACAACGTGGCGGATCCCGACCTCTGGGGCCACGTGCTTTTCGGTCAGCGCATGATCCGCATGAAAACGATCGAGCGCGCGGACCCGTTCTCGTGGACCGCGCCGGGCGCGCCGTGGATCAATCACGAGGTGCTGGCCGAGGTGGCGCTGGGCGGGGTACACCAACTCGCGGGCGGCACGGGAATCCTGTTCCTCAAGCTGTTCATCGGCATGCTGACGTTCTGGATCGCGCTGCGAATGGGGAGTGAACTCCTTGCGTGGCCGTGGCGCGCCGTCGCATGGGTCATCGGCTTCATCGCGGCGGTGGAAATCGCTTTCGGATTCGCGGCGCGACCGCAGATATTCAGCGCGCTGGGGCTCGCGGTTCTCCTCTGGATGCTCCGCCGCGTGTACGCGGGACGGATTCGATGGGCGTTCGCGCTGCCGCTACTCTTCGCCGCGTGGATCAACACGCACGGCGGCGCGCTCGCGGGCCTGCTCGTGCTCGGGACAAGCTTTGCGGCCGTATCGGCGGAGGCGCTCCTGAAACGACGCGGCGCGCTGGAAACCCGCACCCTCGTGCCGCTCGGCCTGGCCGTCGCCCTTTCCGCCGCCGCGCTCCTGGTCAATCCGTGGGGCTGGCGCCTTCCCGCGTGGCTCGTGGAAAGCGTGCGCTGGGTGCGCCCCGAAATCCACGAATGGAATCCCGCACGCCTCGACCTCGACCGCCTTCCCTTCTTCACGCTCGCGGGTCTCTCCCTGGCCGCCTTTGCGTTCTCGCGCCGGCGGCGCGAACCGTGGGAAGCCGCCGTTGTCGGCATACTGGCCGTCATGGCTTTTCGTCATGTGCGTCACACTCCGCTCTTCTCGATCGCCGCGCTGTCGTTCATCCCCCCGCACGTGGCCGATCTCGTGCATCGGCTTCGACCGCACGTAACGCGGCTCGAGACCTGCATGACAAACGCGAAGCTGCAACGCGCGGCGGTTCCGCTTTTCGCGCTCGCCGGAGCCGGCTGCATCCTGGCGGCAGGCACACTGCACAAGGAATGCGCGTGGACAATGGAAGTTCCAAGGGACACCTACCCGGTTTCCGCCGTGCGTTTCATGCAGGAGC
>JAKJGV010000084.1:0-7963 GCA_022704185.1 Verrucomicrobiota bacterium
GAGTACGTGCCGATCCGGCGATCCGCCGCATCCTCGAGATCCACCTCGCGCAGCAGCACATCCACGCGCGCCCGCAGCGGCGCGCGAGCCATTCCGAACAGGCGTCCCGCCATGACCAGCAATTCGCGTCCCGTCAGGAATGGATACGTTTCCGGGTGCTCGGGAAGATAGCCGATGCGGCGACGCGCGATGGATTCCCTCACATCCACACCGAATACCGATGCGGACCCTCCGACGAAATCAACAAACCCGAGAAGCACGTGCATGGCGGTCGTCTTGCCGGCCCCGTTCGGCCCCAGGAACCCGAACACCGTGCCTTCGGAAACGGTCAGGGACAGCTTGCGCAAAGCCTCAACAGACCCGCCACGCGCGCGAAATACGACCGACAAGTCTTTGATCTCAATCGCCGCTGACATGTTGTTGCCTCACCGCGCGATCACTTCGAAATGACCGCTCGCCTGATTTTCCAATGTCTGGAAAAAAAGTACAGTGTTTTTCCAATCCCTGGAAAACTGCGCGCTCCGGAGGAAAAGCCTATCGTCCGCCGAGCAGTCGCTGCTTGGCGGTTTCGAACGCGAGCCGCTCATCCTCGGCAAAAGCCACGGCGTGCCGAACCCGCCCGGCCAGTGCGCCGAGATTCAGCCCCGCGGGCGCTCCTTCATGCGTCTTCAGCTTCACGGCCGCCGACGGATCCATGGACTTGAGCTCGGCAAGATGCGCCTTCACGTAATCGTAAGCGTCGCGGAACGGCATCCCCTCGCCCACCAGTTCCAGCGCGCGATCCGTCGCGTACACTTCGGGCTTGAATCCCGCCGCGAGCGCCTCGCGATTCACGCGGATGCCCGGAACCATGCGCATCAGGATCCAGAGCGTGGAGCGGGTCAGCCGCAAGCCTTCCATGAGAAGCGGCTTGGTTTCCTGGACGTCGCGATTGTAGCCCGATGCCGAGGCGCGCACGATTTCCGCGGCCAACGGCCCGAGGGCGAGCACCTTCGCGGCGCGAGCGCGGATCAGCTCCAGCACATCAGGATTGCGTTTCTGCGGCATGATGCTGCTGCCCGTGCAGAAACCCGCGGGCAACGTGAAGTAGCCGAATTCCGGCATGGTAAAGAGCATCAGATCCTGCGCGAACCGGGAAAGCGAAAGCATGACCTGACCCAGGGCCCCGAGGATCACCGATTCGATCTTCCCGCGGGTGTTCCCCGCGTGAAGCACGTTGTGAATCGGACGGGAGAACCCGAGCAGGTCCGCCACCATCCGGCGGTCAATCGGCATCGGCACGCCGTACCCGGCGGCGGAGCCCATCGGCGATTGATCGTTCAAGTCGTAGGCCGTCACCAGCAAGACGACATCGTCCAGCAGGCTCTCCGCGTGCGCCGAGGCCCAGACGCCCACGGAAGAAGGCATCGCGGGCTGCATGTGGGTCCGGCCCACCATCGGCACCAGCGCGTTCGCGCGCGCCATATCCAGCAATGCGTCCGCTAGCGCGGCGGCTTCCGTAACGGCATCCAGCAGTTCTCCCTTGGCGTACAGCCGGATATCGGTCGCCACCAGGTCGTTGCGGCTGCGCGCGCTGTGCACCTTCCTGCCGAGCGCGCCGAGCCGGGCCGTCAACTCGCGCTCCACCGCCATGTGCACATCCTGGTCGGCAAGCGAAATCCCGAACTGCCCGCGTCGCGCGGCGGCCACCATCCGCGAGAGCTCGGACAGGACTTCCTTTCGCTCCGTCGCAGTGAAAAGCGGCGGACGCACGGGAATCTTCGACAGCATCGTGACGTGCGCGGCGGTGGCGAGACAATCCGCTTCGACCAGCGCCTCGTCCAGCGCGGCGTCGTCGCCCGCCGTGTACGCCAGCACTTCCTCGTCCACCACTCCGACGGTTGTAGCTCTCGACTTTGTTCGGCTTTTCTTCAAATGACACCTCCGTGGCGGAATTGAGGTTATAGTGCCGCAAGACGGTGTCAAGCACCCTTGCGGCTCAGCGACCGCGGCCCCGGCGCAGCTCATCCGCCAGCCGCAGCCGTTCCGCGCGGGGCATGAACCGTTCGATCTCCGAGTCGGGACCGCTTGCGGCTGCTTCGTCGCGTCGCTCCGTCTGCGCGGCACGAGTCAGGAACTCCTCCTGCAGCTTGCGCGCCTGCGCGAGTTGGTCAAGCAACTGCGCCTGTGACGGGACGCGCCTGAACAGGCGGCGCAGGAGCCCCGGCGATACGGACCGGCCCAGTGCGTCGAAGAACCGGCCGTAAGCTTCCAGCACGCGCCGGAATTCCTCGCTTTCGCCGATGCCGAGGCCGCGGACTCTCAGGCTGAGCAAGGCCGCAAGAGGCCGCATCCAGAGCTCGCGACGCCGCTCGACCAACTGGTCGAGCGTCAGTTCCGCGGGAATGTTCTCGGTCGCCGGGAATCCGAGATCCATGGGCCGGATAACGGACATCGCCTGCAATTCCTGCACGCGGGCCGGCGTGACGCCGCCCCACTGCCGGATCACCTGGGTCTGCTGCGCGATCCACAGCTCCCACTCTTTCTCGATGCGCACCGGCGTGAAGTCTCCGCCCAGGCATTCCACGATGGCCGGCATCGCCAGTGGTTCTCCTTTTGCGAGGAGGGAGAACAAGCATTCAAACGCCTTCGCCGCCTGCGGCTGCGAGAGCAGCCAGCCCACCGCCAGCCCCGCGGCGGCTTTCTCCCCCCACCGGCCGTCCGGCAAGTACTCCATCTCGAGCACCTCGGGGAAGGAAACCGTTTCTCCCGCCATCCATCGCCTGCTGATCACGCCGCCGTTGCGCGCGCGCAAGGCGGGATAGAGATTCTGCGCGATGCCGATCCCCAGCCAGTCCGGCACCGCCCCAAGGTGGTTCGTGCGCTGCGAGATGTCCTGGCGCGCGATGACCAGCCGGTTCAGCATGAGCCAGCAAAGCCCCTCGAGAAGATCCTCCTGGTCGGCCTTGCCCGGGTTGAAGACAATCAACCGCTGCACGAGCTGACGGTCCACCCAAGCCTGCCCCTTGATGACCCTCGCCCGCGGGGACGCGGCGTCGTCTTCCGTCACAATCCGTATCAGCTCGTACCGGGAAAACGGCACCGAAACGCCGAGCACGGCCTCCAAGCGCTGAGAGGCATCGTCCGCCGAAACGGACAGCGCGATGTTATCCGCCGACGCCATGCCGGACACCACGAACCGCCTCAGCGCGCTGACGGCCGGGGCATCCGCCCTCGGCGGCCGCGGGGGACCATATCCGGGCATCGGCTCCTGCGCGCCAAGGTCCGCCGCGCTAAACAGGATGGCCATGAGAAAGGCCCGGACCGCTGCGCGACAATAAGCATGCGTCCGCATTAATCGAACACTCCGTCGAAACGCCGCGGGAAGCCCGATCACGGGGTGGTACGACCGCGGCTCTCCAGGATGATGGTTACGGGCCCGTCATTGGCCAGCCGCACGACCATCTTCGCTCCGAACTCGCCGGTTTGAACCTCGTGACCCAGAATTCCCAGCTCCCGGGCATATTCCTCGTACAGGCGCCGGGCTTCCCCCGCTTCGGCGGCCTCCTCGTATCCGGGACGGTTGCCCTTCGCGCACTCCGCATAGAGCGTGAACTGGCTGACGACGAGGAAGGCTCCATTCGTTTCGCCGATGGACTTGTTGAGCCGCCCGGCTTCGTCGTCGTAGATGCGGAGTTGGGACGTTTTCCGCGCGAGGTATCGAACATCAATCTCGGAGTCGCCCTTCGCCACGCCGCAAAGCACAACGGCCCCCTGCCCGATCCGGGCCACTTCCTTGCCGTCCACCGTCACGTTCGCGCTTCGCACGCGTTGGATAACCAGCTTCATCGGGATCGCGCCCCCTCGTAGCACCGACGCGCGGGCTGCCCGCCGGATCTCATTCCGGCGGTCTTGTGATCCGCAGCGTGCCCAGCCGGTTGAGCGCCGCCGCGATCTCGTAGCGACGCGGCCGCGCGAGGTCGCCGCGCAGGTCGCGCGTAAGGGATTCAAGCCCTTCCGTGCTCAGGTCCCGGTCAATCAGGTCGAGCACTTCCCGGATCGGCCGCGGCTCATCCAGGTATCGCAGCTTAGCGTAGTAGAGAATGCGTCCGATCGTCAGCGTCTGGTACACATCGGCGATCTGGCACACGCGGCTGAGATCCACCGACGTCCGCCCGAACCGGAGGTTGTGCACGGAGGTGGCGTCAATCGTCGCGTCGAATCGTCCCATGCCCGGGTCGATGCTGCTGGGCACGACCCACCGCCCCCGATCCGCCAATCCGGACAGATCCACCGAGCGGGCCTTGAGGGCCGGGGTCTTCATGGCCAGCGACTTCGCCTGCTGGGTGATATCCGAAACCTGGTGCTGGTCCACGCGCAGGACCGTGTCCGCCACGGGAATGAAATCACCGACCGTCGCGGAGCCGCCGATCACGATGGAGATGCCCAGCTCGTCCGCGATCTGGCGCGCGCGGGCGGCCAGGGGCGTGACACGCGACTCGACCCCGGGCAGCAACGCGGCCGCGGCCGCGCTCAGCGCGAGGAATTCCGGCGCGGAATCGGATTCATCGAGCAGCAAGGCGCGCGCGCCGGCCTCCAGCGCCTCCACGAGCGCGGCGGCCTGCGAGGAAACCGCGTCCGCGTGCGATGTCGTGAAGCGCTGCGCATCCGCGTAACGCCCCTCGTCGCCGACAAACGCACTGATATCCACATGCTGCACGCTGCGCCCGGCCTCCGCGTTGACATACACGGCATCCGGAACCGTGATGCACATCTCGCGACCATCGCCGGGAATATGGTTGTAGATTCCCGCCGCAAGAGCGTGCATCAGTTCGACGCGGCCCGAACACGCGTCGCCAAGCACCACCGTGACGCCGGTGGGCACGCCGAAACCGCGGACCTTGCCCGAGTTCGGCACGTCGAGTTCGACGGCGCTTTCCGCAGACACCCCGAGGGAAACCAATTGCTCGTAGTCGGGCAGATCGGAGCTTGCCGCGCGCGACAACAAACCTCCCTCCGCCACAAAACCCACCCAGCCTCGCGTCGGAAGCACCTGCCGGACCTGGTCCGAATCTTCCATCAGGTTGACGAAATCGTGGACCTCGCTCTCGCTCAGGTTGCAGTAGATCAACGACGCGCTGACGAGTGCGGGCAGGTCATCGAAGAACACCTGCAGGGCGGCATCGCCCGCGATGTGTCCATCCTTCTCCGGAAGGTTCACATAGACCCGCGCCTCGATATATTCTTCGGTCACCACCATGACCGACCGCGGCAGGATCTTCTGTCCGGGGCTCGCGACGAACATGCGGCGGCGCGACACGCCCTGCTCATCGTAGCGGGCCAGCGCCTCGATCTTCCCGGCCACCTTGCGGGTCAGGAAATCCTCCAGCGCGGTTCGCCGCACAGGGGTATTGAACAAATGCGGCGGAAACATCGCGATGATCTGCGGAACGCGCAGGATGAAGAGAGTCGCCGCTCCGCGCCCGCTCGTGTCGTGCTGTATGCCGCTGATCTTCAGCACGTACCGCGAGAAATCGAAATCGCCGATCAACTGGGCGTACTCGGAAACATCCTTCCCGTTGATGCCGCACAGCGTACTGTAAAATTCCTCTTTATCTCTCATTGAACGCCCCTTTTCCGATTAGGCCGCACCGTCTTCGCTACGTTCGTTTCGTCACCAGGCGAATCCTGCCGTCTCCGACATCGAACCTTCCAAGCTGGTCCAGCATCTTGCGCTCGCGGCGCATCTGCGAAAACACATTCGCGACCCGCTGGCTCACCCACTGGCCCGCCGGGCCGGGAAGCGGGAGGTGCCCCCAGCGCGCGGATTGCACATCCAGGTAGAACAGGCCCTGCTTGACGACGGGAACACCGGTCACCTCGTAGGACAGGCGGACCGGGCCCCAGTTGGCAAGGATCACCACAGTCAGCCCTTTCGGCAAAGGCTCCACGCGAACGGTGATCGCCTCGATCCCCATTCGCATCCCTTCCGACTGCGAGATGTTCTTGTTCTGCTTCAGGATCTCCGCGATATACGCATTCACTTCTCGTTCCGTCGCCACCTCGAAAACATACAGGCCGGCCTGCTGCGCGCGCTGGATGGCCGCGATCTTGGCCGCAAACTGGCGGGCTTCCTTGACGGTGCCGGTATCCCCCACCAGCCCGGCAGGCCAGAGCAGGAGACATAGCGCCGCAATCAACGCGAGAAGCAGCAGATTGCGCAACAGCCGGTACATGCTGTCGTGCGGCTTCTGCATACCCCTGGCCAGTATCCGCGTGCTGACCTTGGACAGATCCAGGCGGCTCCCGCACTTGGAGCAGAAAACCCGCCCCAGGTCGTTCACGTTCCCGCACTGTGGACACTTGATTCCGGGCCTGGTCATGCTTTGCCGGGCGCCGCCGACGCGCCCGCCTTCGATTGGGTCGAGGAATCGGACGTCTTGCCCGATGCCGTGCTATTCGACTTGCTGGTTGCGGAAGCCTTTTCCTGCTTGGCTGCGTTCTTGTAGGAATCGCTTCGGTAATCGGTGGAGTAAAATCCCGAGCCCTTGAAGATGACGCCCGCCCCGGTACCGATCAGGCGTTCGACCTTTCCCTTGCACTTCGGGCAGCGCTTCACCGGCTCGTCGGTGATGTTCTGAAACCGTTCAAACACGTGCCCGCAGCGCCTGCACTCATACTCGTACGTTGGCATAAGATACGATCCCGCAACTTGCTGTGCCCAAGAACTCAGGATAGTAGTTTTCGCGCGCGCGGATGTCAAAAACGATCTGTCCGGCCGCAGTTCAGGAAAGCACGGAATCCAGCAGCGCCACGGTCCTGCGAATGGCACCGGACTTCTCGCGAACCAGTTGGAGCGCTCTTTCACCGTATGCCCGTCTTGTCGCGGAATCCGCGAGCAGTTTCTCGACGGCCCCGGCCAGCCCCGCGGCGTCCGGCACCTGGATGAGCGCCTGCGCGCCGAGGAAATCCCGCAGCACGACCGGGAAGTTCTCCATGTGCGGCCCGACCACGATCGGCTTGCCGCACTGGGCGGGCTCGATGATGTTCTGCCCGCCGTGTTGCGTGAGGCTCTTGCCCACGAAGATCACCGTGGCCTCCGCGTAGAAACGGCGCAACTCGCCCGTGGTGTCCACCAGCAGCACCGAGCCCGGCTGTCCCGCTGCCGCGGGCAACGCCGATCGCCGACAGAGCGCCAGGCCCCGCGCCTCGATTTCCTTCTGGACCTCACTCGCGCGTTCCGCATGCCGGGGAACGAGCACCAGACGCAGCTTGGGAAACCGGGCGCGAGCCTGCAGGAAGTAGTCTAGCAGAACGCCCTCCTCTCCCGGCCATGTCGAACCGCCGAGAAGGACCAGGTCATCCTCCGCGATGCCCGCCGCGCGCAAAACGGCCTGCGTGGCCTCGTGATCCCCGCTGCCCTCCGGAGTGATATCGTACTTCGCGCTGTTCAGTACATGGAGGCGCCGTTCGTCCGCGCCGAGATCGCGCAGCATCTGCTTCTCCGTTTCGCTCTGCACGCAGAGCAGATCCACCTGCGCGAGAAGTGGGCGCGTGAACAGCCTCAGTTTTCGATATCCGCGGTAGGAATGTTCCGATATCCGTCCGTTGATCAACGCGACGGGGATCCCCCGCTGCTTCGCAAGGCGGATCAGGTTGGGCCACAGTTCGCACTCCACGAGAACGAGCAGGCGCGGCTTGATCACGGCCAGGGCCCTTTTCACCACGAGCGGAAAATCGAGCGGGAAGTACACCAGCACATCCGGATCGCGCACCTGCTCTTCGCCGATCCGCCGACCCGTCGAGGTTGTCGTGGAAAAGACGAATCGCGTCCCGGGATGAGACGCACGGTATTCCTCCATGAAACGCAGCGCGACGAACACCTCCCCCACGCTCACGGCGTGAATCCAGACCCAGGAGCCCTCCCGGAGTTTCGCGAGGGTCGCCTCGTCATACCGCGCGAACCGCTCCGCGAAGTGGCGGG
>JAKJGV010000084.1:7973-10231 GCA_022704185.1 Verrucomicrobiota bacterium
CCGCCGCGACGGGCCATGCGCACCAGGAACCGCGGCAGCAACGCCAGGAACCCGACCGGAAACAGCACGTTGTAAACGGCCCAAAGCACGCTCACTCAAAAACCTTCCCGCGCATCTTCACGCTCTCGGATGCGCCTGCTCGTAAACTTCCTTCAGCCTTTCCACTGAAACGTGGGTGTATATCTGTGTCGTGGACAGGCTGGCATGTCCCAGCAACTCCTGCACGCTCCGCAAGTCCGCCCCCGCGTCCAGCATGTGCGTGGCAAAGCTGTGCCGCAAGGTGTGCGGCGATACTCCTTCGTGGAGGCCCGCGCTGGCAAGATACTTCTTCAGCAAACGCTCCACCGACCGCGTCGTCAGGCGTCCGCCGTGCCGGTTCAGGAACAGCGCGGGCGCCGCGCCCTTCTTTCCCGGCGCGGCACGAAAAAGGTCGCGGCGCTCCACCGCGGCCCGCAACGCCCGGTGCGCGGGACGGCCGAACGGACACAACCGCTCCTTCTTGCCCTTGCCCCGGACCTTGACCACGCCGGAGAGATAATCCACCTGGCCGTCGTCGAGCGAGGCCAACTCCCCGACGCGCATCCCCGTGCTGTACAGCAATTCGAGTATCGCCGTGTCGCGCGCGCACGCGTATTCCGCCCACGCCTGATCACCCGGCTTCCGCGCCGTCTTCAGCTCTTTCTTAAGCTGCTCTTCCGGTGCCTGCAGCAACCGCCCCACTTCATTCACGCTCAACACGCGCGGCAGCTTCCGCCCGCGTTTCGGCACAAGGAGCCCCGAGAACGGATTCACGCTCACGCAATCCTCGCGCACGAGAAACCGGAAAAACGAACGCAAGCTCGAAACCTTCCGCCCCGTCGTCGCCGGAGCCATCTCCGCCCGCTGAAACCCGACCAGGAACTTCCGCGCCGCATACCGGTCGGCGCGCTTCCACGTGTAGGGCGGATGCGAGTCCACACCCCACACGTGTTCCGCAAACTGCCGGATATCAAGCAGATAGCCTGAAATCGTGTGGGGCGAGGCGTCCCGTTCCGCGCGAAGGTAGCAGATGAACCGTTCGACGCAGGGGTCCGCCATGATGTCCTGAACCGACGCCGTCATTCAGCCGATTCCTTCGGCTGCTGTTTCCCGCGCCGCGTGGAAATCCCGAACTGCTCGGCCAACTGTTTGAAATCAGGAATCTGTTCGGCGTAACGCCCTGCCAGCTTCTTGAGCGATGACAGTTGCTTGGGCGACAGGCTGCGGCGCTGCGCGAACTGCCGCGAAAGCGATTCGTAGAACTTGTGGTCATCCCATTCCCTGCGGCCGCGCATCACGGCGGGTTTCCACTCGCGAATGTGCTTCAACGCCTCCAGCAGCGGACCGCTTTCCTTGTCCTCGGCTTCGCCCGAGTGCACGCCGAGGTCGCTCGCGAGCTTTTCGTAGCCCTCGATCTGGTCCGCGTACCGGGAGAACAACCGGTCCAGGTGATGGATCTGCTTGGCCGAAAGACGGCGCCCTCGTTCGACCTGCTGCCGCAGCGACTCGGCGAACACCTTGTCGTCGTACGTGCGTCGGCCGACCTTTTTCGGTTCCGAAAAACGGACGCCAGAGAGGATTTGCAGCTTGCGGATCGTCTCCTCGCGTGGCGGCTCCGCCTCTTCGGCCGCGCGCGCCAACTGCTCCACCAGCCCGAGCGCTTCCGCCTGCTCCCGCAGCACGGGCACCTGGTCCGCATACCGGCAGGCCACCCGCTTCAACCCCTCGAACTGCTGTTCCGAAATCGGCTTGCCGGACTCCAATTGTGTCCGGATTGAGTTGACGAACTTCTCGTCGCTGTACGTGCGCCGGCCCCGCTTGCTTTCCGGCGCCCACTCGCGCACGCCGGCCACCAGCTCCAGCAACCGGCCGACGGCGGCGGGATCCGCGGGCGGCCCCTTTGCCTTCTCCAGCCACGCAAGGAACTCCGCGTGAAACTTCTCCATCATGGCCACCCATCGCACCGACCCGCTCTCGACTTCGTCGAGCAGGTTCTCCATGCCGGCCGTGAACTTCACGTCAAACAGCTCGCCGAGATGGGTGACAAGGAATTCGCACACCTTCATCCCGACCTCGGTGGGCACCAGCATGCGCTTGTCCTTCACCACGTATTTTCGCGTCTGCAGCGTCGAAAGGACCTGCGCGTACGTGCTGGGGCGCCCCACTCCGTTCTCTTCCAGCGCGCGGACAAGCGAAGCTTCCGTGAAGCGCGGCGGCGGTTGCGTGAACTTCTGTTGCTG
>JAKJGV010000085.1:0-4588 GCA_022704185.1 Verrucomicrobiota bacterium
CCCCATCTGGTGGCGGGCGATCACGCAGCCCGAGTACGGCGGCGATATCGCGTATCTCGACAATCTCATCGAGTGGTGCCGCAGCGCCGGTATCTACGTGATCATTGACCTCCAGGGCGCGCCGGGCGGACAGGCGAGCGAATGCTCCAACGTCGGCGAACCTTCGAACGGAGGCGCGCTCTGGCGCGATCAGAAGAATAAGGACATGACCGTCGAGTGGTGGAGTTTCATCGCCGAACGCTATCGAGACGAACCCGTCGTCGCCATGTACGACCTCCTGAACGAAGGCACCGCCGCGCCGCGTTACGAGGATCTCGTGGACCTCTATGACCGGCTGTACCGCGAAATCCGGAAGACCGACGACAAGCATATCCTCGTGATGGAGGACGTCTGGGGCTTCCACCGCCTCCCCCGCGCGACGGACCTGAACTGGTCCAACGTGGTGTACAGCTTCCACGTGTACGCCCGCGAAATGGAATGCGGATTGGACGGCGCAATGCGCTCGTTCCCCGCGTTCAACCGCACCGCGCTCTACCACGGGCTCCCCATCTATGTCGGCGAGTTCAACACCATCCAGATGAGGTACGGCGGGAGCGACGCGTTCCTGCTGTGGCGCGACGTCTGCGAGTACTACGGCTGGTCCTGGAGCTTCTGGACGTGGAAGAAGATCGAGAACAACTGGACGATCAACTGGGGCCTTTGCGGCTATTACGACAACCCACCCGTGCCGGATCTCCTGAACGACTCCTTCGAGCGCATCCGCGATTGCTTCAAGAAGATGGAAAGCTCGAATTCGAAGGAGAACCCCCTGCTGGCCAGCGCCCTTCGCGCGCCCTCGCGCTGGATGAACGAATCGGACATCCCCCTGCCCGCCCCCGGAGCGAAACTGCTGACGCTGCGCAGCGCGTTCATGCTGCCGACGAGCGACAAGGCCTTGATCGCGGAATGGGGCTACCCCGTCCCGAACGCGGGATTCTGGAAGCAGGGCGACACGATCGCGTGGCGGTTTGAGATCGAGAAGGAAGGCGTTTACGAAATCGGGGTCCGCATGGCCAACGATTCCGACGCGAACCTCGCCGCGCTTTGGGTGGACGGTGTGCGCGCGACGGACATCGCCCTCCCCAACACGCGCGGCTGGCGGAGTTTTCAGAACGTGAAGCTCGGACGCTTTCAGCTTGCCGCGGGCACACACACGCTGGAAGTCGGCCAGGCCGATGATTCGGATGGATTCATCAATCTTCAGTACGCGTGGACGGCCGACAGCGAGGGCGGCGCCGATGCCCTGCGCGAGACGGAGATACGATTGACCCCCGTGAACATGGAGCCCCTGCCGGAGAAAAGCGTGCTCCGCGTGGAATGGCAAAGCCATCCGCCCAACATCGCGAACTGGGATCCGGGCCAGCCGGTAAGTTGGAAGCTCAACCTGTCGCGCCCACGCCGCTACCAGGTCGAGGCCGTGTACGCGACGCCGCACAACGACTCCAGCCTCCGCGTCACGATCGGAAGCAAGGAAGGCGGCATCACCCTGCCGCCAACGGCGAGCTGGCAGGAATACGGCACCGCAACGTTGGGAACCGTGGACCTGGATGCGGGCGAGCAAACCCTCACCGCCATCTGGCGCGTCCCCCGCCGCACGCATGCGGGGAACTTGCGACTGATCCGGCTGGTGGAAACGCCAGGTCAACCTTAGAGGCGTAATGGGCAGGAAAACCGGCTAATTCGATTGGCGCTCCAAAGCGGGGCCGCAACGGATCGCTTCGGGGCAGTTACGCAGTAAACCGCCTTCGCTCGGGACTTTCGCCGCGCCCGCTTGTGGCCTGCCATGAGCAAGCCCGCGATAGCGGGCGCGTCGAATGGCGGAGAGGGGGGGATTCGAACCCCCGATACCGGATTTGGTCCAGTATGACGGTTTAGCAAACCGTTGCCTTCAGCCACTCGGCCACCTCTCCGTCTTCGCTCAGAAGCTTCGCGTGTGGAAGTGTTGAAACCCTGTTCTAAGATGTCGTGAGAGACCATAACGGACGCCCGAAAGGCATGCAAGCCGAATGGATGGGAGCCTCGATGAGACGGCCAGGCGACGAGCGAAGACCGGTCCGCCATCGCAGGTCCCAACTCCGATTGGGACCTCTTGCGGGTTGTGTTCAGGGCCCCCGTTCAAGCAATCCTGCGGCCCGGCACGATATCGAAACGCCATCACGGCTCCAAGCGCAATATCCCCGACGCAAATGATGTTGACTTGCACCAAATCGGGTGAGAAGTATGCATATTAACCTGCTGTTCAGTGCTGTTCAGCGCAGCCGTCCATTGACCGCTGCTCGACGGAACGACGCTGGGAAGCAACACAGAAAGGGAACGCAATGAGATTCCTGGGAGTGCTTGTATGTGTGGCCGCGATGGCCTTGTTCGGAAGCGGCTGCGGGAAGAAGTCCTCCAGCATTCAATCCGAGGTCGAGGACGCCGCCAAGGCCGCAGGTGATGCCGTCAAGTCGGCCGCTGACGCAACGAAAGATGCCGCAGGCAAGGCCGCTGACGCGGTCAAGGACACCACCGAGGACGCGGTGGATGCGGCAAAGGACGCCGTGAAGTAGGTCGGTTTGTCATTATACACAAGTCACACGGTGGATAGAAGCGCCCTCGGGCCGACCTGCCCGGGGGCGTTTTTCCCGTGCCGGGAGGACGGCGTGGCGGGGTGTCTGCAGAGGTGAGTACGACGGAAACATTGGCCGTGGTTTCCCACGTGGTGGGCGGGCTGGGGTTGTTTCTTTTCGGCATGCATGTCATGACCGCCGGACTGCGCGCCGCGGCAGGCAACGCGCTCCGCAACATCCTCTCGCTCGCGACCCGCAACCCGGTCCAAGGCATCGTTCTCGGCACATTGCTCGGCTTCCTTGCGCACAGCGGCGCGGCCACCACGATGATCGCCAGCTTCACTAACGCCGGCCTCATCAGCCTGGCGGGCTCCATCGCGCCGATGCTCGGAGCCAACGTCGGCACTTCGCTGTCCATGCAGTTGATCTCCTTCGACCTCGGCCACTACGCATGGACCGCCATCGCCCTCGGCGTGGTGATCCGATTCTCCATCCCCCACCCTCGCGTGCGCGAGACCGGCTCGGCCCTGCTCGGTTTCGGGCTGCTGTTCCTCGGGATGACCACCATCAGCGAAACCCTGGCTCCGCATCGCGACGCTATTCTGCCCTGGCTGCAACGGATTCACGGCGAGACGTTCGCGGGACGGCTGGCAGGCATTGCCCTTTCGGCGCTGCTGACCGCCCTGATCACCAGCAGCGGCGCGATGATCGGCATGTGCTTCGCGCTCACGGCGGCAGGCGTGTTCACGGGATTCGACCAGGTGTTCCCCATCGTGATGGGCGCGCACATCGGCACCTGCATTGTCGCGCTGATGGCAAGCCTGCCCATGAACATCGAGGCGCGGCGCGCCGCGATGGCCCACCTGCTGTTCAACGTGTTCAACGTCCTGCTCGCGCTTGCCGCCTTTCCCTGGCTCAAACAGCTTGTTGTCTGGAGTTCGCCCTCGCTCGCACGGCAAACCGCCAACCTGCATACCTTCGTCATGACCGGCGCCGCGTTGACCGTCCTGCCCCTGCCGCGACTGTGCGCTTCCTTCCTCCGCATCGTGATACCCTCGCGCAATCCGCCGCCGGAACCCAGTTACCTCGACGCGCACCTGCTGAACAAGCCCGAACAGGCCCTTCGTTCGGTCATTCTCGAACTCCGGCGCATGGCCCGATTGTGCGTCGAGGGCATGATGCTGAACGGCCGGATGATCCTCGCGCCCTCCTCTTCTCTGTTCCGCAAGCTGACGGCCAATGAAGAGGTCATTGACGAAGTGAAAGATGCCGTGGGCGACTACCTCGGGAAGCTGACGCGCCGACATCTTTCCCGACGCCAGACACTCTTCCTGCAACATCTCGACCGCTGCATGAAGGACATCGAGCGCATCGGGGACCACCTGACGGCGATTGCCGAAACGTCGTCGGAGCGGCTCAGGATCCACGAGGCGATATGGCCGGAGCAGACGTTCGGCGAGTTCTTCGACCTCTTCTGCGACGCCAAGCAGGTCGTGGTGCTCATGGAGCGCTCGCTGAATCCCGACTGCGAGAACTTCCAGCAAACCGCCCTGGAGATTCTCAGGGCGCGCGACCGTTACATGATCCGCAGCATGGATGCCAAGGCCGAGTTCGCAGGCGCGGTCGTGCAGAGAACCATCACGCCCATCGGCGGCTACTTCCTCAGCCGCTACATCGCCGATCTCGACCGCCTCGTCCGCCACGCAAAGAGCATCGCCTTCGCGGAACGACAACCGGAATTCTGGATCAAACGCACGAAGCTCGAGCGCGTTGCGGACAGGGCGGACCACTACACGCCTCCCCCGCACGTCGACCCGAAGAATTACCTGGAGAAACTTCAGCGCGAGGAAACCTTCGATCTCGAACCCGACGAGGATGGCCCGCCCCGCTGAAGAATCCTGGTTCTGCCTCGCGACGGCCATGATATTGGATTGACCATCGGCGTCGGGCCTCCGAGACTACTGTTGCGCGTCTTGACCGAAGGTCATCCGCAGAAGGAG
>JAKJGV010000085.1:4598-10164 GCA_022704185.1 Verrucomicrobiota bacterium
CCGCCACGTTTTGCTGTTCGCTGCCGCCCTTTCCCTCGTCGCCTGCCTCGCGCATTCCGCCTGTGCCGAGGATTCCGTCTTCGAGGTCCCGCGGCTCGATGGCATCCGGATTGACGGGCAAACCGACGACTGGGCCGCGCAGGGCTTCCGCGTCGAGATCATGAAGGACGAGAGCGGCCGTTATCTTCCCGCCGGCGACTTCGACGCCGGCTTCCGGCTCGGGTGGGACGACAACGGCCTGCTCGTGCTGGCGCGGTCGCGCGACGATATGTTCGTCGAGTCGCCCAGCGAGGCGGAGCTGTGGAGGCTCGACGGCATCGAAATGTTCATGGCCACGCGCAAGGGAGGCCCGGACATGGTCCAGCCGTGCGTGACGCCGGGCATGGATCCTCAATACCCCGCGCTGCGCTGGTACATCCATGACTACCGCCAGGATCCCGACCTGACAAAAGAGCCCGCGACGATCGAGGCCGCCAGCGCGCGCACATCCGACGGATACGTGATCGAGGCCTGCCTGCCTTGGAAGAACCTGGGACTGGCTCCGAAGGTCGGCGACGAGATCGCTTTCCAGATCTACATCAACGATGCCGACGGCCCCGAGAAGAAAATCGCGGTGAAGTGGTTCCCTCTTGGCGAGACACACGCCAACACGAAGCACATGCACCGCGTGATTCTTTCGACCAACGCATCCGCGCCGGTTGTCGCGGCGGCGTCGGCGGAATACGAGAAGATGGAGCGCATGAAGATCGCTGTGCTCGGCGCGGACGAACTGGCGGGCCGCGATGTGGCCGCGCAATCGGCGGGCGCGACATTAGCGACTGGCGTGTTCAAGGCCGCGGAAGGTCGGTCGGAGGCTGATTTCACTTTGCCCATGCCGCCCCGGGGCGAACACCACGACAGACTCGAACTCGTCAGCGGCGGCCGCGTGATCGCCACGGTCGAGCTCCCGGATCCCAAGGAGATCGCGTCGAAGGCGCTGATCTGGATGGACTGCAAGCTGTTCCCGTTCTCCTTCGTCGGCGAGCGATTCCCGGGTGCGGACTTCGAGAAACGGAGCGACGCCGAGAAACTGATCGGTGCCTACGAGAACAGCGTTCAGTTCGTGGATGCGGACGGCCACTCGGTCACATCCGCCGTGAAGGCGGGGCGCTACGGCGCGATTCTCACCGTTCGACCCGTGGCGGGAAGACCGCTTGTGCGATTCCTTACAGCGTATCGCTTCCCGGATTCCATGCGCGACTTCAAGCCGTGGAAATACGATCCGCACCTCAGCGTGACCTTCCCCGGGGAACTCGAACTGGACCCGGCCGTCGTGGAACGCCATTCGAACGACATGAACCGCATGGTCGTGGAAGTGTTGATGGAAACCCTGCGGGACAACCATCGCGGATCCATCCTGCTGGCGGGGCTGCACGACGCGCAGTCGCGGGCCGACTCGCAACTGTCGCAGGAGACGACCGGGTTCATCGAGCGCCAGTGGTGGGTTGACTTCAAGCGCAAGCACTATGGCATGGCGGAAAAGTATCCGGAACCGTTCGTCGCTCCAACACCCATCGCAGGAAAGCCCGCGCCCGCGTTGCGCGACGGCACTTGCCTCGAAGCGGGCGTGGCGAAGGACGCGGCGGATCGAATTGACGCGCTCCTCACAAGCTGGGCCGCGGACACCGACGAGGCGTTCTCCGTATGCCTCGCGAAGCGCGGCGTGGTGTTCTTCCACAAGGCATACGGAACGCGAGACGGCAAGCCGATGACGGTGAACACGCCGAGCTGGATGGCCTCGATCACCAAGCTGATGTCCGGCACGCTCATGATGATGCTGGTTGACCAGGGCAAGGTCGGGCTCGACGATCCGATCGCGGATTACCTTCCACCGTTCCGCGGAGTTGAGACCAGGGCCCCGATCACCGTGCGCCACCTGTACACGCACGCGACCGGCCTCGACGGCCACTGGGGCGATTACATGAACGATCTCGAGGAGCGCGTGGCGTACTATGCGCCGTATCTACCGGTCGGCGAGCAATTCGTGTACAACGGCGCCGGGTTCGCGGTCGGCGGCAAGATCATTGAGACGGTCTCCGGCGAATGCATTCCCCTGTTCTACAAGCATCACCTGCTCGGCCCGCTCGGCATGACGAACACGGAAGTGAGCGGCACAAGCGGCGATGCGTCCAGCACGCCGCTCGACATGGCGAAGCTCGGCCAGATGCTCCTCAACCGCGGCGCCTACGGCGATATGCGGTTCATGTCCGAGGAGACGTTCGCCGCGATGCTGCCGGAGAAGCTCACGAAGACCCTGGGCCCGACGGCCACGAAGATGTACGGCATCGGCACGGACGTCATGGGAACCGACACATTGGGCGAAGGGACCTTCGGGCACGGCGCGGCATCGGCCGCGACGTTCCTCGTTTCACCGAGCCGGGATCTCGTCGTCGTGATGTGCCGCGACTCGGCCGGGAAGAACTTCAGCAAGTACCACCCTGACTTCCTGCGCACGGTGGCCGAGGTGACCAGGGAGTAACCCGCGCGCTCACGGCTCTTCAACCACGCGGTAGCACGACGCGGGAGCCGCGGGAACCGGGGAGGTCCACACCGTCCAGATATCCGCGAAGGACGGAATTCCGTCCGCAAGCGTTTCGAAGGCAGGGCTGCCCATGAGGTTCGTGGAAACTTCCACCGTGTAGTTGGTCCCGGGCTGGCTGACCCACGTCAGGACGATTCCGGAAGGAGTCAATTGGGTCTCGTCTATGAGCAACGCGGCACGTCCCGCGTCGAGTTCGTACGGCACGGAGGGCGACATCGTGACCAGCGCGACGTACACGGTGCCCGTCGAAGTCATCGCAAAGGTGTACGCGCCGACCGCGACGGCAGGCGGATTTTCGAGATCGGTGTAGAACAGCATGCTGATATTCGTATCGCTGCACGTCAGCGTGAACGTGCCCACCGCGAGATTCATGACATACCAGTTGCCCTCGTGGAAGAGATTCGTGCCTTCGAACGCTACGCCCGGCACCAGCTCCGGAATGTCGTCAATCCGCACACAGCGATACCCGTTGAATTGCAGCCGTTCTTGTCCGTTCGTGTGCAGGATCCGCACCGCGCCGTCCCCGCGCGTCACGAGACCCGCGACATACGCCGTGTCGCCGTCCACGGGCTCCAGCACCGTGCCGCCGATCCGCAGCACGCCGTTGCTCAGGTGCAGCTCGTAGCCCATCGCCGCGTCCTCGAGCACGAAGATGTCGTGGACGAACTGGTTCTCGACCACCCACGAAGCGCCCACGCGGTTCGACCATGCCGCGGGCACCGCCGGCGGCGTGAACCGGCTGCCGTGCAGCATGATGCCGAACCCGTCGAGGATCATCTCGGACACGATGCTGCCGTCGTTGCCGTACCGCACGATGACATCTTCGCCCGCGATGTTTGTGAATGCGCACTGGAGGTTCGTGTGGCCGGGCACAGAGAACCGGCCGTTGACGAGGGCCTGGTACCCGGTGCTCACCACGTCATTGGTCAGTCCAATCACGATTCCGGTGAGCGTGCCGTTCGTCTCCGCGATGAACTCCTCGAGCCCCCAACGCGTGACATACAAGCCCTGCATCGGCAGAAGGTCCGCCTGCAGCCGGTTCGTCGGCGTGAAATCCATCGGCGGGATCGCGGGCTTCACAAGCCCGGCTTTTTCCTCCATCGCCGCCTTGAGCGCTGCGCGCGCGATGCCGTAGGTCGCGCTCGGCGAGGTGTTCATCAGCACGATGCAGCCGAGGCCTTGATCCGGCAGGACCTCCATGAACGACTCGAAGAAGCCCGTCGAGCCGTTCTTCGCCCACGTGCGGCCGCCGTAGCTCAGCGCCGCGTCGCGCGCGGAGTCGAGGCCGAGGCCGCATTGGGAGTAGCTGCCCACGTCGAGCGGCCGCGCGGGCGTGCGATCCATCTCCGCGAGCGCGTTCGTGGTCCACAGGCCCGCGCCGTCGTTGACGAGCATGATCATGACCTTCGCGATATCTTCGGCCCGGCTGAACGCCCCGCCCGTCGCGGGCATGTTCATGACGAGGTCGGGCGACGGCTGACCGCCGTCGTAGCCCGTTGCGAGGTTTGCGGTGATCGTCGCCTTGTCCGGGATGAACGACGAATAAGTCATGCCGAGCGGCCCGAACAGGCGGCTCTCGCCCGCCTCGGCGAAGCTCGTGCCTTCCAGCCGGGCCACGATCTCCGCGACCACGTTGAACCCGCTGTTGCAGTAACTCGCGATCGTGTCCGGCGGATTCAGCGCGTAGTCGTTGCTGAAATAGTCGAGCATCCACGCGGTGTAACCCGGCCAGTAGTCGGCGATCGGCGAAACCGCGCCGTTGTAGATGTCGCCGGGCAAGCCGGAGTGATGATCGAGCATGTTCCGCGACGTGATGTTCGTCGGGAATCCGGCGAAGCGCGGGAGTATGCTGAACTCCGGGATGTAGTTCGTGACGGACGCGTCGAGATCCAACTCCCCTTCGTCAAAGAGCTGCAACGCCGTCAGCGTCGTGAGCGTCTTCGACAGCGAGCCGATCATAAACACGGTGTTGCTGTCGACCGGCCGGCTCTCTTCCACGTCCGCGAACCCGAAGTGCCCGATCCACGCGATCTGGTCGCCGTCCACGAGCGCGACGGAAACGCCGTTGATGTCGAACCGCGCCATGTACCCGGTGACGACCGAGCGCGTAACGGCGATGGTGTTGGTGAGCGAGTACGCGCGCAGGTTGCCGGAGGCGTTGCTCATGGCGCCGACGGAGAGGTAATACGTCCCGTCCTCCGGGCAGATCCACTGGGCCCCGTTGATACCGCTGGCCAGGATGTCTCCATCGGGTGTGTACAGGTTGAGCAACAGCGACGTGGAGGCATTGGTGAGGATCAGGCCCTGCGGGTCCCCGGTCCATCCCGGCATGGCGAACCACTTCGTCTCGCCCGCCGCGAGCGAGAGGTTGGTAATCGAGCCCGGATACAGGACCGGGAAGCTCTCCGCCGGCTGCCAGATGTATCCGCCGAAGCGCAGGTACTCGAAGGTGTTGGAGGTGAATACCTGCACAGCGGAATCGTCCTCGTTCACGAGGCCGCAGACGAAGGCCGTGTCGTCGTTGGTCGGCGAGAGCACATGGAGTCCGGCATAGTCGCTCTCGACGAGCAGAACGCCGTCGTTGGTTGTGAACGTGAGGCGCGGACTGCTGCCCTCGACGGGAGAGTAGCTGACAGGAGAGTCATCGAGGACGTACCAGTCTTTCGACAGCCGGTTGCCCCACGCTGCAGAGAGCGGAACAGTATCGAACCGTTCACCAATCAGGTTCGTTATCGCACACCCGATGGTCGCAGTACGCAACACGAGCGCGGTTCGCCCGCCGAGGTTTGTGATCAGCATACTGATCGCCGGAGTGGCGTCCGCCATGAACCAGCCGTCGGTGCGAAGGAGCATGTTACTGATGACATGCGGATCGTCGGTGTGGGCCTTAAATACGAAGGTCAACGACCCCGCGCTCGTATCCATCCGGTGATATCCGGAATCCGACGCGTAGATGCCGGCGAGCTCATCGAGCTCCGCCTGCGA
>JAKJGV010000086.1:0-260 GCA_022704185.1 Verrucomicrobiota bacterium
AAGCATGACCCCCTGCGCGCTTCCGGTGAGTATGGCCGCGAGGGCCTCCGCCGCGCCATGTGTCCTTTCATCCACGAGCACCATGACCGGCATATCCATGCGAAACGCCGGACTCGCTTTGTACACTGCGATATCCTGATCGTCCGCGTCGCGAAGTGCGAAAAGCATGGCGCTCTCCGGCGCGAACAGGCTCGCGACGGACGCCGTGGCCTCTGCATCCACTCCTCCCGCCCCGCGCAGGTCCAGGATGAGCCCGGCGG
>JAKJGV010000086.1:270-10148 GCA_022704185.1 Verrucomicrobiota bacterium
CCCACCGCCGCAAGGTGGAAACGATTTCGCGATCCGATTTTTCCTGTATGCCGCTCAACTTGACGTAGGCGATGCTCGTAGGCAGATCTTCGGCCAGTGCCACCACGGGCGCATGGGCAGCCGTCAGGGTGACGTTGGTCTGGCGCACTACTCCGTCGGCCCCGCGAACCTCCAACTCAACCGCCCCGCCCTCTTCTCCCTGCAGCAACTCGGCCACAGCTCCCGGCCTCATCCCGGCCACGGGCCCCTTGTCCAGGGTCTCGACGATCTCGCCTGCGGCCAGGCCCGCCGCTTCGGCGCCGGAGCCCGGCACCACTTCCGTGATCACCAGTTGCTCGTTCGTCGCGCCGAGCCGGAGCCCGGCATCGAAAATGCGGCCGCGCAACGCGGCATCCAGCTTCTCCGCCTCCTCCGGGTTCAGAAACAGGCCCCCGGGATCCGCCTGCCTCACGATCGCGCGCAACACCTCTTCACCCGTACGCACGGGGTCCGGCGCGAAACGATACTGCTCCAACACCGCCATCAGTGCCCCCACGCGATCCACGACGGAGGGATCTTGAGACGCGTTGTTCGTTTCCTGTGCAAATCCGAACCGCGCCACGAGACCCGCAAGAAGAAGCGCATGGAACATCCTTCTCATTTCATTCTCTCCAGGTCTGCGCGGAGCCGGCCGTTCGCTTCGTCCACCTTGCGCTTCAGTTCCTGTTTGTGCGCGACAAGCCGGCTGCGAAGCCGCGCGTCATTGAGCGCAAGAACCTGGATCGCAAGCAGGGCGGCGTTGACGGCGCCCGCCTTGCCCAGCGCCACCGTGGCCACCGGTATGCCCGCGGGCATCTGCACGGTCGAAAGCAAGGCGTCCAAACCATCCAATGCCCCGCCCTTCATCGGAACGCCGATCACGGGCAACGTGGTGTGAGCGGCCAGAACACCCGCCAGGTGCGCCGAGCTCCCGGCGGCCGCGATGATCACCTTGACGCCGCTTGCGATCGCACCGGATGCCAACGCCGCCGCGCGCTCCGGGGTCCGGTGCGCGGACAGCACCGCCACATCACACGCCACGTTGTAATCCTTGAGCACGCGAACGGACTCCTGCATGACCGGCCAATCGGAGTCACTGCCCATGAGCACCAGCACGGCGGGCGAACCGGCGATCTTCTTCTTCATGTTCTGTTCCTTTCCTGCAAAGCTCTCCATCCGATATCCCTGCGAAAATGCGCGTTCTTGAAACCAATCCTGCCGCATGCCTCGTAAGCCCGGCCCAGCGCGGCCTGAAGGTCCGCGCCCAGCCCCGTCACCCCGAGGACGCGGCCGCCGGCCGTGACCACCTTGCCGTCGCGCTGCGCCGTGCCCGCGTGGAAAACGATGACATCCTCCAGCGCGCCCGCCGCTTCAAGCCCGGTGATCTCGTCCCCTTTTGCGTAAGAACCCGGATATCCGCCGGCCGCCATGACCACGCACGCGCACGCGTCATTCTTCCAGCGAAGCAGGTTCTCGCTTAACGTCCCGTCCACGCACGCATCCAGCGCCGGCAGGAGGTCGCACGCGAGTCGCGGGATGACAACCTGCGTTTCCGGATCGCCGAAACGGCAGTTGAACTCCAGCACCTTCGGACCGTCCGCGGTCATCATCAAGCCCGCGTACAACACGCCTTTATACACAATGCCGCGGCGGGTCAGCTCGGCGACAGTCTTCTCCAGCACTTCACGCCGGATGAAGGGCCACCAGCGGTCCTGCACCACGGGCGCGGGGGAATACGCTCCCATGCCTCCCGTGTTGGGTCCTTCGTCTTTCTCGAAAACGCGCTTGTGATCCTGCGCCGACGCGAGCGGGACGATGTTCCGTCCGTCCACGAGCGCCAGGATGGAGGCCTCTTCGCCCTGCAGGCATTCCTCCACGAGAACGGTGCGCCCGGCTTCCCCGAACTCACCCTTGACGAGCGACGCGTCCACCGCGGCTTCGGCTTCACTCACCGTCGCGGCGACCGTGACTCCCTTCCCGGCCGCCAGGCCGTCCGCCTTCACCACCACCGGCGCGCCCTGCTTCCGCAGATAGGCTTTGGCCTCGCCGGCGTCGGAAAAACGCGCGGCCTTCGCCGTCGGCACGCCGGCCGCCTGCATGATCTCTTTCGCGAAAGCCTTGCTGCCCTCCAGTTGCGCCGCGGCGCGGGAAGGCCCGAACGCGCGAAGACCCGCGGCGGCAAACCGATCCACGATCCCTTCGCAAAGCGGGGCTTCCGGACCGATGACCGCAAGGTGCGGCCGCTCCGCGAGCGCCCACTTTACGAGCGCCTCGATATCGGTCGCGGGGATGTCCAGATTCCGGGCCACCTGCGCGGTCCCGGCGTTGCCCGGCGCGCAGTAAACACGGGGGTTTCCCCTGTCGTTTGCCAGCTTCCACGCCAGCGTATGCTCGCGCCCACCCCCACCCACAACCAGTATTTTGCGCTCCGCCATCCGACGCTCCTCCGCGTAAGCCTCGGACTCTACCGGAGGCATGGGAAAGTTACAAGTTGGGGATTGGGGGCCGGAAAGGAGATTGGAGATTGGAGATTAGATTGTTGGAGATCGGATAATTGAGGGACTTCCTGATTCGCCACCCGAAGACTGAATCGAACCCCCAATCCCCAATCTCCAATCACCCTTTCACCGCGCCCTCGGTCAGGCCCTTGATGAAGAGCTTCATCGAGAAGACGAAGAGGATGATGATCGGGATGCTGGCGATCGCGTAGCCGGCCATCAGCGGCCCCCAGAGCTTGATGTACTCGCCGGCCATGCGGAGCAACTGCACCATCACGGGCAGCCGCGCGTGGTCGCGCATGACGATCAGCGGCAGCACGAAATCGTTCCACGCCGCGATGAAATGCATCACGCCGACCGTGCCGAGAATCGGGCCCGACAGCGGGACGACGATCATCTTCAACTGCTGGAAATGGTTGGCCCCGTCGATCTCCGCCGCCTCGAAAAGATCCTGCGGCGTGTCCTGAATGAAGTTGCGCAGGACGAAGATGCCGAAGATCTGCCCGCCCGACGCGCCCACGATGATCAGCGCCGCGAGGGTGTTCAGCAGGCTCATGTCGCGCAGCAGGATGAACAGCGGCACGAGGTTTGCGATCGCGGGCATCATCATCATGATCAGCAGCGCGTTCCACAGGAACCCGGACGCCGGCACGCGCAGGCGCGCGAAGAAGTACGCCCCGCAGAGCGCCAGCCCGAGGGTCAGCAGCGTCGAACTGGTGGAGATGAACAGGCTGTTCGCGACGGTGGGCGTGACCATGTCCCAGGCGGTCTGCCAGTTTTCCCAGAACATCGGCTGCGTGATCGTGGCGGGCGCGAGATAGAACTGCTCGTTGTTCTTCACGCTGACGATGATCATCAGGTACAGCGGCAGGAACGCGAACGCGAGCACCAGCCAGACGTAGGCGTGCTTCACGAACCGCAGCAGCCAGGAACCCGCCGCCGACAGCGCGCGGTACACGGGATCGCTGTGCCGCTCGAACGCCCGGCGCATGTAGCGATCGCCCGGGCTCTCGCCCATCGGCGAAACGCCGCTGCCCTCATGATGCACCGGGATCGCCTGGGGCCGGCTCGGCCACAGCAGGCGGATCCACTCATAGGGCAAGGAGAGCACGATCAACACCGTCGCCACCACGGTGAGGTTCTGAACGCCATCCCCCGCATAGCGCCACGCGAGGAATCCGGCGGCCATCAGGACCATCAACCCCCGGAAGACTCCCCGTTGTCGCGCGTTCATGGATTCCGGATCCATGACCAGCGTGCTGAACTTCTGGAGGATCATTACGACGATGGTCAGGATGATGCCCACGGCGCAGGCATAGCCCATCTGCTGGTCCAGGAACGCCTTCCGGATCATGAACAACGCGGGCACGGTGGCATTTCCTGCCGGCCCGCCGTGGATGCCGGCCAGCGCGAGGATCATGCCCGCATCCTTGATGGTGTCTATGATCACGAAGACGAGCAGCAGGTAGATGGACCCCATGATCAGCGGAAGTTCCACCTTGGTGAACTTGGTCCACCAGCCCACCCCGTCGATTTCCGCCGCCTCGTAGATATCCTTCGGGATACTCTGCAGCTTCGCCAGGTGAGTCAGCACGGCGAACGAGCCGACCCACGGGAAGCCCCACACGATGCAGGCCGTGACGATCAGGCGGGGATCTCCCAGCCACGCGGGCATGCGGCCTTCGACGAAAATCCCGCCCCAGTTGAGGAAACTGTCCAGCCGCGCCAGGACATCGAAGAGGCCGGACCAGAGGAGGAACCTGTTCAGGTAACCCGCGGTCGCCTCGAAGAAGAACGACCTCCAGATCAGAACGACCACGAGTCCCGGGATCACCATGGGGACGACGAACAGCGTGCGATAGAGGAACTGCATGCGCTCGTTGCGACAGCGATGGATCGCCACGGCCACGAAGAGCGCGGGGATCATCTTGATCACATTCCACGCGCCGAGGATGAACGCCAGCTTGAACGAGTTCCAGAATTCCGTGTTCTTCAGCAGGTCAATGTAGTTCTCCAGCCCGCGGAACTCGGAGATGTCGGATCCGTTCCACCGGAAGAAGCTGTGGAAGATCCCGCTGCTCGCGGGGTAGTACTGGAAGAGACCGATCAGGATCACCACCGGCAGGATGAACAGGTAGATTTCCCAGTGATGTTTGATCTGGCTCAGCTTGACAGGCTTCGGGTTCATTTCTCTTTCTTGATGCGCTCCCTGATCTTCTTCAAAACGGCGGGGCTGTACTCATAGGGCCCGACCGCTTCGAGGTCCGGCCCCTTCTCGATCAACTGAACCTGGCGGTTGTGCGTCAGCTCGGCCCAGATCTGTCGCGACGTGGTGAGCGCGCGATACTTGACCCACGCGGACTCGGCCTCCTCGCCCTCCGACGCCAGCGCGCGCGCCCGGATCCCCGCGAGGAAACGCTCGTTCTGATGCATGCCGCGCCGCCAGTCGCGCTGTTGCTCCATGAAGTCCTTGTAGCCCTGTTCCTTGTAGAACGGCTCGAACTGCTCGACGAGCCCATCGTACGAGACCTGGTCCACCTGGTACGCCGAGTAAAGCTGCATCCACTTGGTGGCCGTCTCGCCGCCCAGCCAGAGGTTCATCGCGCTGTAGATTCCTTCGAGGTGCGGCTCGAACGCTTCCAGCATCGGATCCATCTCCGTGCCGAGGATGCACGGGATCCAGCCGATGATCCGGTTCAGTTCCTCGTTCTGCGCCTGGGACGCCATGAAAAGCAGGAAGTCGAGCGCCAGTTCGGGATTCCGGCTGGTCCGCGTGATGCCGAATGCGAAGCCGCCGCCGGGCCGCTCGTAGTTGCGCCCCTCGATGATCGGGCCGTAATAGTCGTCGTCGGCCGCCGGCACGGGGAAATCCATGACCCCCACTTCGAAACGCCCCTCCGCCTGCTTCTGAAGGCTGCGCGCATCCCACGTTCCCGTGGTCATGAACACCGCTTTCTGCTGCGCGAAAAGAAAAACCGCCTCGTCGCGGGTCAGCCCCGTGTAGCCCGGCTGGAAATGGTCGGTGACCTCGCGAAGCATCCTGAACTTTGCCTCGAACGGCGGGAACTTCATTCCGAGACGCCCCGTCTTGATCGCGGTGTACAACTCATCGTTGCCGACAAAGCCGTCGCGGTTGAAATCCGCTTTGCGAACCGCGCCGTAGGTCAGCGGGTCGAACATCATCGAATCCCACATCCCGAAATGATACTGCGATCCGGCGATCGGGATGTAATGGTTCCCGCGCTCGTCCTTCTGCGACGCGATCCTTTCGCACGCGCGAAGGAACTCGCGATAGTCCTCGGGCGCCGCGTCCAGCCCCGTCAGCCGCTTGAGCAGATCCTTGTTGTAGAAGATCCGGATGCCGAACTGCGACAGCGGGATGCTGACGTACTCCTGCATCTCGTCCACGTAGGCGGTCCGCATCCCGTCCTTGTAGGTCTGGCGGAAGGGCGTGTGCTCCAGCTCCGTCCCTCGGTTGTACGGGTTCGCGCGGTTCACTTCACGGCTGATCGGAATGAAATAGCGGTTGTAATAGGAAAGCCAGATGTTCCACGGCAGCATCGCGCCGACCTGCACGATGTCCGGCGCCGTGCCGCCGAGGAGCTGCGTGCTGACCCATTGGCCGTACACGCCTTCCGGGATCGCGTCCTGCACCACGTACACGTTCGGGTGTATCTCCCGGTAGCGCCGCGCCATCTCGTTGATCGCGTCCCGCACGCTGGCCTCGAGCTGCCAGTGGCCGATGCGCAGCACGGTCGCCCCGGGCGGCGCGGTCCGGTTCCGGTACACCAGGATCGAGCCCGAAGCCCACGCGAACACCAGCCCGACCATGAGGAGGGCGAAGTAGCTCTTGATGAAATGGAACAACGCCTTCATTCGTTCATGCCCATGGGCCGATCTTGAAACTCGAAACTGGAAACTTGCCTGTTTCGGTCCCGGCCAGTTTCAAGTTTCCAGTTTCAGGCTTCATCCTCACATCTCCGCCCTGATCTTCATCTCCAGATCATCCATCCGCTGCAGCGCCTGTTTCGCCGCGTACACGCGGATGTCCTGCGGGTATTCCTCGATCAGTTTCCGGTAATACAGCCGCGCCTTGTCGAAATCGCCCACCTCGAACTCGGCGATCGTCGCCAGGTTCCAGTACTGCCACGCATACTCGGTGAAGGGATTGGTGGGATCCACCTCGGTCGTCTTGAGCGACATCTCCTCCGCGTACAAACGCCGCTCCATGTCCCCGAGCGTGTGCGATCCGACGGCGATCAGCGACCAGGCCGGCCCGGTGAACTGGTACGACGGGTCCGCCACCGCCCTCTCCAACGCTTCCAGCGCCTGTTTCGTCTGCGCCGGCTCCAGGGACGAGATGAGCGTCGAATTCAGGTAAAGGAACGCTTCCTGGGCCGCCAGGTGCCCGGGATGCATCGTCATGACCTCCCGGTACGCCCGGCGCACCTCGTTGTAGTCCGGGTCTTCCCCCACCGGCACCAGGTGCTTCATCCGGGCCAGCGCGAGCCGGCTCCATGCCGTCAAATCATGAGCCGGCGCGGTCGCAATCAGTTCCTCGTACAAGACGCGCGCCGCCGCCGGATCCTCGCCCGGACGCCGGAGGTTCCAGGTGGTAGCCAGTCCGTAAGTCGCCTCGCACCACGTGTCGTCGCCCGCGGCCGCACCGGCCCGCAGCGCCCCGAACTTCTCCACCGCGCGGTCGAACTCGCCGAGCGTGTAGTCGTTCCAGGCGGATTCGAGGGGATCGTCGGACTCCATGACAAACGCGGTGCGCGCACAGGATGAAAGCAGGCACGCACCCGCAAGGGCGGCAAGAACGGCGGCTGTGCGCATGACGTTTTGTCGCATGTGACCCATTGATCGGCCCGGCAACCCGCGTACGGACACCTAGCAGACACTGCCAGAATCCGGACGTCAAGAGCGAGCCCTTTTTTCGGACCGGACGGCCCGCCGTTTGAGTGCTTGTGAACCGCGCGCATGCGTGGTAATTTTCATGTGAATAGTATGACGTGCCGTGCGTCCAAACCTGAGGAGGGCGATATCATGAAACGATCGTTTTGTCCGGTTCTGCTGGCGGCCACGTTCCTGTTCGTTATTCCCGTTGCCCAAGTTCTGGCGGCGGATGCGGGCGATCCCATCTTCCCGCTCGACGTCAAGGACCGGGCCCGTTCGGGCGTGGTCTTCGAAAGCATCAAACGCGGCGTGGACCTCACCTCGGGCTCCGACTTCAGCGGCCCTGTCAAGGCGGACGCGCTCTACTTCAGGTTCAACACGGACGTGGGACAGATGGCCACGCTGGACCTCGATCTCGGCGCCTTGAATCCGAAGGGCGGCGACTACAGCTACTTTGTCGGCGCCGGCGCGCGCTTCCTGGCCTACGACACCGAGGCCATGCGCGTTTCGCTGCTCGCCCAGATTCATTACTCGCCGATCGACGCCAAGAAGGACGGCGTGGATCTCGAATACGACTACATCGAAGCCGAAGGCGGCGTTCTCTTCTCACTCAAGCTCCCCGTCGAAAACCAGATGACGTTCATGCCCTACGCGGGACCGATGCTCTCCCTCGTGCGGCTGGACGGCGAAGCGGACGAAGTGGATTTCGACGCGGAAGAGAAGAACCTCTTCGGCGCCGTCGCGGGCCTGGCGCTCAAGCTGAAGGAAAATCACAGCCTCCGCGGTGAAATCCGATATTTCGACAACGTGAGCTTCTCCGTGGCCGCCGCCATCGCATTCTGACGACACGATTGGCCGGTGCCTGGAGGGCGAGCGTCTCGCGAGACGCAGCAAAAACGGGCCCAATTGGGGGCGCCCCCTGTTTGGTGTTGCATCAGGGCGCGCCATTCGCCATCATCACTCGCCCTATGCGATCGAGGTTTCAAATGCGGGCCGTTATCGCCGCGCTGATCGGAATTTTGTCCGCCCGCACCTTCGCGGAAACACAGCCGGTCACCCCGGCGCACTATCTCCGCGAAATCTCCGAGCGGTTCAGCCCCGTCAAGCCGACCGTCGTAATGAGCTACAACGTACACTACCGGTTCCTCTCGCTGAACCTCCTCCAGGTGGCCGATGCGCTGATCGAGGCCACCGAGGGAACATGGCGGTCGCCCGGGGCGACAAACGATACTCCCTGCTGTCTCATCAACGTCACGCTCCAGTCGCCTTCCGCCGCCCGCGGCGCTCCGCGCGGAGGACGCGTCTACATCAACAGCCGCATCGTCTCCGTGGTGACCATGCCCCAGCTGGACACCCTCTACTACCTGAAGATGACCGACGAGTTGCTGAACCCGATCGTGGGCAGCCGCAGGGACACGCGGAATTTCCATGTCTATGACCTTTCCGGCGGCGAACTGAAGTTCTTCGCGCACAACCTGCTCGACGGCACATCCACCACCAACCTCACCGGCGCGACGGACATGGCCGCGCAGGGCCGCGAGGTTTCCCGCGTGCTGACCCTGTTGTCGGATGTCTATCACGAGCGGCGCGGCCCGATCTCGCCCGATTCCGACTTCCGGATTTTTGTCAATTGCGACAGCAAGGCCATCCCGTTCGCCGCGCGGTCGGCGCGCGACAACGTGAACGCCTTCGGCGGCAAGTACGCCGCGCTGAGGGTGGACGTGATGCCTGCGCGCGAAGCGCCGCGCGGCGCGCGCACGCGCGATTTCACCGTCTGGACCGCGTCCTTTCTCGAAGTGGCGGGCCGCACGCGCGACTCCGCCCTGCAACGAATCGCCGCCGAAACACCCGCCTGGGGAATGACACCTCTTCTCGCCAACTACGGCATGGCCATCGGGCACATTCGCTGCGCGCTGGTCGCCATGACCACTCGCAGAGGCGATCCGCTGGCGGCGAATCAGGTAATCGCCGCGAAAGCGCGCACACCGGCGGAGCCTACCCCACCCCTCGCCCAGCTCTCGCAGGACACCGAGCAGGCGATCCGGTAATTGCCGGACAGGATCAACAGCCCTTACGGGCTTCACTACAAACGCGCGCGTTATTCGTCGTTTGTAGTCAGCGCCGTAAGGCGCGTTCTGCGGACGAAAGCCAGAGGACTCGCCCCTCCAATCCAGCCTACGGCAGACGCACCCGTACGCGATAGCTCCGGTTGCCCGCAGGCGGATTGGTGTCGCTCAACGTGGTCGTTGAATTCGTCCCGGCCGCGTCGGTCACAAGGTTGCTCCACCCGTCGGCATTGATCAGGTTGTCGCTGTACTGGAACGTATAGAGCCGGCCCGTGGACGACAGGAACGTTACCGACCGCA
Source organism: Verrucomicrobiota bacterium (assembly GCA_022704185.1). Taxonomy (GTDB): domain Bacteria; phylum Verrucomicrobiota; class Kiritimatiellia; order CAIQIC01; family JAGNIJ01; genus JAKJGV01. The sequence goes on from JAKJGV010000086.1 coordinate 10,049, forward strand.
GGGCCGCTCCGGAGATATCCTCGATCTCGAAAAATGCGCCGGGGTCAAGCGGATCGATATCGGCAATGAATGCTTCAAGCACGGTGTTCACGGCGTTCGA
>JAKJGV010000087.1:0-4319 GCA_022704185.1 Verrucomicrobiota bacterium
GAGGCTGACCACCCTGTTCACGACGTGGCTGGCGTTCTTCTGCCTCTACATGTTTCTTCCGAACACGCGCGTGCGCGTGCTCCCGGCGATCATCAGCAGCCTCGCCGGCGCGATTGTCTGGGTGATCTGGCAGCGCGCGTTCATCACTCTGCAACTGGGCGTTGCACGGTACAACGCGATTTACGGGACGTTCGCGTCGGTGCCGATCTTTCTCGCGTGGCTTTACACCAGCTGGGTCATCATCCTGCTGGGCGCGGAACTCGCGTTCGCCCTGCAGAACGCGTCCACGTACAGCATGGAGAGCGCCGCGATCAACGCCAGCTACAAGTCGAGGTTCATGCTGACGTTGTCCATCGTGCTGCACGCCGCCGAGGCGATGACGGGCGACAAGCCGCGTTTTTCAACCAGCGCTTTCGCGCGGACGCGCCACGTGCCGATCCGGTTGTTGAACGACCTTGTGCGCATGCTGGTGCGGGCCGGGTATCTCGCGGAAATCGCCGGCCCGGAAAGCAGCTACGTGCTGTCCCGCTCGGCGGAATCGCTGCCGGTGCGCGAGATTTTCGACCTGGTGACCGAGGAGGGCGCGCATCCCGAGAAGATGGGGACGCGCGATCTCGGGCCGGGCATCGAACGGGTGCTCGGCGGTGTCGAGAAAGGCGTGTCCGGCGCGCTCGGAGAGCTGACAATCCGGGACTTGATGGAAAAGGGCGGAAAGGAGTGATGGACAGCCGAATGACAGAAGTCCAGTTTCTGTGACAGCCTGTTTCCCTCCGGTCGTCCCGAGCTTCTTTCCCTACCCCAACACTCCATCACTCCAAGACTCCATTTCTGAAAGCACTCATGGCGGGTATCAATTTCAGCGAAGCGTTGAACGAGGAGCAGCGCGCGGCGGTGCTTGCGCCGGACGGGCCCGTGCTGGTCATTGCCGCGGCGGGGACGGGCAAGACGCGCACGCTGACGTTCCGCGTGGCGCATCTCGTCGAGCGGGGCGTGGATGCGCAGCGGATCCTGCTGCTGACCTTCACCAACCGCGCGGCGCGCGAGATGCTCGAACGCGCGCGCGGGCTCGTCGGGGAAGGGGTCAGCGGACTGTGGGGCGGGACTTTTCACCACATGGCGAACCGCATGTTGCGGCGGCACTGCGAGGCTTTGGGTTACAAGACGGACTACACGATCCTGGACCAGGACGACGCGCGGAACCTGGTTCGCGCGTGCGCGGACGAGTTGGATTTGCTGGGCAAGCATTTCCCGAAACCGGACGTGCTCCTGAGCGTGTACAGCCTCGCCGCCAACCGCGAGCAGCCGGTTGAAGCCGCGGCGGAAGCGCATTTCGGCCATCACCCGATAGACCTGAAGGACGTGGTGAAGGTGCACGCCCGCTACCGGGAGCGCAAGCGCAGCCTGAACGCGATGGATTTCGACGATCTGCTGGTCAACGGACTGCTCCTTTTCAGGGAGCATCCCGATATTCTCGCGCGCTACCAGGAGCACTTCCTGCACATCCTCGTGGACGAGTACCAAGACACGAATTGCATCCAGGCCGAGTGGGTGGACCGGCTCGCGGCCCGGCGGCGCAACCTGCTGGTGGTGGGCGACGATTTTCAAAGCATCTACTCATGGCGCGGCGCGGATTTCCGGAACATCCTGGGGTTTCCCAAGCGGTATCCCGACGCGACGGTGTTCAAGCTGGAGACCAACTACCGGAGCGTCCCGGGCATTCTCGACGTGGCGAACGCGTGCATCGCGGGAAACCCGGAGCAGTTCCAGAAAACGCTTCGGGCGGTCCGGGAGGACGGGCGGAGGCCGGTGCGGGTGGAGATGCGCGGCGGGGAGGAGCAGGCCTCGTACATCATCGAGCGCGCGATGGCGCTGGGCCGCGAGGGATATCGGATGAGCGATATCGCGGTGCTGTACCGCGCGCACTATCACGCGCTGGAGCTGCAGCTTGAACTGGCCCGGCAGCACATTCCGTTCGACATCACCTCCGGCGTCCGTTTCTTCGAGCAGGCGCACATCAAGGATGTCTGCAGCCTGTTGCGTCTCCTCGTGAATCCTAGCGACGAGCTGGCGTTCGTGCGTTTGCTGGGCATGTTCCCGAAGACGGGGCCGCGCACCGCGGCGCGTATCTGGGAGCTGCTGGATCACCGTTGCGAGCTCAAGGACGCGGCCGTGGCCGACCGGGTGCGGGACAAGCTGCCCCAGGCCGCGCGCGCTTCGTGGAAGGACATCGTCGAGATCTGCCGCGCGTACGAGAAGGAGAAGTTGAGCGGGGATCCCGGCGAGGTCATTTACCGGTTCATCAACGCGTTCTACGACGAGTATGCGGTGGAGACCTTCGAGAATTACGACCGGCGGCGCGAGGATCTCGACGCGCTGATTGACTTCACGACGAAGTACACCTCGGCGGAGGAGTTGCTGGCGGACGCGGCGCTGATGAGCAACCTGGATGCCGAGACGGATGAGATCCGGGGGACCGACGACAACGTGCTGAAGCTGAGCACAGTTCATCAGGCCAAGGGACTGGAATGGCGGGTGGTGTTCCTGATCTGGCTGGCGGACGGAATGTTTCCCTCGAGTCGTTCGATCAACGAAGGCGGGGAGGGGGAGGAGCGGCGGCTGTTCTACGTGGCCACCACGCGCGCCCGCGACCAGCTCTACCTTTGCGCGCCGCAACTCCGGCGGACGCGCGACGGCGGGGTGATGCTTTGCCAGCCCTCACGGTTCATCGAGGAAGTGCCGTCCGACCTGTTGGAACGCGAAGACCTGGGCTTCATGTAGTTCCTGCCGCCGCCCCGCTATATTCATGCATGTGAATATAGCGGGGACGGATCAGATGTTCAGTACCGCGCGGGCGATGGAGAAGTAGATCAGGACGCCGAGGATGTCGGCGAGCGAGGTGATGAGCGGCGCGCTCGCGGTCGCCGGATCCATTTTCAACTTGTTCAACACCATCGGCAGCACCGTGCCGATCAGGCTGCCGACCACCACGACGACGAGCATGCTCACCGCCACCACGATCCCGACCTGCAGGCTCCCCATCACCCATCCGATGAGGAATACCGTCACCGCCATGACCAATCCGATCGCTCCGCTCACGCCGAGTTCCCTCGTGAACAGCCACCCCCAGTCGTCGCGCCCGATCTCGCCGGTCGCCATCGCCCGCACGATCAGCGTGGCCGTTTGCGCGCCGGCGTTGCCGCTGCTGCCGATCAGCAGGGGCAGGAAGAAAACCAGCGCCACGACCGCCGCGATGGTTTCCTCGAAGATCGCGATGCCGGCGCCGGAGAAGATATTCACGAAAACCAGCGCGAGCAGCCAGCCGATTCGCTTGCGGTACAGCAGCCAAAGCGAGGCGTCGCGCAGACTGGTCTGCAGCGGGCGCACGGTGGCGATCTTGTGGAAATCCTCCGTGGTCTCCTTTTCGGCGACGTCGAGGATGTCGTCCGCCGTCACGATGCCGAGCAACACGCCGTCGGCGTCGGTCACCGGCAGCGCATACAGGTCGTACTTGCGGAAGACCTGCACCGCAGCCTCCCGGTCCTGGAGCGAAGACAACGCGGCGAACTGGCCGTCGAGCAGGTCCGCCACGCGGGTCGAGGGGTCCGCGAGGATCAGCTTGCGCAACCGCAGGTCGTCCACAAGCCGCCCCTTGTCATCGGTGATGTAGACCATCGCGAGGGTCTCGCTGTCGGGGCCGTGCCGGCGGATGTGTTCGAGCGCCTGCTCTGCGGTCCATTCCGGTTGAACCGTGATGTAGCGGTCCGTCATCAACCGACCCACGCTGCCCTCCGGATAGCTGAGCAGCGTCAAGGCCTGCTTCCGGTCGCCGTCCGGAAGCAGCGCGAGCAGTCGTTGCGTGACGCGCGCGGGCAACTCCTGGAACAGTGCGGTCCGGTCGTCGGGCGACAGCGCGGACAACACCCGTCGGATCTCCTCCTGCGCCATGTCGTCCAGCAGCAGGTTCTGTGTCGCCGCGTCCAGGAGCGAGAACACTTCGTCTGCGAGCTGGCGTGGCAGGAGGCGGAAGAGCAATGCGCGATCCTTGCCCTCGACCGCGACGATCAGCTCCGCGATTTCCGGAGCGGGCTGGTCGTTCAGGAATTCACGAACCTCGTTCAGCCGGCCGGCCTCCAGGAGCTCCAGGATTTCCAGCTTCAGGAGGTGGCTGAGAATCATGGGGCTCATCGTCGGTCATGCTCCCAGCATCGCGCGGGCGATCGAGAAATAGATCAGGACTCCGACGATGTCCGCCAGCGACGTCACGAGCGGCGCGCTGGCCGTGGCGGGATCGAGCTTCACCTTGTTCAGGAGCATCGGCA
>JAKJGV010000087.1:4353-10090 GCA_022704185.1 Verrucomicrobiota bacterium
GACCCGCGCGCCTCCCCGCCACAGGCCGAGCAGAAAGGTTGCGATGGCCATGCTGAGTCCGATACTCGCGCTGACGAGGATTTCCTTCCGGAACAATCGCCACCAGTCGCCGCGCCCGATCTCGCCGGTCGCCATCGCGCGCACGACCAGCGTGGAGGATTGCGCGCCCGCGTTTCCGCCGCTCCCGACCAGCAGCGGAAGGAAGAAAACCAGGGCGACGACGGCGAGGATCGTGCTCTCGAAGAGCGCGATGCCCAGTCCCGCGACAACGTTCACGGCAACGAGCCCGAGCAGCCAGCCGATGCGTTTCCGGAAAAGAACGCCGAGCGTGGCCTCGCGCAAACTCATGTCCAGCGGGTTGACCGTGCCCAGTTTGTGGAAGTCCTCGGTGGATTCCTCCTCCGCGACATCGAGGATGTCGTCCACGGTCACGATGCCCAGCAGCACGCCGTCGGCGTCCACCACGGGCATCGCGTATAGATCGTACTTCTTGAACATCCGCACCGCTTCTTCGCGGTCCTGTCTCGAGGACAGCGCGACGAACTGACCGTCCAACAGATCGGCTACGCGCGTGGCCGGATCGGCGATGATCAGCTTGCGCAGGCGGAGATCGTCCACGAGGCGGCCCTTGTCATCGGTGATGTAGACCATGGCGATCGTTTCGCTGTCCGTGCCCTGACGCCGGATGTGGTTGATGGCTTCGGCGACGGTCCATTGGGGCTGAACCTTCAGGTAGCGGTCCGTCATCAAGCGGCCGACGCTGTCCTCGGGGTAGCTCAGGAGTTGAAGCGCCTTCCGGCGTTCGTCGTCGGTGAGAAGGCCCAGCAGTCGTTGTGTGACCTGCGCGGGCAGTTCCTCGAACAGCGCGGTACGGTCGTCCGGCGTGAGGCTTTGAAGCGCGCTGCGGATTTCCTCTTGCGCCATGTTTTCGAGCAGCAGGTTCTGCGCGCCGGCGTCGAGCAGGGAAAAAACCTCGTCGGCGAGATGGCGGGGCAGGAGGCGGAAGAGCAGCACGCGGTCGCGATCCTCCACGGCCACGATCAGCTCCGCGATTTCCGGTGCGGGCTGGTTCCCGAGAAACTCGCGCAACTCGTTCAGGCGTCCTTCCTCGATCAGATCAAGGATCTCGGGACGCAGCAGGTGACTCAGAATCATCATGCGCTTCTCCGCGCGGACATCCTATCGGATGCGCTGTCTCGCGGGCAAGCGCGGAGCGGGTGGATGGAGGCCGTGGCGCGCGCGAGGGGCCGGGGTCGTGTCCCGGGAGGTCGCCGGCACATAAACACGCGCTCTGGTGAGCGCGTCTACGAGTCAGCGGGTTCGCTTCCGCCAGAGTTCGCGCGCGCGAACGAGATGGTTGCGGCAGCATTCAATCGGTGCGCGTCCGTAATCGCGGGTGGGCTCCAGCGTCGTGGTTTCCGCGTAGTCGTTCCATGTGACCAGTTGAATCAGCGGCGCGGGCACGCGCGCGCCGGGGTCCTGCGCCGACCAGCGCTCCAGGTAGTCCATGTACACGCGCCAGGTCCGTTCCAGGGTGTTCCCGCGTGTGCTTTCGCGGACAATCACGCAGGGACGGATGCGGGGATTCTCCGGGTCCTTGCTCCACGCCCAGGCCACAAGTTGGTTATTAAAACCGGGCCAGACGCCGTGCATGATGTAGCCGCACCCGCCCGGCGCGTTGTTCGCGGCGGCGTAGACGTCGCGGAGGTATCCTTCGCCGACGCTGTCCGGGTCGCTCCAACAGTAAGGGCTTCCGAGATCCACCGTCTCGCGGTCGGGCTGCACCCACGCGTAACAGGCGTTCTCGCCGGCCGAGCGGGGGGCCCCGCTCCAGAGGAGGTCGGCCCCGTCGTGCCCGAACACGTCATCCAGCGCGGCCCGGAACTCGCCGCAGTTGTCCTGGTAGGGGAAGACGGAGAACACGGGCCGGCCGTCGCGCCGCAGATAGGCGTCCGTGATGAGATGGTCGCGGATGAACGCGAAATCCTCCTTCATCGTGACGGGTTTCTTGCCTTCGGTGGGCCACTGGGCCTGGGAGTCGAAAGATATGAAGTAGAGAAACGGCGCGTCCGGATGCGCCGCGTTCCAGCGGTCGAGTCCGCGCAGCCAGTGCAGCGTGATCACATTCTCCACGGAATAGCGTCCATACCAGTTGACGATGAACCCGCTGACGCCGTACTCGAGGGCGGTGCGGATTTGCCATTCGATCACCGCCGGGTCGCGCGAGTCGTAACGGCCGATCTCCGGCATGTGGTGATGGGTCCTCCGGTATCCCGCGCGGCTGTCGTTCCAGTGCCGGTAATCCTCGATGACCGGCATGAAGTCGAAAAGCGCCTGGTCCCCGGAGGGGAGAGGGAAGTCCGCGCCTTTCAGCGTGAACCAGGGAACGAAGTGACCGAAGACCAGCGGCAGCTCGAGTGGCCTGCCGTCACGCCCCGCGTGAAAATGCATCGAAAGACTCCTTTTTCCCGGATTGGAGCAGGAAACTTCGAGCGCTGCAATGATAATGCTTATCAAAATGGGATTTTGGGGTAGTATGGATACGAAATGTGCGGACCGAGCCGCGGCGCCCCTGGTGCGCGGCGGAGAAGAGACGAGAGGTGAGTCATGCGGATTGTGGAATGCCTGCCGCCGATAGCCGCCGCTGTTTTCGCCGTCGCGATGACCGTGGCCCCGAAGAACCCGCCTCCCGTGACCACCGGCGTCTATGCGCACTACATGCCCTGGTTCCGCGCCGAGCCGGCCGAGGGAGGAGCGATCATCTGGGATCACTGGCAGTGGTTCGGCAAGGGCCCGAAGCACGACCCCGACGACATCCTGGAAAACGGCCGGCGCGATATCGCGTCGGTGTATTACCCGTTGATCGGTCCCTATCACGGCCGCGACCCCGCGGTGCTGGAATACCGCGCGCGCGGCGGGGATCGCCGGCTTCATCGCGGACTGGTACGGGCCGGGCGGATACAGCGACCTCGTGTTCGGCGACATGGTGAAGGCCGCGGAGCGGTACGGGATGAAGGCGGCGATTTGCCTCGAGGAGAAGACCTTCTTCCCGGGATACGCCGAAGTATCGTCGCGCGCGGATGTGTTGAACGTGATGGAGAAGCAGATGCGGCACGTGGTTGAAACGCACGGGCGTTCGCCCGCGTACCTGCGATGGGACGGCGCGCTCGTCTTCTTTGTCTTCAACTACTGGGGGAACGGTGCGCTGGGCCCCAACCAGCTGTCGCCGGAAGAAGTGCGGGAAGTGCTGGGCCGGTTCGATGAGCCAATCGTGCTCGTGCGGGGCGGTGCGGATCCGGCGTATTTCGAGGCCGCGCGCGGCAGTTACGTCTGGTGCTTGAGCGCGCCGGAGCGCGCCGCGTTCTACAAAGAGGCGGGAGTCGCCTTCGCCGCGGGGAATCTCCGGTACTGGGTGGGTGGAGTCTCCCCAGGATTCGACGACACGGGCGTGTGGGGGTGGGGTAACGGGCCGCGGAAGACGGACCGTCGGGGCACGGACGAGTACCGCGATGCATGGAACCAGCTGCTTGAATACCGGCCGTCCGCGGTGCAGGTCATAACGTGGAACGACTTCGGAGAAGGCACAGTCATCGAGCCCACGGAGGAATTCGAATTCACGTTCCTGGATCTGACGGAGGAATTCATCGGGCGCTTTTCCGGGCGCCCGGTTCGCGCGGGCGACAACCGGTGGCCGCTTCGAATCCATCGCATGCGCAAGCTCGTGGAGAAGTTGCCGGAGGCATCGAGACCGGATTGGAACGAAGCGCTCGATTCCATGGCGATGAACGTCGCGATGGGCCGGCGATTCTTCATGGGATGGAAGTTGCGCCGGCTTGAGTCGCGGATCGGTCGCGCGGTGGATCAACTCTCAGACAGAACAGCAGAGGAGCCTTGAGGAACATGAAAAGAAGGTCGATCGTGATTCTGGCCATGTGGGTGCTCGCGTTGGCGACAGGCTGGGTCCATGCCGAAGACTTGGTCCTGTTCAGCGCGGCGCAGGCCGGGGCGGACATCTGGATCTGGGGGAAGGCCCGGGTCAAGGCGTCGGGAGGGGCGTTGCTGGTGACCGAGCGCAATCCCGAAGCCGATTACGGAGACGCGCACGTCGCGGATCGTTTCCCGTATTTCGCCGGCGGGCGCGTCGAGCTGGATGTCGCGGAAACGACGGGCCGCTACACCCTGCAGGCCCTCGCGTTCCGCGGGGAAGACTATCTCGAATCCATTGACCTCGCGCGCGACACGGACGTCACGGGGGTGCAGTCGTTCAACCTCGCGCAACAGACCTTCCCGGCCGAGACCGATCACCTGATGTTCAAACTCTGGGTGGGAGGCGGCGAAGCGGCGCAGGCGACGGTGAACGATCTGCGTTACGTGCTGCCGATTGCCGAGGGCAGCCTGCTGCTGGACAAGCGGTTCGATACCGCGACCGGCGCGGAGCCCGACCATGCCCGGTGGGTCCCGGGACCGGACGGCGGCACGATGACGCTTTCGGGGGACCAGGAATACGGCTCCGTGCTGCTGCCGGACGTGATTCGGAAACCACGGCAGGGTCTCATTTTGATGGACGCGGTGGTGTCGAACGGCACGGTGACCGCGCAACTGGTGATGTTCGATTCGAATCGGGACTACATCGAGTCGAAAGACGCCATCGAGCGCGCGGGGTCCGGGTTCAGCACGGCGCGCCTGGACACGATGGTTTGGCCGGCAAACGCCGCGCATTTCCAGTTGAAGCTCTGGCTGGCCGGCAATCCCGACTGTTCCGCGCGCATACGCCGGATAGTTGTCGTGGATCAACCCTGAGGCGCTTCCGGGCCGCACAAACGCGATTGCGCTCCTGCCGCAAGGGGTCTAGAGTCATCCCGAAGCTGGAAACCAACGAAAGGGAGGATGCCGCGTGAGCGATAAAACCGATATGGGAAGCATGGCGCTGTTCTGCGACTTCGAGAACATCGCGCTCGGCGCGCGCGATTCCAGGTTCCAGCAGTTCGACATCGAACTGGTTCTCGAGAAACTGCTCATCAAGGGTCCGATCATCGTCAAGAAGGCCTATTGCGACTGGAGCCGGTACAAGGATTTCAAGGCGGCGATGCACGAGGCGGCGTTCGAGTTGATTGACATTCCTCACGTGCGCCAGTCCGGCAAGAACTCCGCGGATATCCGGCTGGTGGTGGACGCGCTGGACCTGTGCTACACGAAACTCCACGTTCAGACCTTCGTGATCATCAGCGGCGATTCCGACTTCTCGCCCCTGGTCAGCAAGCTCCGCGAGAACAACAAGAACGTCATCGGAGTCGGCGTAAAGAACTCCTCGTCCGACCTGCTGATCGCGAACTGCGACGAATTCATCTTCTACGACGACCTGGTGCGCGCCCGGGAGCAGAACTCGCAACGACGTCCTCGCCGGCCCGCCGCGACGGCGGCGACCCGCGCGTCACCGAAAACAGCGGCCGGAGCGTCCCGCGCCGCGGAGGGCGACAAGGCGGAGGGATTGAGCCTGGTGTTTCGCATGGCGGAGGAGTTGCTGGACGAGCGGGGAACGGGGGACAAGGTCTGGGGCTCGATGGTCAAGCAGGCCTTGAAGCGCCGCAAGCCGGGCTTCAACGAGGCCTTCTACGGCTTCAAGAGCTTCAACGCCCTGCTCGAAGAGGCGGCGGAGCGAAAGCTTCTCACGCTCGAGCGCGACGAGAAATCCGGCGGCTATGTCATCACGGCCTGCGCGCACGAGGAATAGAGCCGG
>JAKJGV010000088.1 GCA_022704185.1 Verrucomicrobiota bacterium
TATAACCGGTGCCCTTCTGCGGTTGCGGCAATTCCAGGTTGACCTGCAGGCTTCGAACATAGGTGGGCGGCTTGCCCAGTCGGCGGCAAAGCTGATGGAAGGTCAGCAGGCCGTTCTGCCCCGCATTCTCGTGATCAGGCGGTTCCCGCATGGCCGATGTGACGGACAGCTACTCCAACGTGTACGTGGGAACGCCGGGCCCCTTCTCCTGTGCCGGGTCCGATCCCCGCTTGGCGCGGGGCACGCGGGCCTCCCGTTCCGATTCCATGATGGTTACGCGATCCGATAGATCGGATATCTGCTTCTTCAGAAAGCAGACCCATCCCCCCAGCAGCACCACCAGGCACAACGCAATCACAAGTTCTATTCCTATCATGGGCCCTCTCCCTGCTGTGAATGCCTCATTATCACCCAGCGCATGCCTTTTGAAAACCCTTTTTCCGCAAAACGCACAACCCCTTGAGCCGCCCCGGCGCGGTGGTATAGTGCACGAGATGAACTCACGGCGCACAGGGGAGCCTTCCGCAGACACGCCGGGCTTCTTCCGGCGATGGCTCGTGGCATCCCGTCCGTTCTCATTCCCGGCTTCCGTAACGCCCGTGATTCTCGGAACCGTGCTCGCCGTCACGGCTGGGGGCGCGCCTTTTCACCCGATCCGCTTCCTGCTTGCGGTATTCGCGATTGTGAGCATTCACGCGAGCGCGAATATTCTCAACGATATCGGCGACTTCCGCCGAGGGCTTGACCGAACCGTCGTCCCCGGCAGCGGCGCGGTCGTCCGGGGCTTCATGACATCCCGCGAAGCGCTCGCGGGGGCACTGATCTTGTTGGCCGCCGGGTCGGTGACGGGCCTGATCCTGGTGTGGTTGTCCGGCCCCGCGCTGCTGTGGATCGGCGTCGCGGGCGTGGCCATCGGCGTCTTCTACACAGCCCCGCCGTTCGGACTCAAATATCGGGCGCTGGGGGATGTCGCGGTCTTTTCCATCTTCGGCATACTGGGCACCCTGGGCGCGTGGACGGTGCAGACCGGACGCCCTTCGTGGATCCCCGCATGGTGGGCGGTCCCTATCGCGATGCTCGTGGCCGCGATCCTGCACGCGAACAACTGGCGCGACATCGTGTCGGACCGGGAAGGCCGCATCTCGACGATCGCATCGCTCCTGGGTGATCGAGGATCTCTGGCCTATTACGGGGTGCTGGTCTTCGGCGCCTTCGGGATGGTCCTTCTGTTCATCGCGGTCACGCGGTGGCCGCGGCTCGGTCCGCCCATGCCACTCACCGCGGCCATTGTGCTGCTGGCGTTCCCGCAGGCGATGACGCTCTGGCGCAAGGCCCGCCGGCGTCACGCGCCTGAACATCCGACGGATTTCGTCGCGCTGGATGGCGCGACGGCGCAGCTCAACATGATCTTCGGCATCCTCTACGCCGCGGGTCTTGCAGTCGCGCCCCTGCTTGCGCGCTGATTTTGTTCCGCGACGTCAGCGGTCATCGCCATCGCCGTGAAGCTGCGACTCGACCTTGCGCTTCGCCAATTTCGCGAGGTTCTCTTCCGCCACCTCCTGCATGTCGAGCTTCAGCTCCGTGCAGAGTGCGGCCACATACCACAGCACATCGCCCAGCTCCTTCTTCAGCGCCGCGCGGCGGACATCGGTGATCACCCCTCCGTCATCGCGAATCGCCTTCTTCAGCTTTTCGCTGATTTCGCCGGTCTCGCCGGCAAGCCCGAGTCCCGCGTAGGTCCAGTTGCCTTTGCCGCGATTCGGATACACCGCCGTCTCAAACGCGCCCGCCTGGTATGTTCTGAAGTCAATGGCCATAGTGCCCTCCGGCCCTGTTATGCGTCATTCAAGGCCAGAGAACTATCGTCGCCGGGCGCCTGCCGCAAGGGCAAAATCCGCAGCCCGCGTTTTTCCCGACTTTCCCTTTCCTTTGCGTGAAAGCCGGTGTAGAATAGAGCATCAATGGCTAGAATACTCCTAGTAGATGACGAAGAATCCGTCCTTCGCACGGTCGGTATGTTGTTCCGCAGCGAAGGCCACGAAGTCGTGCCCGTGAGGGAAAGCGAGATCGCGGCCGAGATGTTGAAGTCTTCGGAGGAATTCGACCTCCTTCTCACCGACATCCGCATGGCCCCGATTGACGGCATGGAGATCATCCGGCTGGCGCGCAAAGTCCGGCCCGACATGAATATCGTGGTGATCTCCGCCTACTGCTCCGAAAAGACCGTCAAGCAGGCGATGGCGCTCGGCTGCACCACGTACGTCAAGAAACCGTTCAAGACGGACGAGGTGTTAAGCGCGGTCCGCTACGCGCTGGAGAAATCGGGCGCGTCTCCCTCGCAGTAAGCGGCGGTCTGCGCGGCCCGACCGTCCACGATCAACCCGGGCAGGCGAAGGCCTGCGCGAACTCCGTGACGCCCGCCCAGCGATCCTCCCGGCGCAACGCGGTGGCTTTTTCCAGCACACGCCGAAGCGGTGGCTCAACATCGGTCAACGGCCCCGTCCCGCGGGCCAGCAGGTCGAGATCCATGCAGCGTTCCGGGAACGGCGGATGGCCGGTCAGCAATTGGTAGACGATGATGCCCAGCGAGTAGACGTCCGTCCGGCGGTCGAGCGTTTCGCCCCGAATCTGTTCGGGGCTCATGTAGATCGGCGTCCCGACGATGTGTTCCGACCGCTCCTGCGCGTGCACGAGACAGGCGACGCCGAAATCAATGATCTTGAGCACCCCGTCCTTGCTCAGAAGCAGGTTCGCCGGCTTGAGGTCCTTGTGCAGCACGCCGTGCCGATGGGCGTAAGCCAGCGCGTCGGCGGATACCTGCACCACCTGGCGCACCGTTTCCATGGGCAGCTTGCCGTAGACCTCCAGCACGTCCCGGAAGGTGCGTCCCTCCACATATTCCATCACGAGGAAATAGTGTTTTCCCGCCTTCTGAAGGTTGTGCAGCCGCACGATATGCCGATGCGACAACTGCATCGCGATGCGCGCCTCCTCCTTCAACGTGGAGACCGCCAGCGCGTCCTGCGTGAAACGCGAACCCAGCACCTTGATGGCCACCGGCATGTCCAGCAGCACGTCATGCGCGCGATACACGGTGCCAGTTCCTCCCTCGCCCAGCACCTGCAGCAGGCGATAGCGGGTGCCCAGGAAATTGCGCCCCCCGGAGCGAACGCGGCCTTTCCGTCCGGCCGCGAAGTTCAGCGCGCGCTTGAAAAGCGGAACGCTGGTGATCGCCTCGTCGGATTCGTCCACCAACCGGTCCAGGCCCCTCGTGATATCGCGCGCCAGCTCCTTCAGCAGGGCATCCTGGCGGCACAGGGTCCTGTACCGCGCCGCGCCGTCGCTCACCATGTTCACCAACTGCTCCCGGCTCCACGGCTTCGCCAGGTACTTCCAGATGCCGCCCTCGTTGATCGCGCGGACCGTCGCGTCCAGGTCGGACATGCCCGTCACCAGGACCGAAACGATGTTCGGGTTTGCCTCGCGCGCGCAGGCCAGCACCACGTTGCCGTCCACGCCCGGCATCCGCAGATCGCAGAGCAACACCGCGATCTCCATCTTCCGGACCACGTCCATCGCCTCGGCCGCGGAAATGGTCGCGATGATCGCCAGGGGCAAACCCGACAGCTGGCGCTTCATGAGGTCCAGCACCATCTCGTCGTCATCCACAATGAGGACGGTCGGGACGTCGCGTGTTTCCATACGCCCATCGAACCAGCGCCCGCCGGCATCCACGCAGGTTCCGGAGCCCGGGGGGAACAGGCATCTTCTCCTTGGGACAGCGCGCGGTCATCCCTCTCGCGGGTTGACCTCGCAAAACCACTACAAACATGTACCTATGCGGTCTGACCGCGTTAAGGGCCGCGGCCCACTGGAAATGTCTCGGACGCGTGCTATGTTTCATGGCAAACCAACAACCCATGGAGGACTGGTAAAATGAAGAAGATGCTGATGGTATTGGCAGCGGGCCTCGTCCTGGCCGCTCAATCGGTCTACGCGGGCTCCGCATGCGGCAGCCCGTGCAAGGCGGACAAGTCGGAAAAGGCCGAGGTCAAGGCGCAGACCACGTGCCCCGTGATGGGCGGAAAGGTGAGCAAATCCACCTACGTGGACCATGACGGCAAACGCGTGTACCTGTGTTGCTCGGGCTGTGTCGCGAAATTTAAGGAAGACGCGGATAAGTACGTCCGCGAGATGGAAGATAAAGGGATCGAGCTCGAGAAGGTCCCAGCAGCGGAATAGCGGTCGTTGCACGAGAGATGGGGTTCGCTTTCCAGCACCCCATCTCTCCGTGCACCCCACACCCTTCTCTTTCTTCTTGATCCCCACCCCCCTCGGTGTATTTTTGTCGGCAAATGATTAATCGTTCATGGCACAAGGACTGGCGAACCGGGGTCCCGGCAAGGGACTGATCCCGTCCCTTCCTTTCAGCCATGGACCCCTCCGACCGTTCGGAGGGTTTTTTGTTTTGGGTGAACCGATATGCCGGCAAAACGCATCATACCGTGCCTGGACATCACCGGCGGCCGCGTGGTGAAGGGCGTGAAGTTCGTCCAGCTCCGGGACGCGGGCGACCCCGTCCAATGCGCACGCGCGTACGAGGAGCAGGGCGCGGACGAGCTGACCTTCCTCGACATCACCGCCTCGCACGAGGCGCGGGACACGATCGTGGATGTCGTGCGCGCCGTCGCCAGGCAGGTTTTCATGCCGCTGACTGTCGGCGGCGGCGTTCGCAGCTCGTCCGATGTGCGCAAGCTGCTTCTCGCCGGCGCGGACAAAGTCTCGCTGAACACCGCAGCGCTCAATGACCCGGACATCATCAATGAAACCGCCGCGTCCTTCGGCAGCCAGTGTATCGTGCTGGCGATAGACGCGCGGCGGAATACCGACCCGTCTTCGCCATGGGCTTCGACGCGGCAAGGTTGGACGGTCTACACGCACGGCGGAAGGAATCCGACGGCGCGCGATGCGGTGGCATGGGCAACGGAAGGCGTCGAGCGCGGCGCGGGCGAAATCCTGCTGACCAGCATGGATCGCGACGGCACGAAAGAAGGCTATGATCTCGAACTGACCCGCGCCATCGCGGAAGCGGTTCCCGTGCCCGTGATCGCGTCCGGCGGCGTCGGAACGCTTGAACACTTGTACGACGGGATCGTGAAAGGAAAGGCGGATGCCGTACTCGCCGCCTCGATTTTTCACTTCGGCGAGTTCACCATTCCGCAGGTGAAGCAGTATCTGATGGGCAAGGGCGTGGAGGTGAGGCTGTGATGCCGATTGCCGAATTCCGAATTCCGGCAGCACTTTCTGTCATCCCGAGCCCCGACACCTGACACCCGAAACCCGAGTCACCAAAATGAATAAATCAAATATCGAAGAAACCGGCGAGCTGACGCTCGATTGGAACAAGCTCGCGAAGGCCGTCGCCGCCAGTCCGGGCATCATTCCCGTCGCGGTTCAGAACGCGGACACGCGGGAAGTGATTCTCGTCGCCTACACCAACGAGCAGGCATTCCGCAAGGCGATCGCGGAACGAATGCTCGTTCTCTGGAGCACGTCGCGCAACGAGCTGTGGGAGAAGGGCAAGACGTCGGGCGAAACTTTCGATCTCGTCGAAGTGCGCGTGAACTGCGAGCAGAATTCCCTGCTCTACAGCGTGCGGCCCCGGCGCGGCGGCATCTGCCACACGAAGAACAAGACCGGCGCGCCCCGCAACTGCTACTACAGGAAACTGAACCTGGAAAACGGCCGCCTGGAGAACACCGACCCGTGAGCCGCATTCCGGACAAAGCCGAGTTCATGCGCCGCGCCGCGCGCGGCAATCTCATTCCGGTGTGGCGCGAGCTGCTCGCCGACCAGGATACCCCCGTCTCGGCCTACGAGCGGGTGCGCGCGGCCCTGCGGGCCGCCGACCCGCAAGCTCACACCTTCCTCCTCGAAAGCGTCGAGGGCGGTGAGCACATCGCGCGCTATTCCTTTCTCGGCGGCCACCCGCGCGTCACCTTCCGCGCGCAGGGCCGGAACGTGGAGTTCCAGTACGCCGACGGACGGCATGAAACGCTGGAGGCCGATCCGCTGGACGCGTTGCGGGACCACATGAAACGCTACGTCCCGGTTCCGGATCCCGCCCTCCCCCGCTTCCTCGGCGGTGCGGTAGGCTACATCGGTTACGACGCCGTCGCGCAGTTCGAGCGCGTGCCGCTGGCGGCGAAGCGCGATCTCGATTGGCCCGACATGATCTTCGACATCACGGACACGATCCTCGTCTTCGATCGCGTGAAGCACACCATCAAGGTCGTCGCAAACGCGCTCGTCGAGGGCGATCCCGCGAAAGCTTATGACGACGCCGTCGCGCGCATCGAGGAGCTGTGCGCGCATCTCTCGGCGCCCGCACCGCACTATCTGATCGATCTCCACGACCAGCTCGATCCCGTCCAAAGCACATCGAATATGACGCCGGACGAGTTTGAAGGCGCCGTGCGAAAGGCCAAGGAATACATTCGCGCGGGCGACATCATCCAAACCGTGCTCTCACAGCGCTTCAGTGTCGAGGACCCCGGCGACCCGCTCGACGTCTATCGCGCGCTTCGCTCCGTGAATCCGTCGCCCTACATGTACTGCCTCGATTTCGGCGGGCGCAGCGTGGTCGGCTCGTCGCCGGAAATCCACGTGCGCTGCGAAGACGGCATCGCGGAGGTCCGCCCTATCGCGGGCACGCGGCCGCGCGCGGAGGAAGCCGCGGAGGATCGCCGGCTCGCGGAGGAGCTGCTCGCGGACCCGAAAGAGCGCGCGGAGCACATCATGCTGGTGGACCTCGCAAGGAACGACCTCGGGCGCGTGTGCGAGTTCGGCAGCGTGAAAGTGCCGGAGCTGATGATCATCGAGCGATACAGCCACGTGATGCACATCGTGTCGGACGTGATCGGGAAAGTTTCGCCCGGCCGGGACATGTACGATGTCATGAAGGCGACTTTCCCGGCGGGCACGGTCAGCGGCGCGCCGAAGATCCGCGCGATGGAGCTCATTGCCGAATTGGAGCCGCTGCAACGCGGCCCGTATGCGGGCGCGGTGGGATACTTCAGCTTCAACGGCAACCTCGACTCCTGCATCACCATCCGCACGGTGCTCATGGACGGCCGGAGGGCGCATGTGCAGGCCGGCGCCGGCATCGTCGCCGACTCCGACCCGCGCAAGGAATACGAGGAAACACAGAACAAAGCCCGCGGAATGCTCAAGGCGATTGCGCTGTCCAAGCGCTACGCGTCTCTCCGCTCTTCGTCCGGGAAAACCACATGATCCTCGTCATAGACAACTACGACTCGTTCACCTACAACCTCGTGCAATACCTCGGCGAGCTGGGCGCCGACTTGCGCGTGATCCGCAACGACGACGCCACGGTCGAAGAGATCGCCGCGATGAAGCCGGAGCGATTGCTCGTCAGCCCCGGCCCGTGCACACCGAACGAGGCGGGCGTCTCCTGTGCCGTCATCGAGAAACTTGGCCCTTCGATTCCCACCTTCGGCGTGTGTCTCGGGCACCAGTGCATCGGGCAGGTGTTCGGCGGGAAGGTCGTGCGCGCGGAGCGCCTGATGCACGGCAAGACGTCCATGATTCATCACGGCGGCAAGGGCGTACTGGCCGGCATGCCCGATCCGTTCGAAGCGATACGCTACCACTCGCTGCTCGTGGAGCGGGCCTCCGTGCCCGCCTGCCTTGAGATCACCGCCGAAACCGACGAGCACGAGATCATGGGCCTGCAGCACAAAGCCTTTCCGGTTTATGGCGTGCAGTTTCACCCCGAATCCATCCTCACCCGGAACGGGAAGCAGATCCTGAAGAATTTTCTCGAGCTATAGCCGCCGCTGATAAGCAGTGGCCGCGGCGCGATATGGCGCCCCCCCCGCCCGCGCTTGTATTGCCCCTCAGAATAGCGTAGCGTTTCCTTTTGCGGAGCGGTCTGCGAGATGGAGAAGAACGGCGACATCTACAAGAAGGCCCCCGAAAACGGCGGCCGGCAGCAGGGCGACCTGCCCATCGTGGAACTCACCCCCGCGCAGGTCCGCGCAAGGACCATCGCAAGCACCGCGGGATTCCTGATCGTCATGCTCGCGCTGCTCGGCGGCGCCACGTGGTTCATCTACCGCCAGGAACAGGACAGCCAGCTTCCCGAGAAACTGGAGTTGCCGGATTTGTCGCCCGCCCCGATCACCCGCCCCGCAGCCGCAGATCCCACGACCACTCCGCCACGCGTGGCGATCCCCGAAACGGTCAGCATGCCGGCGACGGAAGAGGAGGCGCAGATCGAGCCGGAACGCATGGCGCAGGCGATGGGCGAAGTCCGGATGGCCAACGAGTATCTGCACGCCCGCAACTGGAACAAGGCGGAAGTGCACGCGCGCAAGGCGCTCGAGATCTGGCCCGACATGAACGCGGCGTTGCGCCTGCTCGGCGTCATCCATACGCAGCGCGGGCAGTTCGACCAGGCGATCGTCATCCTCGAACGGGCACTGAAAGCGTCTCCGTTCAACGTGGAAATCTACAACAACCTGTCCACCGCCTACATGCAGAAGGGGCAATACGACAAGGCGGAGGAACTGCTGCAGACCTCGCTTCAGATCATGCCGGGCTATCGCATTGCCTTTCTCAACCTGGGGCTGCTGGCGCTGCTGCGCGGGAATTTCGAGGCCGCGGCCGATTACCTCGAGCGCGCGATCGAGCAGGTGCCGGACGATCCGCCCCCGCGGAACAATCTTGCCGTTGCGCTGATCCGGCTCGGACGCTACGACGAAGCGCGCCACCACCTTCAATACATCATTGACCGCTACCCCGAACTGCCGAACGCCTACTTCAACATGGCGATCACCTACGTGCTCGAAGACCAGTTCCCCGAAGCCATGAAATGGATCAAGACCGGCGCGGAACGCTGTTCTCCGATCGCCAGCCAGCAGTTTCTGGCCGACGGCGACTTCAACGCCATACGCGGAACGCCCGAATTCCAGTCCTTTATCAAGAGCCTGTACCCCGACATCCCCGCGCCGCCGGAGGAGTGACGAGGCCCGCCGCGTATTCAAGCAAAGGGCTCCTGCATCATGCAGATCGAACAGATTCTCAAGAAGGTGGAGAAGGGCGAGCTGACGGCCCGCGAGGCGCTTGCGCAGCTCGCCGGGGAAAAGGAAGCCAATCTCGGTTTCGCCCGCGTGGATGTCGAGCGGCCGCGGCGCCGCGGCATGCCCGAAGTGATCTACGCCGAGGGCAAGACCGCCGACCAGGTGATCCAGATCGTCCGCGCGCTCAGGGCCGCGAAACAGGCGGTGCTGTGCACCCGGTCTTCCCCCGAACTCTTTGACGCGGTCTCCCGCGTGTATCCCGAGGCCAGGTATCACGATGCGGCGCGGTTGATCACCATGGGCGATGAGCCCGACAGCAAAAAGATCGGCCTTGTCGCCGTCGTCTGCGCGGGCACTTCCGATATCCCCGTCGCCGAGGAAGCCGCGATCAGCGCCGAGTGGGCGGGCGCGCGCGTCGAGCGAATCTATGATGTCGGGGTCGCCGGCCTGCACCGCGTCGTGAATCACCTCGACACGCTGCGTTCCGCGCGCGCCGTCGTGGTGGTCGCGGGCATGGAAGGGGCTTTGCCGTCCGTGGTTGGCGGCCTGATTGACCGGCCCATCGTGGCTGTGCCGACCAGCGTCGGGTACGGGACCCACATGAAGGGCGTCGCCGCGCTGCTCGCGATGCTCAACACCTGCGTGCCGGGCATCAGCGTGGTGAATATCGACAACGGCTTCGGTGCGGGCATCACGGCCGCATTGATCAACCGCCTCGGAGAACCGGGGGCATGAGATTCCTGCGAGCAGAGTGCATC
>JAKJGV010000089.1 GCA_022704185.1 Verrucomicrobiota bacterium
TCCGATTGGAGCATCTCCGCGTTTCCCCGCGCGCGATGACCGAAAGTCCAGTTCGCGCCGACCACGATCCCCGCGAGGGTCGGAATATTGCGCGCAAGGCGATCCAGGAAAACATCCGGCTCCTCCACGGCCAACTCGCGCGTGAAAGGAAGAACGATGCATCCATCGAGCCCGAACGGTTCCATCAACACCAGCTTGTGCTCGGTCGACGTCACCAGCGGCGGCGCGTGCTCGGGCTTGAGCACTTTGGCCGGATGAGGATCGAAAGTCAGCGCCCACGCCTCCCCTCCACCCGCGCGCGCTTTCTCGACGGCGGTACGCAGAATCAACTGGTGCCCCAGGTGCAGTCCGTCAAACGACCCGATGGCCAGAACCACCGGCCGAGTTTCCGGCCGGAGGTCGTCCATCTGACGCGTAATCCTCACGGATGCAGCCCCTCCAGCACAACCTGGTGAACCGGGATTACGAATTCCTCCAACTGTGGCAGCTCCAACTTCAGCAGCTTATCCAACGCGATCGCCCGTTCAACCGTCAAGCGGCCGGACTGCGTCCTGCGCAGGCGGTTGAGATGCGCGCCGCATCCCAGCGCCCGCCCGATATCCGCGCAAAGCGTTCTGACATAAGTTCCCTTGGTGCAACGCAATATGAAATCCGCTTCCGGCGAAGCGAACTGTTTGAGCGTGAACTCGTACACGTGAATCAATCGCGGTTCGCGCTCCACCTCCTGCCCCTTCCGCGCGAGCTTGTAAAGCGGCACGCCCTTGACCTTGACGGCGGACACCATCGGCGGCGTCTGCATCAGGTCGCCGGTCAGCTTCTTCATCTCGGCTTCGACCTGGGCGCGCGTCACGCCCGCGCAATCGGCACGCCCCGTTTCCTCCCCGTCCGCGTCGTCCGTGTTCGTGGTGATACCGAGCCGCATCGTCCCCTCATAGGTCTTGTCCGAACCGATTACGTAGTTCGACAGCTTCGTCCCGCGCCCCAGCAGGATGACCAGCAAACCCGTAGCCATGGGATCGAGCGTTCCTCCGTGTCCGACCTTGCGGAAACGGAAGTGGCGCCGGATCGCATCCACGATGTCGTGGGATGTCGGACCGGCCGGCTTGTCCACCAGGAGCAGTCCTTCGAACGGGTCATTATCGCTTCGGCGATTCATGATGAGGGGGCGGTGTCAGGTGTCAGGTGTCAGGTGTCAGGAGAGGGATCTTGAGGTGTTTTCGGATCCTGCGCCGCGTCCGCGGCATCCAGCAACCCTTCGCGTTCCATGGTTGAAAGCACGCTGAGCACGTGATCGCCCTGCTCGATGGACTCGTCCAGTTCGAAGTGCAGGCGCGGGGTGTATTTGAGTATCACGCTCTTGTGAACGATATCCTGGATCTCG
This sequence comes from Verrucomicrobiota bacterium, assembly GCA_022704185.1. Lineage (GTDB taxonomy): Bacteria > Verrucomicrobiota > Kiritimatiellia > CAIQIC01 > JAGNIJ01 > JAKJGV01. The sequence goes on from JAKJGV010000089.1 coordinate 1,382, forward strand.
CGCGCATGGCCGCGGATTCTCGCAAGCATGCCCCCGCGGTCCTCGTGATGTTCGCGAACGGAGACGCGCACTTTCGCCGTGCGCAGGTCGCTGCTGGTCTGCACGCCCGTGACGGTCACGGAAGAAAGGTCAAAACCCCGGTCCGTCATGACGCGAAACAGCGCTTCCGCCACCACGCGCTTCAGGAGTTCGTTTACGCGAACCAGCCGATCCACACTCACGTCACAACCCCTTACAGCGACTGTTCGATTTTCTCGACCTCGTACAGCTCGATCACGTCGCCTGCGGCGAAGTCCGGGAAATTGTCCAGGCGAATGCCGCATTCCTGGCCTTCGCGCACCTCGGAAGCGTCGTTCTGGAATCGCTTCAAGGACGCCAGCGCCCCCTCATACACCACTTCGCCGTCGCGCACCACCCGGGCACGCGAGCGGGATGTGACGCGGCCGTCGGTCACCATGCAGCCCGCGACCCGGCCCTTCTTGCTCAGCTCGAAGACCTGGCGGATCTGGGCGTGGCCGATCACGTTCTGCTTGAGCATCGGCTCGAGCAGTCCGGCCATCGCGTCGCGAATATCGTCCAGCAGTTCGTAGATGACGCTGTACAAACGGACTTCCACGCCCTCGCGTTTGGCGGCCGCCGTGGCGCCGGATTCCTTGCTCACATGGAACCCGATGATGATCGCGTTCGAAGCGCTCGCAAGGAGCACATCGTTCTCGTTGATGCTCCCGACGCCGGCCAGCGCGATCTTCAGCGTAACCTTCTCGCTCTTGATATCGCGAAGGGCCTGCTGGATCGCCTCCAGCGAGCCCTGTACGTCCGCCTTGAGAACCACCACCAGCTCCTGAACGGCGGGTCCGCTCTGCGGCTTGAGCAGATCTTCCAGCGAGGCCCGGCGCGGCGTTGAAATGGCTTCCAGCCTTCGCTTCTCCATGCGCTCGGTGGCCACCGCGCGGGCGGCCTTGTCGTTGGGATACACCTCGAACTCCGTGCCGGGCTCGGGCACCGAGTTCAAGCCGAGACACTTGACCGCGAACGACGGACCGGCAGTCCGCACCTTTACACCCACATCGTTGATGAGCGCCTTCACGCGGCCCCAGCAGGGACCGCACACGATGGCGTCCCCGACCTGGAGCGTACCGGCTCGCACGAGCAGATTCGCCGTCGGCCCCATGCCCGCCTCGAGCCGCGCCTCGATCACAAAGCCCTGTCCACGGCGTCTCGGATTCGCCTTCAACTCGAGCATTTCCGCCTGTAGCAGAATCATCTCGAGCAGGTGATCTATCCCCTCGCCCGTCGCCGCGCTCACCGGGCAGCAGACCAGGTCGCCGCCCCAATCCTCGGGCGTAAGCCCTTCCTGCTGCAGCTGGCGCTTCACCCGGTCCACGTTGGCCGTGCGCAGATCAACCTTGTTGATCGCAATCATCATGCACACGTTCGCCGCCTTCGCGTGCTGAATCGCCTCGCGCGTCTGCGGCATGATGCCATCATCGGCGGCGATCACGATCACCGCGATATCCGTCAGGGTCGCGCCGCGCGCGCGCATCGCGGTGAACGCCGCATGGCCCGGCGTGTCGAGGAAAGTGATCGTGTGGTCGTTGTAGGTGACCATGTACGCGCCGATATGCTGGGTGATACCCCCGTCCTCGCCCTGGGCGACGCGGGTCCGGCGGATATGATCGAGCAACGAAGTCTTCCCGTGGTCCACGTGCCCCATGAACGTGACGATCGGGGGCCGCGGCATCTTGTCCTGCTCGCGATCCGTAACCGGGGCAGGCTTTTCCTCTTCCGGCTTGGGTGGCGGCGGGGGACGCTCCGGCTGCTTCTTCTCGTGCTCCACCGTGTAACCGTGCTTGTGCGCGACCTGCTGAACGACGCGCGGATCCACCTTCTCGTTGATGGACGCGAACACGTTCATCGTCATCAACTCGGCGATGAGCTGGTTCGGCTTCACGCCCAGTTGCTCGGCAAGCTCCTTGACGATGATCGGGCCGTGCAGAATCACCTTTTTCTCGACGACGGGCGCGGGAGGTTCGGGCGGAGGCGGCGGCGGGGCCGCCGGTTTCGGCGCCTTCTCCGTCGCGGCAGGAACCGGCGCAGCCGCCGGCGCGGCGGGCGCGCCCGAGCGAACCTGCTGCACCTGCTCCGGGGTCAGGGTGGACATATGGTTCTTCACGTCCATCCCCAGGGCGTGCAGCTTGTCCAGCAAATCCTTGCTGGACAGCGTCAGTTCTTTTGCCAGTTCGTGAACTCTCATGCCTCGTCTTCCGGCTTGTGTTGCTTCTCGTAAGCGCTACCCGCGGCATCCCGGACGGCCTTTGCATCCTCTTCCGTGAACCCATCCACCTCGGACAGGTCGCTTTCTTCCGCGGCAAGAATGCCCTCCAGCGTCAGGAATCCGGCGTGCACAAGGCGCTCCGCGCGCTGCGCGCCGATGCCCTCAACCGCCGCGAGGTCGGCAATGGCCCGGGCCACCTTCTCCTCGAAAGCGATATCCGCTTCGTCCTTCTGGATGTCTATCTTCCAGCCGGTCAGCTTGGCTGTCAGGCGCGCGTTCTGCCCCTTCTTGCCGATGGCGAGGGAAAGCTGGTCCGCTTCCACAACTACCGTAACCGTACGGGTTTGCTCATCCACCGTCACGCGCACCAGCTTCGCGGGCGCCAGCGCGTTGGTGACAAAGGTCTTCACGTCGTCGTGCCAGCGCACGATATCAATCTTCTCGCCCGAAAGCTCCCGAACGATGTTCTTAACGCGAATGCCGCGCATGCCGACGCAGGCGCCCACGGGGTCCACCTTCTCGTCGTGCGACACCACGGCCAGCTTCGTGCGGAAACCGGCTTCGCGCGCGATTCCCTTGATTTCCACCGTCTTGTCGGCGATCTCGGAGACCTCCAGCTCGAAGAGACGGCGCACGAAATCCGGGTGGCTGCGCGAAAGGATGATCTGCGGCCCTTGCGGATTGCTTTCCACGCTCTGGATCAACGCGCGCACGCGGTCGCCCACCTGGTATTCCTCGGTCGGCACGCGCTCGCGGCCGGGCATCAACGCCTCGGCCCTGCCGAGATCAACAATCACATCGCTGCGCTCGAACCGGCGCACGGTTCCGCTGACGATATCCCCCGCGCGGTCCTTGTATTCCTCGAAAACCCGGTCTTTTTCCGCTTGGCGGATGCGGTGCAGGATTGCCTGTTTGGCGGTTTGCGCCGCGATTCGGCCGAAATTCTTGGGCGTCACCTCGGTATCCACAAAGTCGCCGAGCTTGGCATCCGACTTGATGCGCACTGCCTGGGCAAGGAGGATCTGGTCGTGCGGCTCCGTGATGTGTTCGACCACTTTGAGGCGCGCAAACGCGCGAATATCGCAGGTTTTCCTGTCAATCTCGATGCGCACGTCCTGCGCCGGACTGACGCTCTTCTTGGCGGCGCTGAGCAACGCGGACTCCACCGCTGAAAGCAGTATTTCGCGGTCGATCCCGCGCTCCCGTTCCATGTACTCCACTACGGTCAGCAGCTCGTTGTTCATCGTTCCACTCCCCTGCCAAGGGGTCCGAAAGCCTTCCGGCCAAGCCGGAATCCACCTGCCCCTACACCAAAAAGAGTGGGTAAAACCCACTCTTTCGTCACGGGCAGGACCTGTACTAAGGGCTCCACTGTAGAAACGGCTTCCCAGCCTGTCAAGGGTGAATGTCCGATAATGGCCGTATCCTTCGCGCGCGGGGCTGAACAACCCGCAGAAAGCCCTGTCAAAAAAAACAGTTTGAACCCCCCGAGGGGGTACAATAACGTAACGAGAGCCATAAACCGGAGAATCGAACCATGCGCATACCGATATTCGCACTCGCTTCAGCGCTTCTGCTTGCCGGGAGCCCCCTTGCGGGCTTCCCGCAGGAAACGGTCGCGCCCGAAGCCCGGACGCCCGCGCCCCGGATCGCATGCGATCAGCCGGTTTATGAGTTCGGCGAAGTGGACAGCACGAAGGTCGTCGAGCATACCTTTGTCATCCGGAATGACGGGGATGTTTCCCTCGAGATCCTCGGGGTGCGCGCGACCTGCGGATGCACGGCAACCGATGTGTCGACACGCTTCATCGCACCGGGCGAGACCGCGGAAATCAAGGCCAAGCTCAACCTGCAGGGCCGACAGGGCCGACAGCGCAAGGCGATCATGGTGCAATCCAACGATCCGCAGAATCCGACCCTGACGCTCTATTTCGATGGTACGGCCCTGATGGCCGTGCAGGCTAATCCGCGCCAGATATTCTTCGGACGGATCACTCCCGAAGCCGTGGTCACGGGCGTCGTCGATCTCGTTTTTGCCGGCCAGCGGCCGATAAACCTGCTGAAGGTGGAGTCCAGTTCTCCGCTCTTCTCAGTCACCAACGTGCCCGTGAAAGAGCGCGCGGCCCAGCAGATATTCGTTCAAACCGTCCCGCCCTTGCCCAAGGGGGCCGTAAGAGGCAACGTCCGGATCGAAACCGATCATCCAACGTATCCCGTCGTGGATATCGGCGTCTCCGGTTTCATTGTCGGGCACCTGACCTTCGCGCCGAACGAAGTCGTCCTGCCGGAGAAGCCGGACGGGGCGGAAACCCGTTACCTTCTTTGCCGTGCCGAAGGCGACACTCCTTTCGAGATCGTCTCCGTGCAGATGCCCGATCCCGCGATGGAAGCCAAGATCCAGGCCACCGCCCCCAGCGCGTACCGCATCGAGATCCGAAATATCCGCCCGACGATGGAACTGAACGGACAGGCGATCCGTGTGATCACTACGCTGGAGGATCCGAAGGAATTCTCGGTGCCCCTGAGAGTCGTCCCGCAGGCCGAACGGCCTGTTCCGCCGTCATGAGGCTTGCCCCAAAAGGCGGCGCGCGGCTCCGGGAACTCGCGGTGACCACCTCGGCCATCGCGGCCATCACCCTCGTTCTCGGCACGGCCGCCAACGTGGTTTCGCCCCGGCGCATCGCCTGGACCGAGGATTGGAGCCATTACATCGAGGCCCGCGCGATACGCGAAGGGCTTTCGCTGATCACCACGGCACAGGCCCATGATTTCTTTGTGAAAGGAACACATCTTTTCCTCGATGCGCGAACCGACGAGGAATACCGGGCGGGCCGCATCCCGGGCGCGTTCTCCGTGCCGTTCACGGCCCTCGAATCGAGCCTGCCCGAAGTGCAGCAGCTCCTCAGCCCCTCGTTTCCGATCGTGACCTACTGTTCCGGTGAAGCGTGCGATGAATCGTTCCTGCTCGCCGTCGAGCTCAAGCGCCAGGGCCTGACCAACGTCGTGCTTTACGCGAGCGGATTCGATAAGTGGGTGGAAGCCGGCCATCCGGCGGAGAGGGGGCCGTGATGCGGCGCGCGATCGAATGGCTTTGCGCGATCCTCCTGGCCGTGGTGTTTCTTGCGGCCTGCATCCCGAAGATCGCGTCGCCGCACGATTTCGCCGTCGCGGTCTTTCGCTACCAGATTCTGCCCCACGGGCTGATCAACCTGGCGGCCATCTATCTGCCGTGGCTCGAACTCGTTTCCGCGGTCGCCCTGCTGGCGCCGGGCTGGCGGCGCGGCGCGGCATGGATCCTTTTCGCGATGCTGGCGGTCTTCGCCGCCGCGATGGCTTTCAACCTCGCGCGCGGGGTGAACGTGAGCTGCGGGTGCTTCTCCGTGGGCGAGGACGCCGCGGTATCCGGCTGGTGGAACGTCGCACGGAATATCGCGCTGATGGCCGCCGCTTTCGTCGTGCTGCGGACAACGGGGAAGAAGCAGGCGGACCTTCATCCTGTCTGAATCGGCCCGTGGGCCCTCCCTGAACCGTGCAGAAATCTGTTCCGCTACGGCGTGGGCGCGATGATCCGATTCACAATCCGCACGGTCACCCGGCCGACGATGCCGAGGCTCTCCGCGCTGATCTTGTCCAGCGTGTCCTGTGCGGTATGCCAGTAATCGTTGAGGCCGGGCGCGCTGCCATAGTGGAAATCAATGAGATTCACCGCCGGCATGCCCGCCGAGAAGAACGGATCGTGATCGTCGCCGACCTCGTAGGCATACAGCGAGAATCTCGAACGCACGCCTTCCTCGCGCGCCGCGTCGAACGCGGTGTTCACGAGCCACGGCGTGGTGTTGCGCGGGATCGTCACGGTGAGATTCGTGTCGCCGATCATGTCGAGGATGATCACGGCCAGGACGGAAGAATCCTTCTTCTCCGCGACCAGCGCGGCGGCCATGCGCCGGCTGCCGTGCAACCCGTCATAGGGCCCGTACCCGGCCATCGCCTCTTCCCCGTCGAAGAAAACGAACCAGATTTCGGGCCCGACTTCCGGACCCCGGGCCATCATACGCGCGAGTTCAAGCAGCACAGCGGTGCTGGACCCGGAATCGTTCGCGCCCTGGAATCCTTCGGGCATGCCGGACATCGTGTCGTAATGGGAGCCGAGGATGATCAAACCCCTCCCCCGTCCGGGCAGGCGCCCGATGACGTTCCGAAAGGTCGCCGTGCCGCGCGGGGTCCGGTCCTCGAACGCGTCCACGCGCGCCTCGACGCCCGCATTGACGAGGCGCGCGCGAAGATGGTTCGCGGCCCGCTCCGCGCCCGGCGTGCCCGAATCGCGCAACCCCAGGGAGAGGAACTGTTCCAGCTCGGAGAAGGCGCGATCGGCGCCGAACGCGGCCGGATCGAACACGGCGGGCCGCACCTCCACGGTCTCCGGCTGCCGGGCGCAGCCGCAAAGCAGGGCGGCGCCAAGCAGAAGGCCTGAACCCGCCGCCCTCGCAAGCTGAATGATCATATCGCTATTCCGCCGCCTTGATCTCGTCCCACACCTTCGTGTACTTGACGTTATCCTCGCCGAGGTCCTCGATCATCTCGCTCTTCGCCCGCACGTCCGGCGGCAGGAAGATGGAGGGATCGTCGCGGATCTCGTCGCTCAACAGGCGGTAGCTGCTGCTGTTCGGGCAGAGGAAGTAGATATACTCCGTGTTTTCCGCCGCGATTTCCGGATCGTGCAGGAAGTTCATGAACGCGTGCGCCAGCTCGACGTTCTTCGCGCTCTTCGGAATGACCATGTCGTCGCAGGAAATCGAGGTCCCTTCCTGCGGAACGGCAAACGCGATGTCCTCGTTCTCCTCCATCACCTGCAGGATGTCGCCGTTGTAGCCGTGGACGAGGATGAACTCGCCGGAGGCGAGGCCGGTCTTGTACTGCTCGTTCTCGAATTTCGCGAGGTTCTTCTTCCATCCGATCACGACATCGCGCGCCGCCGCGAGCTCGCGCTCATTCCGCGTGTTCAGGCTGAATCCCAGCGACTTGAGCGCCGCCCCGATCGTTTCGCGCATGTCGTTGAGCATCGTCATGCGTCCCGCGAGATCCGTCCGGTTGAACACGGACCAGCTCGGCTCGACCTCGCCCGCCTTGCTCTTGAGATAGGCAAACCCCGTGTTGGTGAGCATGTAAGGCACGCTGTGATCCATCTTCTTGTCCATCGCGATGCGAAGGTATTCCGGATCGATATTCACCAGGTTCGGGACGAGGTTCTGCTGGATGGGCTGCAGCATGCCCTGATCGAACATGAGCTTGACCATGTAGCTGCTGGGAACGATCACGTCGTACCCGCCGGCGCCCGCCTTGATCTTGGCGTACATCGCCTCGTTCGAGTCGAACGTGTCGATGACGACCCGGCAGCCGTTCTCGGTTTCGAAGCGGGTCACGAGCTCCGGCTTGATGTAATCCGCCCACGTGTACAGATGCAGAACCGGTTTGCCCCGGCCGCAGCCGCAGGCGAGCAAGACCAGCGCCGCCAAACCCATCAACCCCATAGCGAGCTTCTTCATGCTTTCTCCTTTGTCAGCCTCTGACTGATGGATACCGCCGCGAAGGTCACGACCAGCAGGATGGTCGAAAGCGCGTTGATCAGCGGCGGAGACCCGTGTTTGATCATACTGTAGATGCGGATGGGGAGCGTTGTCGAGCCGGGACCCGCAACGAAGAACGAGATCACGAAATCGTCCACGGACAGCGTGAAGGCCAGCAGCGCGCCGGCCGCGATGCCGGGCGCGAGCAGGGGAAGCAGGACGCGCGTGGCGGTGGTCCACCACCCCGCGCCGAGGTCCTGCGCGGCCTCGATCACGGAGAAGTCGAAATCCTGGAGCCGCGCGAGCACCACCATGGCGACATAGCTGATGCAGAACGTGGTGTGGGCGAGGAAGATGGTGAACAACCCGAGCTGCACGCCGGACGCCACGAAGAACAGGAGCAGGCTCATGCCCATCAGGATTTCGGGCACGACCAGCGGCGTGTAGATCAGCGTGTAATGCGCGCGCTGGATCCGCGAGTTGAAGCGGTGGAGCGCGAACGCGGCGGT
>JAKJGV010000008.1:0-41161 GCA_022704185.1 Verrucomicrobiota bacterium
CAGCGCCCGGTTGGACAGGAACGCGAACACCAGCAGCCACGGCCTCAGCGGCAACCCGATCATGCAGATCGGAAACGTCAGGTACTCGTCCGCCACGACGCAGTGCGGATCCTTTTGCGCAAACCGTTTCTCCGCGATGTCGCAGACAGGAATCGCCACCACCGCCAGCAACGCCGCCGTAATAATCTGTTCCGGAACCCGCAGCGCGGAGTTCGTGAAATAGACGATCACGATCCCCAGCAGCGTCCCCACCGTGCCCGGCGCAAAGGGACTGAAGCCGAGCCCGAATCCGGTGGCGATCCAGACCGCAACCCGTCGGCCCCATGATTGGATTCTATTCGTCACAAATTCTTCCCAACCGGAAATGCACCAGCACATCTTCGCTTCGCGGCTCCGCGCGGATTGCGCACTGGCCCAACGGTTCCAGCGCGTCTATCCATGCCTTCACTTCGTTGAGGCGCTGGCGCTGCATCATCGTCTTCTGCGCGTCCTCCACGAGGAGCTTCAGCGAGTAAGCGGAAATCGCCAGACGCAAAGTCTTCGCGCCGCGCACCACATCCGTCCACACATACAAAGGCGTAGCTGCAAACGCGGGATCGAGTTCCCAGCAGGGACGCGCGCCGCCGCCCGTCTTCTGCCTGCGAACCAGGTTCGACAAGGCCTCGGCGTTGCTGGAAAGGAGCATCCAGTCTCCGACAACCGCGTAGGCCGGCTTCTCTTCGAGGGGAAGATTCGAGTACAGCGTTCCCGCCGTTCCTTCGAAAACCACGACGTCGCCGGCGCCGGCTTCCAGTCGATGAGGGATCAGTCCCCAGCGATGCCGCGCGTTCAGGCGATCCAGGATGCGTTGCACTCGCGCCGGCACCGACGCGGGATTCTTCAGCGGAATTCCGAGCAATACCGACGGCACCCGGATGCCCTTCAGGCTGCCTCCGTAGTCCCCACCCAGCATCGCCAGCGCCACCACGTCCGCGCCCTGCTCGCTGATGAACTCCCGGGCCATGAGAAGCCATGCATCCACATTCTTCCCGCCGGACACCGTGTCGAGCCAGTCCGGGGAAACAAGCGCAAGCGCGATTGGCGTGTCTCCGAGCACGGCGGACAAGCCCTGCTGCCGCGAAACGTCCCAGCCTCCGGCAGCCACATCTTCATGACGTTCCCATCGCAGTTGTCCCACCAGCGTGGTGGGCGTCAGCGCGCTGAACTCGTACGCGAAGGCCTGCGCAGCGGGTGTGCGCCAACCCATCAGCGAAGCGGCGTCCAGCCAGCCCCGGTCCGGGGTTTCAGTGTCGTCACGCCATGCCGCCTGCACGGGAAAACCGGGGCGTTCAAAGAGGGAGGGCCTGATCCCGTCGAACGTATCCAGCACATCGCGCATCGTCTCGTGTCGCCACGATATGCACCCGATCAACATGCCCTCCACCAGCGCGAGCGTCAGCGTGTTCTCCGAGGAAAGCATCCGGCTGTCCACGATCCAGTACGTGCGGCCGCGATGGGATGGCCCGCGCGTGAATCCTTCGATCCGGTGCCACCCCAGGTTCCAGCGCAACCGCTGGCTGCGGCCACCCAGCCAGCTTGCCAGCACCCACACCGGCTCGCGGTCCGGACCCATTGCGGGAATGTACGCCAGCGTCGTGTCCGTCGAAGCCAGCTTCTCGAACCACGCCCGTGCTTCCGGATCCTCCGCGAGATCCCGGAGCGCGGAAGGTTTCACTCCCGCCGACATGAACAGGCTCATCGCCAGCGGATTGCGGTAGATATCATCCCAGCGTTCCGCGAGTTTCCGGTGCTGCGTGACAAACGCGGCTTCGGCCGGGATCGCTTTGAAGAGAAGGCCCGGCGCATAGGGCACGTGAAACAGCCACCAGATCCCGGCGGCCATCGCGGCGAGGAGCAGGACCCAAAACCACAGGGATCGCCGGCGCATCATGTCTGAAGACTCCCCACCAGGTCTCTGACGCTTGCGAGATTATGGCGCGCCAGGTATGAGCGGAGTCCCTCGACCACTTCGAGCGCGGTGGAGGGCTGCGTGAAGTTGGCCGTACCCACGGCGACCGCCGTCGCGCCCGCGATGATGAACTCCAGGGCGTCCGTGGCCGAGTAGATGCCGCCGATGCCGACCACGGGGATTCGCACCGCCCGAGCCGCATCCCACACCTGCTTGACCGCCACGGGCTTGATCGCGGGCCCCGAGAGCCCGCCGGTCTTGTTGCCCAGGATGGGGCGGCGCGTCTCCGCGTCAATCGCCATGGCCGGGAGGGTGTTGATCAGCGAGATCGCATCGGCGCCGCATGCCTCGGCGGCCTTGGCGAAGTCCGCGATGTGCGCGTGGTCGGGGGCAAGCTTGGGGATCATCGGCCGTTTCGTCTTCCGTCGCACCGCGGCCACGACCCGGCGGAACATCTCGATGTTGCTGCTGAACATGCAGCTGCCTTCCTTGATATTCGGGCAGGACACGTTGATCTCCAGTCCCGCGATCCCGTCGGTGGCATCGAAGCGTTCGGCCACCTGCTCGTACTCTTCGATCGTGCGGCCCCATATATTCACGATTACCGGCGTGTCGAAGCGGCGCAGAAAAGGGACGTACTCGCGGATGAACCCGTCCACCCCGGGATTCTGCAATCCGATGGCGTTGATCAAGCCGCTGGCCGTTTCCACCGTGCGTGGCGGCGGATTGCCTTTGACCGGATGCAGGGAGATGCCCTTCACCACGATCGCGCCGAGCGCATTCAGGTCGATCAGGTCGGCGTACTCCGGACCGTATCCGAAGGTTCCCGACGCCGTCATCACCGGGTTCTTCATCCGGATGCCGCCAAGATCCACTGACATGTCAGGCTTCACATCTTCACCGGGGCATTTGGGGTTGAGGCTGGTTTCGAGTTCCCGGCTTCAACATCTTCATCCCACACGATTTCCCGCGCCTCGAACACGGGGCCTTCCTTGCAGCAGCGTTTCCACTGCCAGGAGCCTTCTTCCTGCCGTATCTTCTGAACGCAGGTCAGGCAGGCTCCTACTCCGCAACCCATATTTCGATCCATCGAGAGCCACGCCTTCCAGCCGCCGCGGATGGCCCGCTCTCCAACGGCTTGAAGCATACCGTTCGGCCCGCAGGCGAAGAATTCCGGCGTTCGGTCCTTGCCTTCAGCGGACAGCCAGGCGTCGAGCGGCTCGGTGACCAGGCCTTTGTATCCCGATGTTCCATCTTCCGTCGCGGTGTGAAGATCCCAGCCCAGGCCCGTGAATTCGTCCGCGCACAGGATATCCTGCGCGCTTCGTCCACCGAAGAAGGCCACCCCTTTCTGCGTCGCATTTCTTGCCAGCAAGTAGAGGGCCGCCATCCCGTAACCGCCGGCGACAAGCACAGGAACGTGTTCCGCGGCCGGCTCGGGGAATCCGTGGCCGAGCGGGCCGAGCAGGCTGATCGAGTCGCCCGGCTGGAGATGCGTCAGGGTCGCCGTGCCGCGCCCCACGTTCTTATAGAGAATCGAGAGCGAGGATCCTTCCGTCTTGTACACGCTGAAGGGACGGCGAAGCAGGGCCGTTTCGTAGTGGGGCACGCGGACGTGGACGAACTGTCCCGGCTGAACCGCGGGCGAGATTGCCGGCGCGGCGAGCTTGAGGAGGCGGTATCCGCCGCCGATCTCGCGGTGATCAAGCACTCTGGCTTCTTCGAGTTTCATGCCTTCGGAATTCAGGCAGCAGAGTGTGCTGGCTTTTGGCCGAAGCGTCAAATCCGAATCGGCGTTGTTGAATGGCGCAAGGCATGTCGTCCACGACCCGGGGGACCTTGTTTCCTTGCACACAACTCTTCGGATATCGCCCCTCTTCCCCGGCTCTCTTTTTCAGCTCTGTTTGCCGGCTCCTCTTTTGTCAGTCCTCTTTGATGATCTCGTAAAGTGTCGGACCATACCGCGCGGCCTTCTCCCCGGACATCTCGGCGCGCGAATCAGACGCTCGCGTCAGGCGTTCGCATCACGTGTTGGCATCAGGAGTTTGCGTCAGGCGTTCGCATCAGGGGTTCGCGTCAGGCGCTCGCATCAGGAATTCGCGCCATGAATTCGCCCAGGTGTTGGCATCAGGTGTTCGCATCACACGCTCGAATCAGGCCCCTCCCTCACCACGTATCCATCCCTCATATCACTTTTCTATGTGACGCTCACAGTTGCGGCCGCAACTGTGAACGTCACATTGTTATTGATCCTTTCACACCGTACCCGTATCTTCCGCCACTCCATGAACAAACCTTCTTTCTTCTATCATCCGGATATTTCACCCACGGTCGCCGCCCGGCGTGCAGGCGAAATGCTGGTCGATCTTCTTGTTCTCTACGGCGGGCTGTTGACCCGGCAAAGATGCGCCTACACATGGCCGTTCCTGTTCAAGTCAAACCCCGCCTACCGATCCGCCGTCTATCGACTGCACAAGGCGGGGGTTGTTACGCGTCGCTCCCACAAGGGTGGACCAAGAACGCTGCGGGTGTCGGAAGGCAAGATGACCGATCCGGCGCTTCATCCCCAAAAACGGTGGAATGCGAAGTGGGATGGGATATGGCGTGTGCTTGTCTATGACATACCCGAGAAAGAACGCACCTTCCGGATCGGACTGTGCCGGTACCTTCACAAACTGCGGCTGGGTTGCCTGCAGCAAAGCGTCTGGGTCACGCCACGCGATATACGGCCCGAGTATGACGATCTGCTCAAGGCCCTGGATATCCAGTACGATTCCTACCTGTTCGATGCCCGCACTGTCCTCGGTCGCAAGGCCCAGGATATCGTCGGAGACGCATGGAACTTCCGCGAAATACAGCGTCGCCAATCGTGGTTCGTGGAAAAGTGCTCGTCCCAAGTTCGCCGCATTCAATCGCAGGCATTGTCACAAAGGGAAATCGAACAGCTGGCGCGCGAGGAAGCGTTCTCCTACCTCTCCGTCATGGAAAAAGATCCCCTCCTGCCGCGCACGCTCTGGCCGAAAGGCTATCGGGGAGAGAGCGCGTACGAACACCACTTGGCCTTTGTCGCCACAGTGAAGGAATGCCTGAGCCGCCTGTAATCGCGCCTCAGCGGGAACGGAAGTGCTCGTAGCCGTCCGCATCCAAATCCAGCCGGCGCTCGCACTGCAAAAGGGTCAATCGCCCCCTCTCCTCCGTCACGCGACCGATTTCGGTGCAGGGGAGCTTGAACCGTTTGCGCCAGGCATCGGCAAATGCGCCCGCTTGATCCGGCATCACACAAAACAGCAACTCGAAATCCTCTCCGTCATGCAACGCCCGAGCCAACGCGGAATCGCGACCCGTAAGCGAGCGGGCCGCGTCGGAGACAGGAATCGTTTCGCCCAGGATCTCCGCGCCCACATGGCTCTCTTCGATGATGTGGCGCAGATCGGCAATCAGCCCGTCGCTGACATCAATCATCGCGGTCACGAACCCCGACTCTCCGAGCCAGCGCCCTTCCGCGACGCGCGGCTCGAAATCAAGATGCTTCCCCGCGAGACTCCCTCCGAGCGAGCCGGTCACGAAGATACGGTCTCCCGGCCGCGCACCCGAACGCCGCACCGCTTTTCCAGCCGCAACCCACCCCACCCCGAACACGTGCAACTCCAATAAGGGCCCGCCCGCCGTGTCCCCCCCGACGATCCGAAGCCCATGCGCCCCGGCCAATCTCTGCGCGCCCAGATAGACGGATTCCAGTCGCTCCATCTCCGTTGACGCAGGGGCCACCACATCCACCAGCGCCCACGCGGGCACCCCCCCCATGGCGGCGAAATCGCTCAGCACGCGGCCGACCGCCTTGTGCCCGATGCGCAAGGGCTCCGTATCCGGCAGGAAGTGAATTCCCTCCACCACGGCATCCGAGGTCAGCAGGCCATCCCTGTCCCCGTCCATTGGAATCACCGCGGTGTCGTCACCGATTCCGACCACTCCCTCCGGCGGTTCGCCGAGCACCCGCGCGAGGCGACGGATCACCTCCCGCTCCCCGAGTTCCCGAAGCGTCGTCATCCCTCTTGCCCTCCGACTCACGAACCCACGATCCCGCGCAGCCCGTCCGCGAAAGGCGGCCGGACCACCCCTTTCTCGCACACGATCGCGGCGATCAGCTCCGCAGGCGTCACATCGAACGCGGGCGCATACACCTTGACGTCCAGCGGCGCCGTCAGCTTGCCGAAGCCGCAGATCACCTCGTTCGCGTCGCGATGCTCGATCGGGATTTCATCGCCCGACTTCCGCGCAAGATCGAACGTGCTGGTCGGCGCGAGTACGTAGAAAGGGATGTCGTGCGCGCGCGCCGCCAGCGCGAGCGAGTACGTCCCGATCTTGTTTGCCGTATCGCCGTTCGCCGCGATGCGATCGGCGCCGACCATCACGCAGTCCACGCGGCCTTCCTTCATCACCTGCGCGGCGACGCTGTCGCAAATCAGCGTGACGTCAACCCCGTTCTCCAGGAGTTCCCAGGCCGTCAGCCGGGACCCCTGCAACAGGGGCCTCGTTTCATCCGCGAACACGCGGATATCCATCCCCCGCTCATGCGCGACATAAACGGGCGCCAGCGCCGTGCCATACTCGGCCGTCGCGAGCCCGCCCGCGTTGCAGTGGGTCAGCACCGTAAATCCGTCCTCCAGCAAGGCCACCCCGTGTTCGCCGATCGCGCGGCACATGCGCGCGTCCTCGTCGCGGATCGCGATCGCCTCCGACGCCAGCCGTTGCTTCAACTCCGCGGGTGACAACGCGGCCGATTGCGCAGCCACCCGCTTCATGCGCTCCAGCGCCCAGAAGAGATTGGCTGCGGTGGGGCGCGATGTCCCGAGGTAGTCGGCCGCCTCCTGGACCGCGTGAACGATGTCGCGGCTTTCATCGGCCGAAATCGCCTGGACCGCCGTCACGATCCCCATCGCTCCCGCGACGCCGATCGCCGGCGCGCCGCGAATGCGCAGCGCCTTGATGGCGGACCACACCTCGCGCACGTCCGCCGTTTCCATGTACACGAGTTCCTCGGGCAGCCGCGACTGGTCAATCATCCTCACGCGCCCCGGGATCGGCTTCCCGGGCGTGTCGGGTTTCCACTCAATGGTTGTCAGATGCATGGGGACATCCTCTCGCGCACGTCATCTCCTCTCAGCCGGACGGTCGAAGCACCGCAAGCAGAACCAGGTTCACCGTGTTGAACAGGCCGTGCATCACCACCGGCACCAACAGGGAGCCGGAATAAATATACCCGATGCTGAACGCCACCGCGACGATGAACAGCGGCACGAGCGAGGGCACATGAAAGTGAATCGCGGCAAAAACCGCGGCCATGATCACCACCGCACCGGTCACACCCCTTTGCCGGGCGAGCACCGGGAGCGCGATTCCCCGGAAGAGCACTTCCTCGAACAGCGGCGCCACCACCGCCGCAAGCAGGACCATGTAAGCGCGGAGCCACAAGGAGCTTTCCGACGCGAACACCGTCACCACCTCCTGGGGCAGCGGCTCGTATCCGGCGGACCGCAGGCCGACCTGGTAGAGCATGGTGTAGAACCAGAGGAGCGGAAGCATCGCCAGGTAGAGCAGCACGGCCGTCCCCACCTGCCCGCCGATTCGACCGGAATCCAGTCCAAAGGTCTCGGACCAAGAAAGGCGCTGGCGCCGGAGAGACGCGACGACATACGCAAGTCCTGCCACATGAAACAGCAGGCTCTGAAGCACGACCCAGATCACGCCCAGCGATTCCGTATCGCCGCCCAACACGTGCTGCGCGAGCGAAACAAGGACGTAAAGCAGCGTCAGGAAGAGGAGCAGCCGCATCGCTTCGCCGGAACTCCACGGCCGTTGTTCCAGGCTCTGCACCCGCTCGCTCCAGCGGATCGGCCGGAAAAAGAAACGGATGGCCAGCGCGACGTTGACGACCAGCCCGATCACGATCAGCACCGCGTACGCCAGCCCGACGATCCACGCATGTTCCGGCAAGCCTTCCATGAAGGACCCGCCCGGCGCGGACGAAACCGCAACGGGAAATGGATGCATGACGTGGCGAAAGAACTCGTTCACATGTCAATCCTGCGTCGCAACCGGTCACCCGGCCGAGGCGGCCTGTTCCTTGATGACGTAGATCGGCTTGTTCTGGGACTCGTGATAGGTCCGGATCTGCATTTCGGCCAGGAGCCCCATGCTGATGAACTGCGTGCCGAAGAAGATGAACATGAAAGCGCTCATGATCCAGAACGGCCGCTTCACCAGGTTGTCCGCGATATTGGGATGGCCCGTGAGCCGGAACAACAGGTTGCCGGCGATCATGACGACGAACATCAGCAGCCCGGGCATCATGAACAGCGCGCCGATCTTCCCGAACATCTGGATCGGCCCGGTGCTGTAGTGCAGAAGGAACTTGACGGTGAGCAGGTCCAGGATCACGCGAACCGTCCGCGATATGCCGTACTTCGACCGCCCGAACCTCCGGGGATGGTGCGTGACCACCACCTCGTCAATACTGCCGCCGACCCAGCTCGCGAGCGCCGGGATGAAACGGTGCATCTCGCCGTAGAGCCGGACGTTCCGGATCACATCCCGCCGGTATACCTTCAACGTGCAGCCGTGATCGTGCAGGTTCACCCCGGTGATCTTGCTGATCAGTTTGTTGGCCAGCATCGAGGGCAGCCGCCGGTTGATGAACGGATCCTTGCGATCCTTTCTCCAGCCGCTGACGACATCGTATCCCTGTTCCGCGCGCTCGAGCAGTTTCGGAATGTCCTTCGGGTCGTTCTGCAGGTCCGCATCCAGCGTCACGATGTACTCGCCGCGGGCATGATCGAACCCCGCGCTCATCGCCGCGGTCTGGCCGAAATTCCGGCGGAGGCGGATCACGCGGAGATGCGAAATCGCCTTCGTCAACGAGACCATCTTCTCCCAGGAGCCGTCCGTGCTTCCATCGTCCACCAGGATGATTTCGTAGGACCAGCGCGTGCCTGAAAGCGCTTCCTGCAGCTGCCGGCAAAGAAGCTCGACGTTCTCCAACTCGTTGTAGATCGGCGCGACGACGGATACGTCCACGCCCGGCTTGGCATCATTCATGGCCACCTCAAGTCCGTCCATATTGGCGCAGCCCCGCCCGCAAAAGCAATTCTTTTGGCGCCGGCAAAGTTTCCAGTCATTGGAAACCTTCCGGCCGTTTTTTCCAATGATTGGAAAACTTCTCATTTGCCCCAGCCCTTGCGGGCTTCACTACAAGCGTGCGAGACTTCTGCCCATTCGTCGCTTGCAGTCAGCGCCGCAAGGCGCGTTCGGACGGATAAAAAACCCGGTTGTGCGGCTCGACATGCGCCGCGCGAATCCGCAGACTTGCCCGAGGAGGAGCACCGTTATGAGCAATACACAGACCTCTCGCTTGTCTCCTTCGTTCGCGTGGCTCAACGTCACCCAGTTTCTCGGTGCGCTGAACGACAACATCTTCAAGCTGTTCGCCTCCTATTTCATCATCGCGCTGCGCGGCCCGGAATCCGCCGCGCGGGTCATGGGGATCAGCGGCGTGGTTTTCGTGCTGCCCTTCCTGCTCTTCTCCGCGGGCTCGGGTGTGCTCGCGGACCGGCACAGCAAGCGGGACATCATCGTGATCTCCAAGGCGCTGGAGATCGGCGCCATGCTGCTCGGCATCGCGGCCTTCCTGATGCGGAGCGAGCTCGCCCTGTATGTCGTGATGTTCCTGATGTCGACCCAGAGCGCGCTGTTCGGGCCCTCGAAATACGGCATCGTGCCGGAGCTCGCGCCGCGGGAGCAGCTTTCGCGCGCGAACGGCCTCCTGGTCATGTTCACCTACCTCGCGATCATCCTCGGCACGGCGGCCGCGCCGTTCATCGGGGAGCTGGCCGGAAAAGACTACCGTCTCGCGCAGAACGCGTGCGTCGGGATCTCCGTGCTGGGATTCGCCGCATCGCTCTTCATGCGCCGCACGCCCGCGGCCGGAACGCAGCGCAGGATCACCGCGCACTTCGTGCGCGACATCTGGCAGACGCTTCGCCGGATCCGCGGCGATCACTACCTGCTGCTTGCCGTCTATGCCTCCGCTTATTTCACCCTGCTGGGCGCGTTCCTCCAGCTCAACATCATCCCGTACGGCATCCATCACCTCGGGCTGAGCCAGGAGAACAGCACGTACCTGTTCCTGTTCGGCGCCATCGGCATCGCGGCCGGCGCCGTCGCCGCAGGCAAGGTGTCGGGACGCAACATCGAGTTCGGCATCGTGCCCCTCGGCTCGCTGATCCTGACCGCGGCCATCCTGTCGTTGTGGCGCGTCGGGCCGGTCGCGCGGGCCATTCCAACCATGATAGTGGCCGGCCTCGGCGCGGGTCTGTTCATCGTCCCGCTGGACGCGTTCATCCAGTTCCGCGCGCCGCCGCAGGAACGGGGCGAAGTGCTTGCGGCGAGCGCTTTCCTCGGATGGATCGGCGCCATGCTGGCCGCGGCCCTCGTCCTCCTCCTGGGCGCCGCCGGCGTCACGCCGGCCACCGGGTTCCTCCTCATGGGCGCGCTGACGCTGATCCTGACGATGGCCACAATGAAGGTGCTGCCCGATTTCCTCGTCCGCTTCATCGGGCTGCTGGTTACGCGGCTGGCGTACCGGATCCGGGTGCTCGGGGCCGAACACGTGCCGATGGAAGGCGGCGCGCTGCTGGTCTGCAACCACGCGTCCTGGGTGGACGCCCTCCTGCTCCAGGCCACCCAGCAACGGCGCATCCGGTTCATCATGGACCGCGACATCTACAACACGCCGATGCTCACGCCGCTGTTCCGCCTCATGGGCGTGATCCCGATTTCGATGAGGGATTCGCCGAAGAAGATCGTGGCCTCGCTTCGCGACGCGCGGCGCGCGATGGACGAGGGATTCATGGTCTGCATCTTCGCCGAGGGCGCGATCACGCGCAGCGGCATGCCGATGGCATTCAAGTCGGGCTTCGAGCACATCGTGAAGGACAGCCCGTACCCGATCATCCCGGTCTACCTCGGCGGTGCCTGGGGCAGCATCTTCAGCTACTACTTCGGCCGGCCGCTCAGCCACTGGCCCACGATGCTGCGATACCCCGTCACGGTGATTTTCGGCGCGCCGATGCCGGCCACGTCCGCCTCCGGCGAGGTGCGCGAAGCCGTGCTCGAGTTGTCCTGCTTGTACTACAACGACCGGAAGCCCTCGCGGCTCTCGATCGGCGAGACGTTCGTGCAGACCGCGCGTTCGAACTGGCGGCGGCCCGCGGTGATGGATACCAGCGGGAGGAAGCTGATGTACGGCCACGCGCTCACCGGCGCGATCGCGCTCGCGGAATCGCTCGCGCCGAACGTAGGCGACGCCCGCATGGTCGGGCTCCTGCTCCCGCCTTCCGTCGGCGGCGCGCTGGCCAATCTCGCGGTCATCCTGCTCGGCAAAGTGCCGGTGAATCTCAACTACACCGCGTCCGATGAATCGTTCCGCTCCGCCGTCGAGCAATGCGGAATCCGGACCGTCATCTCCTCGCGGCTGTTTCTCGAAAAGCTCGGGCGCTTCCAGGAACTGCCGGGGCTGCTGTTCCTCGAAGATGTTTCCCAGAAAATCACGGCGGCTGACAAACTCAGGGCCTGGCTCAAGGCCCTCCTGATCCCCCGCCGGATGCTTGCCCGGCCGCACGACTTCAAGGCCGATGACGTGGCGACCATTATCTTCTCATCGGGTTCGACGGGCACGCCGAAGGGTGTGATGCTGAGCCATCACAACATCCTGTCCAACGTGGAATCGGTCCGCGCCGTGTTCCGGTTCACGCCGACGGACAACATCTGCGCCGCGCTCCCGTTCTTTCACTCGTTCGGGTTCACCTGCTCGCTGTGGCTGCCGCTGCTGTGCGGATTCTCGGCCGCCTACCATCCGAACCCGCTCGATGGCGCGAAGATCGCGGAGGTCGTGCGCGAGAACCGCTCCACGCTTCTTTTCGCGACACCGACGTTCCTGCTGGCGTACCTGCGGCGCGCGAAACCCGAGGACTTCGCGTCGCTGCGCTACGTCATCGTCGGCGCGGAGAAGCTCAAGCCGCGCGTGGCCGACGCGTTCGAGGAACAGTTCGGCATCCGCCCGCTCGAAGGCTACGGCGCGACGGAACTCGCGCCGGTGGCGACGCTCAGCATCCCGGATGTCGAGATCCACGGCGTCCGGCAGGCCGGCGTTCGCCTCGGCAGCGTGGGCCATCCCCTGCCCGGCATCGCGGTCAAAACCGTGGACCCGGAGACCGGCGAGCGGATTCCTCCCGGCAAGCCCGGGTTGATGCTCATCAAGGGGCCGAACGTCATGATCGGCTATCTCAACAACCCGGAGAAGACCACGGAGGTGCTGCGCGACGGATGGTACAACACCGGCGACATCGCGATCGTGGACAAGGACGGGTTCGTGACGATCACCGACCGCCTCTCGCGCTTCAGCAAGATCGGGGGCGAGATGGTGCCGCACATCGGCGTGGAGGAAGCCTATCACCGCGCGCTCGGGAAAACGGCCCAGGTGCTGGCCGTCGCCGCGGTGCCGGACGAGAAGAAAGGGGAGCGGCTCGTGGTCCTGTATACGCCCGAGGCCGGCGATGTTGAGCAGCTTCGCCAGATCATGCATGAGAGCGAATTGCCCAACCTCTGGAAGCCCGCCGTGGACGCCTACCACCCCATCGAAGCACTGCCCCTGCTCGGCAGCGGCAAACTCGACCTCAAGGGGCTGAAGGATATCGCGGGGAAGATGGCGGGATAGGGTTCAGGTTTCAGGAAGATGTGCCGACGATCTTCCCTGGCACCCGAAACCCGACACCTTCTTACCCCTTTTTCCCATTGCATCTTGCCGCCTTCCGTGGCATGCGTGTTTCCGATGCCCGCAGCCGGAGGATGAAGCATGAGCGCGTTTCGCGAGATTCAGCCGGAACAGATCGAGGACAACCCCTTCAAGCTGATCGGCGGCGATTGGATGCTGATCACCGCCGGCGACACCGGCCGGTTCAACACGATGACCGCAAGCTGGGGCGGGCTCGGCGTGCTTTGGGACAAGTGCGTCGCGTTCTGCTTCGTCCGCCCTTCGCGTTACACGTTCGAGTTCATGGAAGACAATCGCTCGTATTCGCTTTCTTTTTTCGATGAAACTTACCGGCGGGTTCTCGACTACTGCGGGTCCCACTCCGGCCGGCACGTGAACAAGATCGAGCGTTGCGGCATCACTCCCGTCGAAGGCAGCATCGGCGACGTGTATTTCGAGGAGGCGCGCCTCGTGATCGAGTGCCGGAAGCTCTATGCGCAGGACCTCGATCCCTCCGCGTTTCTCGCCCAGACCCTGGTGGATATCTACCCCGAGAAGGACTACCACCGCCTCTACATCGGCGAGATCGCGAAAGTGCTGGCGAAGTAGGAGCCTGTCGAAGCGGTTTGTCAATCTATTGTCAATCATGCCTGCATATTATCGTCAACCACATGACGAATGACGGGCTCGATTGTTGGATTCAGGTGGAGTGTTCGAATAATGATTTCGGGATGCGCCCTCCCGAACACCCTGAACACCTCATCTGCGAAACCTTGCCCCAAGGAAACCACTCCGCTGAAATCCAGATCTATTTCCTTGAACTTGTCCAGCCCCGCCAGCATCCGGCGCGCTTCAGACCTCGAAACATAGTCTCTCTGAAACATCTTCACCAGCACCCGCGTTTTCTCGAAACGATATCCATGCCGCTCCGGCGCAAATTCTGCAAACACGGCGCTCAGTTGTCGTTTTGATTTCCGGCTGATGGAAAACGAAACATCCGTTCCGTTCAGGAATCTCTTCTCCTCCACAAACACATCTCTCCTGGAATTGTCGTAGGACAACTGAATCGCATGCGAACGAAACGATATGATGTCCGCCGCTTTCGAAGTGAAGAATATCCCCTCCCCTGTATGCTTTTCGGGAATGGTCGTCGTTTTTCCCTTCAAGAGTTCTCCCAAAGCATCCCGCTCGTCGGCCAGATGGAGCTGGGCTGCAATGGATCGGAAAAGCCCGACCCCGAAATCCCTGATGCGGAATACGCATTTATAGGGATCAACAGCGAAATCGATCTTGCACGTTGCGGACCTCGAATGATCAATCGCGTTGTTCAGCATTTCAGTGAATGCATACTGAACAATGTCGGCCACATTCTTCGCCATCTGCGCTTCCAGATTCATCAGAAGCGCGATCTCCTCGAACACCCGATCTTCCTGAAGTCCTTTAAGGGGACACTTCCTGCTGAAGCGCGATACAGGAGGCCGCCTTTTCTTCTGCGTGGATATCCGGTATGTGACCCCCTTCGTAACCCCCTCCTTCACAACCCGCCCTGAAGCAATCAGATCCTTCAGATGAACATTAAGGGCTTGGCGCGATATCTGGAGCCGTTTGAGCAGTTCCGCGCCCCGCACCTCGGGCGCCCCGGCCAGAATATCGAGGATCTGATCTCTTGTCTTCATGCGCCCAAAATACCGATTGTCAACCTATTGTCAATACGACTGTAATATTTTTGTCAATATGTAGAGACGGGCCTCTAGCCGAAAAACAAGACCTTCCAATGCTTCTACATCGGCGAAATCGTCAAGGTGCTGGCGAAGTAAGGGCCCTCTGCGGCGCCGAACGGCGTCACCCGCGAACCAAGCGCCAGGCGAGCGGCATCATGACGATCAGGATGCGGATCCAGGTTTCCTTCCGCCGGAAATCCTCCGCGAGATAGAGCATCCGCGGGGCAAGATAGAACATCGCGAACGGGACCGTCATCAACACCACCAGCAGCGCGCTCATGAACCAGTTGCCCTGTCCCCGGCCCGCCGTGGTTTCGACAAAAACACCGTCCCACCACACGAGGATCAGCACCATCGAAACGCACAGCGCCGCATCGGCCACCCCCTCCACCCGGCGAAGACGCGGGGGTTCGTCCGTGACCGCGTGACGCGGGGGCACCAACGAACGCACGGTGAAAAACGTCGGGAGCAGGCCGAGCGTGAACGTCAGCCACAGTCCCGGCGTTTCCGGGACCTCCAGCACGTCCATCGCAAACTGAAGGCAGGCGATGAACAGCCCGAGGTGCATGACGCCCAGCACGAGGAACAGGAGGTAGGCGCCGCCGGTCCATGACGGCTGCTGCATCAAGCGAGCCTGCAGCGGCGTGCGTTTGAGCCAGGCTCCCACGACATGCAACCCCACCGCCGCAAACATCAGCCCGCCGAAAAGAGGATGGTAACCTTGCGTGTCGCGCACCAAGTCCACGAGGGGCGCGACCAGCAGCAGATTGGCAAGGAAAACCGCCGCGTCGAACATCAATCCGCTTTCCCGCGCCCCCGAGGGCGGCCGCGTTTCTTCTGCGTCTTCGTGCCCGCAAGTTCCTCGACGAGCCGGCGCGCTTCACGCGCGCCGAGATCGCGCACGGCCAGGATGGATCGCTTCACCCTTTCGCGCACGCGCAGGGGTCCCTGCTTGCTTTCCCACTGGTACACGGCCTGGCCCGTCACGCCGAGAAGCGCCGCGAATTCCGCCTGCGTCAGCCGCATCTTCCGGCGCATGGAACGCATCCCCTTGGCGGTGATGCGCACCCGCTTGTCCTCAACCGGCAGCGTCGCCGCCACCTTCACCTGGCGGCCAACCTGTGAAACCGCGAAAGCGACATCCTTCTCGAGCCGGGCCAGCCTCTTTGCGAGCCCCGCCATCCGCTTCTTGAGAGCCACCGCGTCCTGCTTGACCGGGAGGAAGACCGCCTTGACCTCCTTGCGGGCCAAGCGCCGGATTTCTTCCTTCAAAATGGATGCAAGGTTCGGCATTGAGAGCATTCCTTTCTAAGTATGATTCTAACTTTGGGCTGCCACCCTAGTAAATCGCAGGACAGAGTCAAACGCAATCGCGCAGCCTTTCATGCGCGAGCGCGAGCAGGGCCACGCAAGCCGTATCCGCGCGCAGGGTGCGGCGTCCCATGCTCACCCGCGTGAAGCCGTGCGCCTTCAGCAGGTTCGTTTCGTATTCGGTCCACCCGCCTTCGGGGCCGACGGCGAGCAGGACGCGCCGCTCGCGGCCGGACACGGCATCGAGCATGGAAACATCGCCCCGCGCGTCAGCGGCAAGGCGAAGCGCATCAGGCGCGAGCCGATCGAGATCGTCTTCGACAAGAACTTTGAACTGCTTGTGAACGCTGACTTCCGGCAGGCGCGTATCCTGCGCCTGCTGGAGCCCCTCGACCAGCAACGGCCGGAAGAAGTCCGGATTCAGCACGTGCGTGTCGAAGTAATTTCGCTCCACTTTCCACGCGTTGGTCAGGATGATGCGGCCGACTCCCAACGCGGCGAGTTGGGCCCAGAGTCGCTTCATGACCTTCGGGCGGGGAAGCGCGAGCAGAAGATCAATCCGCGGACGCGGCGGGGCCTCGCCACCCAAACAGCATTGAATCTCAACTTGATCGCCGTCCACCCGAATTGCTTCCGCAACGCCAAGCGGACCGTCGAGAACGCCCACACGCAGCGAATCGCCGGGCTTCGCATGAAGCACGGTTCGGATGTGAAGCGCCCGGTGATCGCGCAACACGACGCGCGCGGCATCAACGACCTCGCCCGGTTCGAGAAGAATCAGATTCATTCACCGGCATAGTGAGGCAAAGCCCACTGCGGATCAGGCTTTTTTTGCGGGCGCAAGCCGGGCGCGGAATTCCGCGCCCGGCCGGCTCTTCCTTCCACTCAAAACGCGTACTGAGCGCTCAACACCACACCATCGCCAAGCCCGACCTCCGACGTGGATTCGTGATCCCCGCCGTTCACATAGGCCAGCACCAGCGTCAGGTTCGCGTCATAGAGCCAGGCGAGATTCGCATTCCAGTGGTTTGCGTTCTCAAACGAATCGAACTTGGAGCCCTGCTCGAATTCCAGGCCCAGCGTGAGCTTGGAAGACAGGATCACATTCGCGTTCCCGAAGAGCGTCACGTCGCGTTCGTCATCGTAGCCGAAGACGCCGTTTACGTAACCCCTGGAGGAACGCAGACCGCCCGACAGGAGGACTGGAGCAGGCAGCGCGGTGATCAGCTTCGTCGCCACGCCATAGAAATCCACCGCGCTGTTATCCACTCCGTCTGCCACATCCGATGTTTGCTTGAATATCGCACCCGCAGCGATCGCGGGGACGAAGCTCTTGCCGCCGGCGTTCTCCGGCACGAGCAGGAGCTTTGTGCCCACGTTGTTCTTGTGGATATTCTTCCCATCCGGCGCGATGACTTCGTGGCTGTACGAGAACTCCAACCGATCGAATACGCTGAAAGCAGCACCATGGCTGACCCAGTCCGCGTCAATGTCGCCGAGGTTCACATACCAGAACCCGAACTGGGGCTTGCTGATGAAGTCGGGTTTCCACGCCCACGCCTCGTCAGCCTGGCCCTTGTTCTGCCCCGCCACGTAAGCCAGCGGGTTGAAGGCAATGCCCCCCGCTCCCTCAATCGCGGTCAGCGGAACGCCCGCGTGCGCGTTTCCGCCGATCCATGCAATCAGGCTTGCGGCAATCACGATCCATTTTACTGCGTTTAACTGCTTCTTCATAACTAATGTGTCCTCATCTTGATTGTTTCTTTCATTGCTTGCTTGAAAAACAAAAACCCACTTTCACGAACCGCCCGGGAAAGTGGGAAGCTGATCCAACCTGTATGATGCTTCATCTCAAGGCCAGACCCCTCCCCTGCCCCCGGGCCGACTACAGATGCACAGGGGTCTCGCAAATACTTTGGTCCGCGGCCGTTTCATTTGATCCCTACCGCTCCCCGAGCGCGGCCTGGATATCCGCCTTCAAATCGTCCACATGCTCGATGCCGACGGAGAGCCGCAGCAGGTTGTCCTTGATGCCGCGCTTCGCGCGCTCGTCGGACGAAAAGGATGCGTGCGTCATCTTCGGCGGATAGCAGACCAGCGACTCCACGCCGCCCAGGCTCTCGGCAAGAACAAACACCTTGAGCTTTCCGACTGCCGCCTGCACGGCTTCATAACCGCCTTTCAGTTCCGCGCTGATCATCCCTCCGAATCCGCTCATCTGCCGTCGCGCGATATCGTGTCCGGGGTGCTCCGGCAACCCCGGGTAGTAAACGCGCTCGACGGACGGATGTTTCTGAAGAAACAACGCGAGATCCTCCGCATTGCGGGAATGCCGCTCCATGCGGATCGCCAGGGTCTTCAAGCCGCGCAGCGCGAGCCAGCAATCCCACGGGCCCGGAACCGCCCCCGCGGCGTTCTGGTACATTTTGATCGCCGAGAAGGCTTCGTCGTCCGAAGTCACCACCGCGCCGCCGATCAGATCACTGTGTCCGCCGATGTACTTCGTCGTGCTGTGCACCACGATGTCCGCGCCCAGTTCGAGCGGCCGCTGAAGCGCCGGACTCGCGAACGTGTTGTCCACCACCAGCCGGATTCCGCGTCCCCGTACCGCCTCCGCAACAGCCCGGATATCCGCGACATGCAGCAGGGGATTCGTCGGCGTTTCGATCCAGATCAGTTTCGTGTTTTCGCGCACGGCGCCCGCGAATCGCGCGACGTCGCCCGTGTCTTCGTAGGTGGTGTCCACGCCCCAGCGCCGGAACACCTTCTCCAACAGGCGATAGGTTCCGCCGTAAAGATCGCTTCCGGCCAACACGTGATCGCCCGGCCCCAGCAGGTTCAATACCGCCGTGGTCGCCGCGACGCCGGACGCGAACGCGAGCCCATGCCTGCCGCTCTCGAGCGATGCGAGCGCCTGCTCGAGCGCCGCGCGCGTCGGATTGCCCGTCCGCGAATACTCGTACCCGCGCGGTTTTCCGATCGCATCCTGTTCATAGGTGGAGGTTTGATACACCGGTGTCGTAACCGCGCCCGTCGCCGGATCCGTCGGCTGCCCGTCGTGAATGGCACGCGTTTCAAATTTCATATGCGCTTCTCCAAAGCTGGTCCGACGACCGGGCCTGCCGCCCCGTCCACGAAGCAATCAGGTCCGCCCGCGTGACAAAACCCACAGCCTGCCCCTCGCGCGTCACAATGATGCCCGGCACGGCGCCCAACAACACCCGGTATGCTTCCGACACATCCGTCTCCTCGTCCATGGACGGCAGCGGCTTTGCCATCACGGCCTGAATTTCCTGGTTCCGGATATCGAGCCCGTCGTGCAGAAGCTTCATCACCGTGGACTCGCTCAGGCTGCCGACCACATTCCCGTTCTCGATCACCGGGACCTGCGAGATGTTGTAGGCTTGCATCAGGTTGATCGCATCCACCAGTTTCTGGCGCGGGCGCACGCTCAACAATCCGCTGACGGACAACTTGCCCCGAATCACATCCCCGATCTTCAATGTCGCCTTCGACTGGTCTTCCCAGAAGCCGTTCTCCTGCATCCACGCATCGTTGTAGATCTTCGTGATGTAGTTCCTGCCCGTGTCGGGCAACAGCACCACGATGAAATGCGGATGCGCCAGCCGCTGCGCAAACCGCAGCGCCGCAGCCACCGCTGTGCCGCACGATCCGCCGACCAGCAAGCCCTCTTCGCGCGCCAGGCGTCGCGCGGTATTGAACGACTCCTTGTCGCTCACGCGCACCATTTCGTCCACAAGCTGGCGGTTGAAGGTCTTCGGAATGAAGTCCTCCCCTATGCCCTCCACCTTGTAGGAACGAGGCGTGTCGCCCGAAAGAATGGACCCCTCCGGATCCGCCCCCACCACGATGAGGTTCTTGTTCTTTTCCTTGAGATACCGCGACACGCCGGAGATCGTGCCGCCGGTTCCCATGCCCGCCACGAAAACCTCGACTTGTCCGCCCGAATCTTCCCAGATCTCGGGACCCGTCGTGAGATAGTGAATGAGCGGGTTGTTCGGGTTCGCGAACTGGTTCGGCCGGAAAGCGCCGGGAATCTCGCGGGCCAGGCGATCGGCCACTCCGTTGTAGCTGTCCGGCGAATCCGGCGCAACGCTCGTCGCCGTAATGACCACTTCCGCGCCGTACGCGCGCAGCAGGCTGATCTTGTCCTGGCTCATCTTGTCCGGCATGACCACGATGAGCCGATACCCCTTCACCGCCGCCGCCAGCGCGAGACCGACGCCCGTGTTGCCCGCCGTGGCCTCGACGATGGTGCCGCCGGGCTTGAGCAACCCCTCGCGCTCCGCGGCCTCGATCATCGCCAGGGCGATCCGGTCCTTGACGCTCCCACCCGGGTTCAGGAACTCGGCTTTGACATAGATGGGCGACTCGACGTCCGCCGCGATCCGGTTCAAACGGATCAGCGGCGTACGCCCGATGGCTTGCAGAACATTCCCGTACGACGACATGACGCCTCTTCAAGCATGCGAGATGCTCACCCCACGGCTTTCTTCAGGGCCTGGTCAAGGTCCGCCTTGATGTCTTCGATATCCTCGATGCCGATCGAAAGCCGGATATAATCCGCCGTCACGCCGGTCTCTTTCTGTTCCGCTTCGGTCAACTGCTGGTGCGTGGTCGAAGCCGGATGGATCACCAGGCTCTTCGAGTCGCCGATGTTGGCCAGGTGCGAGAGGAGCTGCACCGAGTTGATGAACTTCTTCCCGGCTTCCAGCCCACCCTTGATCCCAAAGCCGACCAGCCCGCCGAACCCATTCTTGAGGTACTTCGACGCATTCGCATAGCTCGGATCGTCTTCAAGGCCCGGATACGTCACCCAGCTCACCGCCGGATGTTTCTTCAGCCAGCGAGCCACCGCCAGCGCGTTCTCCGAGTGCTTGCGCTGCCGCAGGGCCAGCGTTTCGAGGCCGATCAGGAACTGATGCGCATTGAACGGGCTCAACGCCGCGCCGATGTCGCGCAGAAGCGTCACGCGGATCTTGAGGATGAACGCGACGTTGCCCATGCCGGGCACATTCCCGAGCGCGTCCCAGTACACCAGCCCGTGATAGCTCGGATCCGGTTCGGTGAACTCCGGGAACTTCCCGTTGTTCCACTTGAACTTCCCGGAATCCACGATCACGCCGCCGATGGAGGTCCCGTGCCCGCCGATGTACTTCGTCGCCGAGCTCGCGATGATGTCGGCGCCGTGGTCGAACGGACGAACAAGCCCGATACCGACGGTATTGTCCACGACCAGCGGGATGCCCGCCTCGTGCGCGATCTTCGCCAGCGCCTCGAAATCGGGCACGTCGAGTTTCGGATTCCCGATCGTCTCCGCGTACAGCGCGCGGGTCTTCGGGGTGATCGCTTTCTTGTACGCCCCGGGATCGCGCGAGTTCACAAACTTCACCGTTCTTCCAAGCCTTGGAAACGTGTGATGAAACAACTGGTACGTTCCTCCGTACAAGTTGTTGCCCGCGACGATTTCATCACCCAGTTGCGTGATCGCCAGCAACGCGTACGTGATCGCCGACTGGCCCGAAGCCACGCCCAGCGCACCCGTGCCGCCCTCGATCGCCGCGATGCGTTTCTCGAAAACATCCGTCGTCGGATTCATCAACCGCGTGTAGATGTTTCCGAATTCCTTGAGCGCGAACAGGTTGGCCGCGTGTTCCGTGCTCTTGAATACGTAAGACGTGGTTTGGTAGATCGGAACCGCCCGCGCCCCGGTCGCCGGGTCAGGCTGCTGTCCCGCATGCAAACCCAATGTATCCAGTTTCGCCGTCATTTCCGTTTCTCCTTATGTTCTTCGCTTCGCTCGGATTGTTGTCTTCCATTCAAACCCACAAAAAAACCCTCGCGCCTTCCGGCCCGGGGGCTTGCCTGCTCTCGCTGCACGCGCTCAGCCAAGCCCACCTCCCGCCGGAAGGCAACACATGCACATACCACAACACCTGCACTTTTTCCTATTCACCTTCACAGGAACCACCCTTGCCATTACCCTATTATCTCTATCGTGTAAATGGACTATAACACGGGAAAACGCGCTGTAAAGCAGATTTGTGATCTTTTTTCGGCCCCCGCTTTATCGCGCCAAACCCTCGTTCAGGCTTCCCCTACGATATCCATCCAGATCCATCGCCACATACCTGAACCCGCAGCCGCGGACATGATCCGCGATGCGCTTTCGCATCTCGGGGTCCGCCGCCCTCGGGATTTCCGACGGGTCGAACTCCAGCCGCGCAATGTCGCCGTGCGCTCTCACCCGGCACGCAGCAAATCCCATGTCGCGCAAGCCGGCTTCCGCACGCTCGATCATCGCCAGCGTTTCGGCCGAGATGCCGATTCCATACGGCACGCGCGACGCGAGACACGCCGACGCCGGCTGATCCGCTGTCGGCAATTCCAGCCGCCGGGACGCCGCGCGTATGTCTTCCTTGGTGAACCCCAATTCCTGGAGAGGACTCCTCACGCCGCGCTCCTGCGCCGCGCGCGCACCCGGCCGGTAATCGCCGACATCGTCCGCGTTCGCTCCATCCAAAACCACCGCAAGGCCTTCATCTTTCGCGAGATTTTCGAGCAGCCCGAACAACTCCGTTTTGCAATGATAACAGCGATCCGGATCGTTCCGCGCGTAATCCGGGTTGTCCAATTCCTTCGCCTGGATCACGCGGTGCCGGATGCCGATTCCCGCAGCGAGCGCCTTTGCTTCTTCCAACGCGCGGCGCGGAATCGAAGGGGAATCCGCCGTCACCGCCAGCGCGCGGTGACCCAACACCTCGAAGGCCACGGCAGCCAGGTATGTGCTGTCCACCCCGCCGCTGAAAGCGACCAACACGGACCCCGCATCCTTCATCCACTGCCGAAGCCGCGCCGCTTTTTCCTCCACGACAATCCGAACTTCGGGGTTCGATGTTCGATGTTCAGCGTTCAATGCTCTCCGCCCCCAATCCACCCCCCGCCGAGCACCTCATCGCCATCGCAGAAGACGGCGGCCTGGCCGGGCGTCACGGCGAACTGCGGCTGGTCGAATTCCACTTCGACCGAACTCCCCTCGCGCAGATGAACCACGCAGGGCGCGCCGGAATGGCGGTATCGCAGCCGCACGTTGAGGCGACTTTCGTCCGGCGGCGGCTTCCCGGCAACCCACGCGACCTGCCCCACCACGCACCGGGTCGTTGAAACCTCTTCGCGCGTGCCCACCACCACGACATTGCTGTCGGCATGCACTTCCTTAACATAGAGACGATCGGCCGCCGACACGCCGATTCCTTCCCGCTGCCCGACGGTGAACCGGAAAAATCCCTCGTGGCTCCCGACCACCTTCCCCGACGAATCCACGACCGCCCCCTCCTTCTTCAGGTCGGGACGCCGACTCTCGATGAAAGGCGCATACCCATCTTCCTTCACGAAGCAGAGATCCTGGCTTTCCGACTCCAGTGGCACGGGAAGGTTGTGAGTCTTTGCATATTCCGTTGCCTGCTCTTTCGTCCACCCGCCCAACGGGAATACGACGCGTCCCAGCTGCGCCTGGTCCAGGCGATGCAGGAAATAGGACTGGTCCTTCTTCGCGTCCACGCCGCGCAGAAGATGCCAGCCGTCGGGCCGACGTTCGACGCGCGCGTAATGCCCGGTCGCGATATGCGTGCAACCCAACTCCAACGCGTCTCGAAGCAGGAGCCCGAACTTGATCACCTGGTTGCAGAGAACGCAGGGAGAAGGCGTGCGTCCGCGCGCGTATTCCTCGACAAACGCGTCCACAATGCGCTCCCCGAAGAAATCCACGGCGTCGATCACGTAATGCTCGAACCCGAGGAACTGCGCGATCTGCCGCGCGCGCATGGCATCCCCCAGCGAGCAGCAACGCGACCCTTCGGACCACAGGTGCGCGGTGAAGCCAACCACCTCGTGCCCCTGCTCCATAAGCAAGGCCGCGGCGACCGAGCTGTCCAGGCCGCCGCTCATGCCCACCGCGATGCGGAGGGGCTTGGAATCCGTGTGGCTCATACAGGAAACTTAGCGCAAAGACGCGAAGGGCGCAAAACATCCCCTCACCCCACCCCTCTCCCATTGGGCGAGGGAGCAAGATAAGAGGACCGAGGTGAGGGGTTCTCACTCGACGAGATTTTTATACAATGGCGTTGAAAGGTAGCGCTCGCCGAAACTGCAGGCGATCGTCACGATGCGTTTGCCCTGAAGTTTGAACTGCTCAATCGCCTTGCGCACCGCGCATGCGTTCGCGCCGGTGCTGATGCCGGCGAAAATGCCTTCCTGCGCGAGGATGCGGCCCCATTCCATCGCCTCGTCGTTCGACACCGTGACGACCCCGTTGAGCAGGCTGGTATCGAGGTTCTTCGGGATGAACCCCGCGCCGATGCCCTGGATTTTGTGCGGACCCGGCTTGCCGCCGCTGATCACGGGCGACGTCTCCGGCTCGACCGCATAGGCTTGAAACGAGGGGTTCTTCTTCCGGATGAACCGCGTCACGCCGGTGATCGTCCCGCCGGTGCCGACCCCGGTCACGATGGCGTCAATCCGCCCTTCACAAGCCTCCCAGATTTCAGGTCCCGTTGTCGCCTCGTGAATCGCGGGGTTTGCCGGATTGTCAAATTGCTGCGGCATCCATCCGTTCGGCGTTTCCGCAAGAATCTCCTGCGCCTTTTCGATCGCGCCCTTCATCCCCTTGTCGGCCGGTGTCAACACGAGCTGCGCGCCGAGCGCCTTGAGCATCGCCCGCCGTTCAACGCTCATGGATTCCGGCATCGTCAACAGAAGCTTGTACTTCCTCGCGGCGCAGACGAAAGCGAGCGCAATGCCCGTGTTGCCGCTGGTCGGCTCCACGATCAGCGTGTCCTGCTTGATGAGCCCTCGCTTCTCTCCATCGTCTATCATGGAAACCCCGATACGGTCCTTCACGCTGTTCATCGGGTTCATGGACTCCAGCTTCAGAAACACTTCCGCCACGCCCCCGCCGAAATGGTCGCCCAACTTCAAGACCGGCGTGCGTCCCACGGTGTCAGTCACCTGTTTGAATGCCTTCATAAATCCCTCTTTTGAAACACGTTTTGCCGTTGCCACATAACATACGTATTATCAATCGGAATACTGTACTATATGCTCCGTTCCGCTTTCTGTCAAAACTTTAACACAACCGCGTCCGGCTTGGACGTCTTGTCACAATTGCCCCTTGAACGATCCGCCATCAAGCATGTACAGTGCACACCCCGGTTGCAGCGGGCAATCGAAAACTGATGGAGGACGTGGTCTCATGGCGGGCATCTTCAAGGCATACGATATACGGGGCATTTACGGCGATACGCTGACCGACGATATCGCGTTCAGGATCGGACGCGCGTTCGCGACGTTTCTGAAATCCCGCAAGGTGGTCGTCGGCATGGATATGCGTCCTCATTCCAAGCCGCTCTTCGACGCGCTGGCCCGCGGGCTGACCCTGCAAGGCGCCGACGTCATCAACATCGGGCTCTGCTCAACGCCGATGTCCTACTTCGCCAACGGGAAACTCGGCGCGGACGGAAGCATCATGATCACCGCGTCGCACAACCCCGGCGAGTGGAACGGCTTCAAGATATGCCGCGAAGGGGCCACGCCCATCAGCGGCGCAACCGGCATCGCCGATATCGAGCAGCTGGTGAAAACCGGCCACTTCGCGCCGGCCGCCGCAAAACCCGGCACCGTCTCGACGTTCGACATCATCCCCCAGTACGCGGCGCATATCCGGCAATTCGCGGATATCCGCCGGCCGCTGCGCGTGGCCGTGGATTTCGCCAACGCGATGGGCATCTACGAAGCCAAAGTCCTCGACGGACTCATCCGGATTGACCCGCTGTTCGACACGCTCGACGGTACGTTCCCCAATCACGAGGCCAACCCCTTGAAGCTCGATACGCTGGAACCGCTGCAAGAGAAGGTCCGCAAGGGCGGACACGATTTCGGCGTCGCCTTCGACGGCGACGCGGACCGCGCCGGGTTCGTGGACGAGCGCGGCGAGATCATCCCGATGGACATCATCACCGCGCTGATCGCGGAGACGATCCTCCAGAAGGAGAAGGGCCCCGTGTTCTACGACCTGCGCAGCAGTTGGGCCGTGCGCGAAGTCATCGAGGAAGGCGGCGGGAAGCCGATGATGTCCCGCGTCGGCCATGCGTTCATCAAGAAGCAGATGCGCGAAGCCGGTGCCATCTTTGCCGGGGAACTCTCTGGCCATTATTACTTCCGTCAGAATTACTTCGCGGAAAGCTCGTCCCTGGCCGCGCTCATGATCGCAAATCTCGTCAGCCAGTCGGACAAGCCCCTGTCGGAACACGTCCGCCCAATCCAGCGGTATTTCGGCAGCGGCGAGATCAACTCCGAGGTCAAAAACGTCCAGGCGGTTTTCGACCACCTGAAGTCGAAGTACAAGGACGGCCGGATGATCGAGCTGGACGGCCTGAGCATCGAGTTCGACGACTGGTGGTTCAATGTCCGCCCGTCCAACACCGAACCGCTGGTGCGGCTCAACCTCGAAGCAAAGAATGCGCCTCTCATGCAGAAGAAGCGCGACGAGGTGCTGGCCGTCATTCGCGCGTAGCCGCCGCGGATACGCGGTGGCCACACTGTTCACGGCCGTTTTTGTTGGAATTCCAGCAGACCTCTGCTATGTTGCACGAGGAAGTCTCTTTTCACGGCGCGGTAGCCAAGTGGTAAGGCACGGGTCTGCAAAACCTGTATTCACCGGTTCGATTCCGGTCCGCGCCTCCACCCTCCATCGCTCTGCAAAGCGGAGCGATGGAGGGTGCCCTGCATAGCTCAAGCGCAGCGCAGCGCGACGCAGGGCCGAAACACCCCTCCCCCCCACCCCCGATTTCCTAAAATAGGGGCTTGTCTACTTCGGCGGGCTGTTATAACAGAAACGGGAAATTGCCGTGAAAGAGCGGCACGAGGAGCATTTAATGAACGTACCAAGGGAACTCCGCTACACGAAGACTCATGAATGGGTGAAGCTCGACGGCAATATCGTGACCGTGGGCGTCACCGACTTCGCCCAGGAACAGCTTTCCGACCTGACCTACGTTGAACTCCCGGATGTGGACGACGAAGTCGCCGCGTCGGACGAGATCGGCGTCGTCGAGTCCGTGAAGGCCGCGTCCGACGTGTATGCGCCCGTGGCCGGCGTCATCGTCGAGGTCAACCGCGACGTGCAGGAAACTCCCGAGATCGTGAACAGCGATCCGTACGGCGCCGGCTGGCTCTTCAAGATCCGCGCGTCGGACCCCGACGACGTGGACTCCCTTCTCGACGCCGATCAGTACGAAGAGCTGCTCCCCGAAGCGCCCGAGGAATAGGCCGGGCATGCCTTCGATACGGAAGCGCCGCGTCCTGCCATGAGCGCGTGGGCCATTCACTTCTCTCGTCCCGTGCCTTACGCCCGTGCGGTGCTGATCCAGGAACGCCTTCTCGAGTCCCGCGCCGCCGACCGCATCCCCGATACGATCCTGTTCCTCGAACACGAGCCCGTCATCACGCTCGGCCAGCGCGGCCGTACCCGGCATCTGGTCGCCACGCCCGACGAACTCGCGGCCCGCGGGATCGCCATCGTGAAAGCTTCCCGCGGCGGCGACGTGACGTATCACGGGCCCGGCCAGCTCGTGATCTATCCCATCCTCCGCCTCGGCGAACGGGAAGCCGACGCGCACAGCTATCTCCACAACCTCGAAGAGCTTGCCATCCGCACCGCGGCGGATTTCGAGGTCTCCGCCCGTCGGCGGAAAGGCATGAACGGCGCGTGGACCGACAAGGGGAAGATCGCCGCGATCGGGTTCCGGTTGAAGCGCTGGATCACCATGCACGGCATGAGCTTCAACGTGTGCCCCGACCTCGAGCACTTCCGCCTGATCGTGCCGTGCGGGCTCACGGGCGAAGCCGTATCCTCGCTTCGCGACATCCTCGGTCCCCGCGCGCCCGCGGTTGCAGCAGTCTATGACCGCATGGCCCGGAATTTCGAGACGATCTTCCATCGCCCGATGGACCGCTTCGAGGCGGATGGCCCGCTCCCCGAACTCCTGCGGCCCCTGCTCGATACCCGTTCGTAAAATCGGGCCCCGCCCACTGGAAATCCGGACTTGCCGTCCTATATTACCCTTCCGGGGCAAGACGCACCGGATGAAAACATAACCTGGTTGAAACGGAAGCGAGGGTAAGAATATGGCACACGAACTACCGAAATTGTCTTACGCGTTCGACGCGCTCGAACCGCACATAGACGCCAAGACGATGGAAATCCATCACGGGAAACACCATGCCGCTTACGTCAACAATCTTAACGCGGCCATCGAGAAACATCCCGAACTGGCGGGAAAGAGCCTGGACGAACTGATCGGCGATCTGTCCAAGGTTCCGGAAGATATTCGCACCGCCGTCCGCAACAACGGCGGCGGACACTGGAATCACAGCCTCTTCTGGCAGTTGCTGACGCCCAAGAGCGCCGGCAAGCCGGTCGGCTCGCTGGCCAAGGCGATCGAGGCGTCCTTCGGCGGATTCGACTCCTTCAAGGAGCAGTTCGCCAAGGCCGCGGTCGGACGCTTCGGCTCCGGGTGGGCATGGCTGTCCGCGAAGAACGGCAAGCTCTGCATCTGTTCTTCGCCGAACCAGGACAATCCGCATATGACAGGCGTTTCGGAATGCCCGGGGCGCGTGGTGCTCGGACTCGATATCTGGGAACACGCGTATTATCTGAAGTATCAGAATCGCCGGGCGGATTACATCGGCGCGTGGTGGAACGTGGTGAACTGGGAAAAGGCCGAAGCCCTGTACGTGCAGGCGAAATAGGCCGTCCCAATCATCCAGAATGTTCTTCGATTCGCGGCGCTCGCGTCGTAATATGCCTTCTTTCGGCGCGGGAAGGCCGTGAACAAGATCGCATTCTCCAGCTACGACGACTTCATCGCCCGGTGGAAGGTTTCGGTTCCTCCGGACTTCAATTTTGCGTTCGACGTGGTGGACCGCATCGCCGCGGAAGAGCCCCACCGCCCGGCCATGGTTCACGTGGACGACGCGAACCGCCGGCTCGACCTCGACATCCGATACTTCAGCCGGGAATCGTCCCGGCTCGCGGCCGGGCTCGCCGCCCACGGGTTGCGCAAGGGCGATCGCGTCATGCTGATTCTTTACCGCCGCGTCGCATTCTGGACCGCGGTGCTCGCGCTTCACAAGCTCGGCGCGGTCGCCATCCCCTCGCCGGCGATGCTGACGGAAAAGGACATCGAGTATCGTCTGAAAATGGCCGACGTGCGCGGGGTCATCGCCGACGAATCCGTACTCCGTCTCGTGGACGCCGCCCGCGCCGCGAGCCCGGAGTGCCGGGTCGCCGTGTCCATCGGCACGTCCGCAAAACAGCCGGGCTGGGTTGACTTCGAGCAGGTGTGTCGCGAGGGGGACGCGGGAGCCGCGCGGCTGGAGAAGACCAGCGGCGGAAGCGACCCTCTGTTCATCTTCTTCTCTTCCGGCACGACCGGCGCGCCGAAGATGATCCTGCATGATCACACGTACGCCCTGGCCCACCTCACCACCGCCCTCTACTGGCAGGATCTGCGGCCGGGCGACCTCCATCTCACGATCGCGGATACCGGCTGGGCCAAGGCGGCATGGGGCAAGCTCTACGGCCAGTGGATGGCGGGCGCCGCCGTGTTCGTTTATGACTTCCGCGGCCGTTTCAACGCCACGCACATGCTCCAGCTCATGGCCGATCACAAGGTCACCACGTTCTGCGCGCCGCCCACGGTGTATCGCCTCATGCTCATGCACCATGACTTGCACAAATTCGATCTGTCCGCGCTGCGCCACTGCACCAGCGCCGGCGAGTTGCTGAACCGCGACATATTCGACGGTTGGAAATCCGCGACCGGCATTTCGCTGTACGAGGGCTACGGGCAGACGGAAACCACTCTCCAGCTGGCCACTTTCCCGTTCATGCCGCTCAAGCCAGGCTCCATCGGCAAGCCGTGCCCCGGATGGGATGTGGTGCTGCTCGACGAAGACGGCCGGGAGGTCGCGCCGCACCAGGAGGGCGAAATCTGCATCCGGCTCAACGGGAAGCATCCGTTGGGCCTGTTCAATGGATATCTCGCGGATGCCGACATGACCGCGCGCGTGATGCGAAACGGGCTCTACCGGACGGGCGACAAGGCGCACAGGGACGAGGACGGCTACCACTGGTTCCTTGGCCGCAACGACGACCTCATCAAGAGTTCCGGCTACCGGATCGGCCCCTTCGAGGTGGAAAGCGCATTGCTGACGCATCCGGCCGTTGCCGAAACCGCCGTGACCGGCGTGCCCGATCCGGTGCGCGGGCAGATCGTGAAGGCCACGGTGGTTCTCAAGCCCGGATTCTCGCCTTCGGAGAAAATGATTCACGAGCTGCAGGATCACGTGAAGAGCATCACCGCGAGCTACAAGTATCCCCGCATCGTGGAGTTCGCCGCGGAACTGCCGAAAACCATCAGCGGGAAGATCCGCCGCGCCGAGATCCGCAATCGCGACCGCGCGCGCCACGCGGACAACGCCCCTACACCATGAAGCGCGCAGCGCCGTCCGCGGCGAAGTAGGCCCCCAGGCCGACCAGCGCCAGCCCGCAAACCACCAGCATAAGCTGGTACAGCCACGCCGGACAGATGCGCCGGCCCGACGCGACCGCCGCCGCGACAAGACTGTACCAGGTGAGGTCGGAAAGAATGTGCCCCGAGTAGAAACTGGCCAGGCCCGCCATCCCGCTCTTCAACGCCAGGGCCGCGTAATTCAACCCGATCGTCGCCCACCAAAGGGTCCAGTAGGGATTGGAAACCGATGTCAGAATGCCGGCGAGAACCGGACCGCGGATCGCCGTTTTCGGGTCCGCCTTCGCGCTCAACGCCTCGGCCGCGGCGCGCTTCGCGGTCAACGCCATCTGGGCCCCCATCAACACCAGCAAGCCCCCACCGCCCAAACCCAGCACGCCCAGCGTCGCGTTGCGAGTGATGAATTCGCCGAGTCCCATCACGACCAGCGCCAGCACGCACAATTCGAGCATCGCGTGGCCCAGCACGATCAGGGGCCCCGCGCGGAACCCGCGCTTCATCACCTCGCTGAGCGTCGCGGTCAACACCGGTCCAGGCATCATCGCGCCGGAAAAGCCGACAATGAACGCGCCGCCGAAGAGAAACAGCAACTGCCCCATCACGCCCCTCCACACCAGCGGATAAACACTTCCGGCGCGAACTCTGTGAAACCCCGGATGTAGTAATCCGCGTCCGGCAAGTCCCCTCGATCGTGCGTGGTCAGCACGCCGACCACGCGCATTCCCGCGTTTTTCGCCGCGCGCACTCCGGCGGTCGCATCCTCGAAGACCACGCAATCCCCGGGCGCGGCGCCCAGCCGCTCCGCCGCCTTGAGAAAGATATCCGGCGCGGGCTTGCCATGCACCACATCGTCGCCGGAAACGACCGCGGCAAAGAGGCCGTTCGCGCCGAGCACCTCCATGCACGCTTCCACGTTGAGCCGTGGCGCGGAAGAGCCCACGGCCGCCGCCACCCCGAGCCTGTTCAACCCGCGCAGGAAATCGAGCACGCCCGGTTGCGAATCAATGCCATGCTCCCGGGCCATATCGCGGAATATCTGTTCCTTCCGGAGGGTGATCCGCTCAATCTCGGCGGGTTCCTGCGTCCAGCGAAACAAGTCGGAAACCACCATCTGGCTTTTGAGTCCGAGGCTGCCCAGGCGTTGCGTATCGGGAAGATGCCGTCCTTCGAGTTCGGCCAGGCGCGTCCAGCTCAGGACATGCAGGCGGGACGAATCCACCACCACGCCATCCCAGTCGAAAATGGCTGCAGGCTGTTTCATCGGCTGAGGCATTTTCCAAGGCTTGGAAAACGGCTCGCGCCGTTTTCCAATCCCTGGAAACCGTCAGGACGCGATCTCTTCGCCGACCTGGTACCGCGCAAAGCGGCGAATGGTCAGCGCGTCGCCGATCTCCTTGCCCTTGGCGGCGAGCAGCTCGGTGACCGTCTGATCGGGGTCCTTCACGAAGCCCTGCTCCAGCAGGCAGATCTGCTGGAAGAACTTGTCAAGCTTGCCCGCGACGATCTTCTCGATGATGTTGGCGGGTTTACCCTGCACCTGCTTCGCGTAGATTTCCTTTTCGCCCGTCAGCACTTTCTCGGGCACTTCGCTGCGGCTGAGGCAGTGCGGATTGCACGCCGCGATGTGCAGCGTCACGTCCTTGACGACTTCCCTGAACAGGTCGTTCTGCGCCGTCTCGGCCTTTCCGCAGCCGACTTCGAGCAACACGCCGACCTTGCCGCCGAGGTGGATGTAGCTCGCTATGATCCCGTTGCCCTGCACCTGGAAACGCGCGTGCCGGCGAATGATGATGTTCTCGCCGATCTCCTGGATCTTGGCGGTGACTTCATCCTTCATCGCCGCGCCGAGTTCGCCGTCCACCGTGCGGGCCTTCGCGACGACTTTCTTCAGGAACTCCTGGAAGATGGCGTTTCGCGCGACGAAGTCCGTCTCGCAATTGACCTCCACCATGACACCGGTCCGGCCGCCGTCGGTGATATCCGCCGCCACCTGACCGTCCTTCGCCGCGCGCGATGCCTTCTTGCCGGCCACCGCCAGCCCGCGCTCGCGCAGAATGCGAACGGCCTTTTCCTTGTCGCCGCCGGCCTCGACCAGCGCGCGCTTGCATTCCATCATGCCGACGTTCGTTTCCTCGCGCAGTTCTTTAACCAGTGCTGCTGATATCTCAACCATGACCCAGGCTCCTTCCTTCACTCTTCAATAGATTAAGCCGACGCGGCCGGCTGGTCCGGCGCGGCGGGCGGCTCTGCCGGCGCCGCGGCGGATTCGGGTTCCTTGGCCGGAGCGGCTTCCGCCTTCGACTTGGCGATCGCTTCGGCGCGGGCCTTCTTGGCCTCGGCATCGCGAACCTTGCGCTCCTCTTCCGCGGCCTTGATCTTGGCCGCGCGCTCGGCGTCCTCGGCCATCTTGCGGCGCGCATCTTCCGCGGCCACCTTCGCGTATTCGTTCTGCGCCTGCTGGACGGTGGTGGAAACCGCGTCCACGATCAACCGGACCGCCCGGATCGCATCGTCGTTGCCGGGGATCGGGTAGTCAATCGGGTCCGGATCGCAGTTCGTGTCCACCATGGCGATAACCGGGATTTTGAGCCGGTTCGCTTCGGCCACCGCGATCGCTTCGCGCGTGATATCCACGACAAAGAGCGCTCCGGGGAGGTCGTCCATGTCCGCGATGCCTGACAGGTTGTACCGCATTTTCTCCAGCTCGCGCCGGATGCTCGCGATTTCCTTCTTGGGCAATTCGTTGATGGAGCCGTCCGATTCCATCTTCTCCAGCATGCGCATGCGGGCGACGCTCTGACGAATCGTCTGGTTGTTCGTCAGCGTTCCGCCCAGCCAGCGGTTGACCACGCAGGGCATCTTCAGCCGCTCGGCGGCTTCGCGGATCGGCTGCTGCGCCTGCTTCTTGGTCCCCACGAAGAGGATCCGGCGGCCGCGCGAGACGGTCTCGTAAATGAAACGGCGCGCATCGAGCAGGGCGTTGAGGCTTTTCGCGAGATCGATGATGTAGATCCCGTTGCGCTCGCCGAAGATGTAACGCTTCATCTTCGGATTCCAGCGCTTGGTCTGATGACCGAAATGCAGGCCTGACTCGATCAGGTCCTGGATGGACAGGTCCGAACGGACCACTTCTGCTGCACTAATCACGGCTTCCTCCGTCTATTGTTCCGCCTGGGGCGGAAAATCCGCTTTGGCCCCGGCCGGAGGGGCCGGGACACTCGCTTCCGTCCCGCACACGCGGGACTGGCGCCTCGCCTTTTCAGGGGCAAAGCGGGGGCGACTATAGCAGGCGAACCCCGGCATGCAAGGAGAAAAGACGGGGAAAGGCCTCTGACCTGATCTCACGCTGAAACGGAATGCCGACGTCTTGATATCAACGGGTCCGCGCGGCCCTCGCCCTCGATCCGGGACCCAAAGGAGATCAACGAAGAAGAAGACTCATCGCGATTTCGGGGCAGGTCAGGGGGTTGTCGTACTTGCTGCAGTTCAGGCAGCCCGTGTACAGCTTGTGCATGATCTTCTCTTTCGAAATCTCGGCGAACCCGAATTTGCGGAAGAACTCCGGCGCAAAGGTCAGCACGATGATCTGTTCGGGATGCAGCACCTTCACCCGCTCGATCGCCGCCTCCACGAGCCCGCGACCCGCGCCAACCCCGCGCGCCGTCGCATCCACGGCCAGCGATTTGATCTCCACCGTGGGATGAGCGGCATTGCCGATTTCCGGGAGGATCCCCCACGAGACGGTGCCGATAACCCGGCCGCCGGCTTCCGCCACCAGGAAACGGTCCACGTTCTGGATGATGTCGCTCATCGAGCGCGGCACCAACTCCTGCGGATGCGCCCGGATCAGGTTGAAGATCGCCGAAGCATCCTCGAACCCCGCATTGCGAACCTTCCAGCTCTTATCGCTCATGGTGTGTCTCCAACTGCTCCGGCAGCATAACGTATTCCCCCGCCTTTTCCAATCATTGGAAAACGGCCGCCTTCTTTTTCCAATGTCTGGACAATCCCGCGCGCCGGTTTATGCTGGATACCATGAGAAGGGAACCTGCCAGCCGCCGTCTTTTCAGCACCCTGCTTTTCGCCTGCATGCTTGGGGCCGGATGCTCCCGCGCGGGCGACGATTCAGGTCTCCGGGACTGGTCATCGGAGCACAGCAAAATGATAGCGACACTCAAAGCCTACGGGATCAAGGATCCCGAAGTTCTCCGGGCCATGGGAACCGTGCGCCGGCACGAGTACATCCCGGTGTCCCATCGTCACGCGGCGGACCCCTATGGCGATCATCCGTGCCCGATCGGCCACGGCCAAACGATATCCCAACCCTACATCGTCGCCTACATGACCGAACGCATCGCGCCGAAAAAGGGCGAGAAGATCCTGGAGATCGGAACCGGCTCCGGTTACCAGGCCGCGATCCTGGCCGAGCTGGGCGCGGACGTCTATACCATCGAGATTATACCCGAACTCGCCGATCACGCCCGCGACGTCCTCGCCGCCGAAGGCTATCAGCGTGTCCACGTATTGACCGGTGACGGTTATAAGGGCTGGCCCGAACACGCCCCGTTCGACGCCGTCATCGTGACGTGCGCCCCCGAGGACATTCCCGCCGCGCTGGTCGAACAGCTCAAGGAGGGCGGACGGATGATCCTCCCTCTCGGCACAGGAATGCAACGTCTCGTGATTCTTCTTAAGAAAGAAGGGCGTGTGACCGTTGTGAACGATCTGCCGGTCCGTTTCGTCCCCATGGTGAAGGGTCGGTAACCACAGAAGATGTCGATGCCCGGAAACAGTCTCGCTGTCGCGCTATGGTCCTGTGCCGCGCTAGCGCTCCTGGGCGGCGGGTGCGTTGCCCCGCATCCGGATCTCCCTCCCGCCCGCATAGGCACGGAAAGCCACCATAGGCCCTCACCCCCGCCCCCACCGGTCCTCCCTCCTCGGGGCACCCCCGTAACGCAACAGGCGGCCGTGCTGCAACCGACATCCGGCGATATCGTGGCGCTGCAGGTCATGCTCGATCGCGCCAACCTCTCGCCCGGCGTGATGGACGGGACATTGGGGTCGCGAACCCGGACCGCTCTGCGCGCGTGGCAGCAACAGCGCGGAATGCCGGCAACGGGCGAGCCGGATGCGGACACGCTCAAGGCTGTCGCCGAGACAAGAGATGTGCTCGTCGCGTACACGGTTGCCGAGCAGGATCACGAGGGCCTTGCCCCCGTTCCCTCGTCGTGGCTGGGTCGCTCGCAAGTATCACAGCTTGGCTACGAAACCGTGCTCGAGCGCATTGCAGAGGCGTATCATTGTTCTCAGGCGCTGCTGCGCCGGCTGAATCCCGATTGCGCGTGGCCCAATCCGCCGCCGGGCACCGTTCTCACCGCACCCAACCCCCGTCCCTTCCGTTCCCCTCGCGCCGCAAGTCTCCACATCAGCCTGGGACAGAAAACCATCCGGGCATACGATGCCGAGGGACGTCTGATCGCCCTCTTCCCCTGCTCGATCGCCAAGGACCGCGAGAAAAGGCCGACGGGCGAGCTGAAGGTGATTTCGGCGGCGGAGAATCCCAACTACTACTTTGATCCGGCAGTCTTTCCCGAA
This sequence comes from Verrucomicrobiota bacterium, assembly GCA_022704185.1. Lineage (GTDB taxonomy): Bacteria > Verrucomicrobiota > Kiritimatiellia > CAIQIC01 > JAGNIJ01 > JAKJGV01. The sequence goes on from JAKJGV010000008.1 coordinate 35,995, forward strand.
GATCCGGAAGCTCAGACCCTCGGCAGGAAACTGGTGATCCCATCCGGCCCGAACAATCCGGTCGGCGTGGCGTGGATCAGCTTGAGTCTGCCCGGCTACGGCATTCATGGTACGCCGCATCCGGAAGACATCGGGAAAACCGAATCGCACGGCTGCTTCCGCCTGGCCAACTGGAACGCGACGCGACTGCTGAAGATGATCTCTATCGGCATCCCGGTGATAATCGAAGAATAACGAAATCGCGTTACCACCGGCATTCAGAACAGATAAAGTTGGATTGCAGCCGCAGCATGTCTTGAAACAGGCCCCCTGCGGGCTTGCCCGCAGGAGCCAAAGTTCGCAGGTTACGCGCTCAGCCGAAACCCACATGAGCCCGGAAGGAGCGAATAAGAGATGCCCTCCGCCTTTCGCTCCTTCTGGGCTCCGATTGTTTTTGGCCTTTTCATCATAGCTTAACGAACTTGGGTTCCTGCGGGGCAAGCCCGCAGGGGACCTCGCATGCCTGCGCAATCCTTGAGCGGCTGCACTATTGTTTAATCTGCCATAGCCATCATAAAATATTCATAATCAGCGCTTTGCACATTCCCCGCCTTCGCGTTGACAAAGGCGCTCGGATCTTATATTTAGTTGATTAGCTAAATATAGAACTATGAGCAGTGTTTACAGAGCTTTGGCAGACCCGACCCGGCGGAAGATCCTTTCGCTGCTGCGGGAAAGAGACATGACCGCAGGAGAGCTCGCGGAGCATTTCGATGTCACCAAGCCCACGCTTTCAAGGCATTTCGCGGTGCTAAAGGAGGCCGACCTGATCCAGGGGGACAAGAAAGGAACGACCATCACTTACCGGCTGAACGTCTCCGTTCTCGAGGAGGCGTTGCTTGGCTTGATGGACGCATTCGGAATTCAGCAAGGAGGACCACATGAAAACCAGGAACCTTCCCGTAACTAGGAGTGTCGTCCGATGGAGCGCGTCCATCATCCTTGTGATGCTGCTCTTTTCCGCATGGGCGTGGATGCGATTGCCCGAGGGCGCCCAAATGCCCGTTCACTGGAACGCCGCGGGTGAGATTGACCGGTATGGCAGCAAGTTCGAAGGACTCCTGCTGTTGCCCGTCATATCCAGCCTGATCGCCGTCACGCTGGCTTTCATCCCCCTGTTCGAGCCGCGCCAGGGCAACCTGCTGCGCTCGGCAAAACCCTACGTCATTACCTGCGCGGCGACGTTGCTGTTCATGCTGTGCCTCCACGCGGCGATGATCTTGACCGCGCTCGGAAAGCCGGTCAGCGTCCCGCGCGCGATCTTCGCCGCAACCGGCGTCCTGTTCATCGTGATCGGGAACTTCTTCGGCAAGGTCCGCAGCAACTACTTCTTCGGCATACGCACGCCGTGGACGCTTTCGAGCGAACTCTCGTGGAACAAAACTCACCGGCTGGGCGGCCGCCTTTTCATGCTGTTCGGATTGGTCGTCCTGTTGACCGGCCTGCTCGCTTCGGAACAAGCCGGCCTGACCGTGTTGCTCGGGGGACTCGTTCTCGTCACCATCGTCGTGTCGGTATACTCATACCAAGTCTGGAAATCCGACCCGGACAAGCGGCCGAAGGACGGTTGACATCGCTGGTCCCAACGGATTTCGGACCTACGAGGCCAGAACCCGCCTTCCTCAACGCGTTTCCACGCGGAAAAAGCGCCCGTTACCCCCCACCTCCCCCGTGTAAACGTTCAGCGGAGGACGCGCGCGCATGACTTGATTCGATATCCACGGACCGCTTACAAGGTTCGTGGTCTGCATGAATATGTAACTTCTGCAGAAGTAACTTGTCCAAGCAACTTGCCTGCTTGCAAGAAGTTGTGACGCGAAGAAGACCTGGGTTTCGACAACCGGCAAATCCACTCCCGATTCCACCCGCTCCCACTCCACGACTCCCCGGCCCGACTCCTCGTTCATGGCCCCGACAAGCCAGAAGCTGTTCCGCATGGTTTCGCCCAAGTGATGCAATCCCTCCGCGGCTCCCATGTTTGTCAGCACGTTGAGGGGCGCGCCCGCGGCGTCACGCAGGATCAGGTTGTACTCTCCCCGCCCAAGACGAAAGCCGAGTTCCAACCCTCCCCCGGACAGGAGCGCCGACACATTGGCCACCGTACCGCTGAAAAGCATGCCTCCGTTCTCGTTCGGCTGGTTGGTCTTCGTGGTGAACACCAACGCCATTTCGTCGCCATCCACATCGTACAATCCGTACAACACGCATGAATCGCGCGCAACCCATGCATTTTCGCTTGTTGATGAAAGCGAGATCACGGTGCGCACGTCGAACCCGGAGCGCGCGACATCCACCGCGACGGTCTTGAGCAGCGCCGAGAAAACGAACCACGCATCGCGATTGTTCCAGTTCAGCGTGTCCGCGGTGATGAAGCCCGCCGTCTGCCAGTCGCCATCCGGGCTCACCCGGAGCACGCCGCCCGTCTCCTCGATCACCGGCGCCCAGATGCCGTTCATCTCCCACGCGTTGCTGCGGATGCCGTCCTCGAAATCGTCCGCCAGATACACGCCGTCAAACGGAGTGAACCGAAAATCGCTCACCACCACCTCCAGCTGCTGCGTATCCAGCGGCGCATTGGTCATCAGGAGGTAGAAGTTCATGTAGACGATCTCGTTCGAGTGCACCGGCACATCCGCCCCGGCATAAGTCCACGTCGAAAACACCTCGTTCGTCCCCGAGGAGGAATCGCCATGCCCGACGTAACTCAGGAAACGAATGTCGCCCGGGGTCCAGAGAAACCGGTGCGTGGTTTCGACGACATCCTGGCTCATCGGCGCGCGATGCAAGTTGCCCGCGTGGTACCACGGTTGGATGGCGAACTGCAGGTTGCTGACCCCCATTCCGAGCGCGGTCCGGCTGAACTCGAAATCAATCTCGTTCCAGATGTCATCCTTCGTGGCCTCGTAGGTGAACAATCCCAGCATGGTTCCCCGCTCGAGAAGGTCCACGCGTGATGCAAGCCGCCACTCGTAAGTGCCGTAACCGTGCGAGATCTCGTTGTTCGCCATCGCGGAATGCCATTGGTCGTCAAGCAACCGGATGGCGAGATGCATTCTCCCATTCTCGTCCACCCAAACGCCATTCGTGGACCAGAGGTTCGGGCCGGGCGTCATCTCGTGTTCCTGCACCGCCCACCACTGATCCGCGAAACGCAGGCGATTCGTGACGGTCGAGAGGCCGAACGCGGAATCGTCGAACCACGCCGCGCCGGAAGAGAAATCCGGCGGCTGCAGGAAATATGCCGTGAAACGGACCCATTCCGTATTGACCGGCGCGGTGGAGCGGACTGAAAGCGGATGCCATGTGTTCAAAGCCTTGTTCGTGTCCATGCGCTCCGCGGAATAGACCGACCAGATCGGATTGCTTGCGCCATCGAGGAAGAGGATCGAAAGCTGCGCGCGGTTGCTCCCGGCAATCGGATCGTCCGCCCACGACGACACCCAGCCGCTGCCTTCCCAAGTCTGCCCCGGCTCCGCGGGAAAGACCTGTTCCACCGAGGAACCGTTCGGCACACCCGGAGGGCCCCAGTTGCCGAACATCTTGGTCGCGTACGATCCGCTGCGCGGATGCCAGTCCAGACGTTGGACGTTGTTGAACGATTGCCAGCCCGCATTCGTCGTGCCGGAGCCGCTCTCGAAGCCGGGATTGGCGAGAAGGTTCGATACGATCGCGGCCGGGCTCGAGATCGCAAACCACGCGACAAAAAGGAACATCAACCTAGCGCCACTCATGTTTCGGATACTTCCTCTGCAGTTCCTGTTTCACCCGCGGATAATGCTCCTTCCAGAACCCTGCAAGATCCTGCGTGATCTGCACCGGCCGCTGATTCGGTCCGAGGATCTGCACGGTGACCGGCAAACGCCCCTTCGCGATCACCGGAGTCGTCTTCACATCGTACAAGTCCTGGATGCGCACCGCGATGGTCGCGAAGCCGTCCGGTCCGTACGCCACCTTGGCGCTGCGCCCATTGGGCAGCGTAACGCGTTCCGGGGCAAGCTGTTCCACAAGAGCACGTTGCGCGCCGCCAAGCCACGATTTCACGGTGTTCATCACAGGCTTGTCCTTGATCTCCTTATAGGACGTTGCGCCAAGGCACACCTGCTGGATCATTGCCTTCCGGTCTTCTTCCGTAATTCCGGGCAGCCCCAGGTCCGGGCAGTGCTTCGCGACGCAGTTCACTCTCTGCATCCACTGCTCCACCGCGTGATCCCAGCCCTTGAGCGTCAGATTCCCTTTCAGCACCTCATCCGCCAACAGCGCCGCCGCCGCGTCCGCCGGGGGTTCGGGAAGCGGCTTGCGCTCCAGCGCGAGATCGCGGAAGAGCACCTGGCGGTGAGCCAACACTCTTTTCGCCGATGACTCGTATTCCACTTCCACGTTCTCGCCGAAGCCCTCCGGGAACAGTTCCTTCAGCCATTCCGGCTTCACCGCCGTTACGAGCGTCAGAAGCACGTTGAGATCGCCGCCCCGCCCTTCGATCTCGTGCACCTCGGCCGCCACCACCAGCGGACTGCTCCGCACCGCGCTATCGCGCGCGATCTCGCCCTTGCGCCCGTGAACCAGGCGACACCGCAGCGTGCCGGAGTCCAGCCGGCAGGCCAGTTGGTCAATGAACCCCGTCAGCACGCATTTCTGGACCGCCACATCGCCCGTCGCGCGATCCTCGATCGGCAGCCCTTCGCGCTTCGCGATGTCGAGGAAGTAGCCGTAGAGCGGCCCCACCTGACGCGCGGATTGTGCGTGGATCCCCAGTCGCTTGCATTTCCCAAGGTCATACCGATTCCGGTCGGCATAGTTCCATGCGCGCATCAGGATGAAGAAGTCCGACTCCGTCTCGTCCCCCAGGAAGTCGTCGCGGTCGCCTTTCACGTCGTGCCCTTGTCGCCGCAGCAGGAGGTTTCTCCCCTGCGTCAATGCCGCGATGAGTGCCACGGGCCGGACGCACCCGTATTCTCCCGCGGCGATCAGCATCCGAGCATACCGCGGATGAACCGGGAAGGAGAGCATACGCCGCCCCAACGCGGTGATGGCGCCCGTTTCCGCATGCAGCGCCCCCAGGTCACGGAGCAATGTTTCCGCCCGATCCAGCGACCGTTCGTCCGGCGGGTCCAGCCAGCGGAAGCGTTTG
>JAKJGV010000008.1:41171-44620 GCA_022704185.1 Verrucomicrobiota bacterium
CGAGATCGCGCAGCAGCGCCTCCGCGCGCACCAGGGCGCCTTCGGGCGGGGCCTCGAACCACCGGAATCTCCCGGACCCGTACAGGCCAGCAACGCTCAGATGAAGGACGGCTTCCGCAAGATCGAGCCGTTTCACCTCGGGCACTTCATGCATCGCGCGCGTGGCGTGCTCGCGCGCGGTCCACAGGCGCACGCACACCCCGGGCGCGGTCCTGCCCGCGCGGCCCGCCCGCTGATCCGCTGACGCCCGGCTGATTCTCTCGATTAGAAGCGTGTTGATTCCCCGGTACGGATCGAAGCGGGGAATGCGCGCGAGCCCGCTGTCAATCACCACGCGGATGCCGTCAATCGTCAGCGAGCTTTCCGCGACATTCGTGGACACCACGACCTTGCGCCGATCGTACCGCGCGACCGCGGCATCCTGATCCTGCACCGACAGCTCGCCGTGCAGCGGGAGCACGGCAAACCCTCGCGCCGCCGGCATCTGGCGAATCGCCTCCATGGTCCGCCCGATCTCGTACGAGCCCGGCATGAAGACCAGCACATCGCCTTCCGCGCCCTCGCGGATCACGCGCTCGAATTCGCGGGCCGCAACCTCCCACACCCGGTCTTCATCGCGCTGAGGGATTGAATCCTGCTCCACGTATTCGACTCGCACCGGGTAGGTGCGCCCCTCGGATGCCAGCACCGCGCACGGCGCGAGGTATTTCTGAAGCATCCCCGCATCGAGGGTGGCGGACATGACCACCAGCTTGAGGTCCGGTCGCCCGGATGCCTGCAAGTCCAGCGCCCGGGCAAGCGTCACATCGGCATAGAGGTGCCGTTCGTGAAACTCGTCGAAAAGTATCGCGGAAACGCCGGCCAGCGAGGGATTGGTCAACAGCTGGCGAAGAAGGATGCCTTCCGTCTCATACTTGATGCGCGTGGCGGCCGAGGAAACGTCGTCAAACCGGATCTGGTAACCGACCTCGGTACCCAGGCGGCAGCCCCTCTCTTGCGCCACGCGGGCCGCCAGCAGGCGTGTCGGCAGCCGCCGCGGCTGAAGGATGATGACCTGGCCGTCGCCGAGCAACCCGCGATCAAGCAACATCTGGGGGATCTGGGTGGACTTCCCGGATCCCGTCGGCGCCGTGACAATCAACCGATCCGCCTTCCGGAGATTGGAAACGATATCCGATTCGAGTCCAAAGATTGGAAGCTGCAGCCGGTCCATGCAGCCACGTTAACAGGATTGGCGTCGGACATCCAACGCTTAACCCGCAAGGGCCCGGGGGCTCGCCACGGTGAGCAAGCCTCCCCGACCGAGCCAGAGGAACGACAAAACAAAGGACCCTGCGGGGAGGGACCGGACCCTACTTCTTGGAAGCGCGCGCGGGAGAATCGTACAGCGCCTCCACCCGATCCACGTTGATTCTCATCTCTCTCTGCTGCTTGTAGTTCTTGATCTGGATTCCGATGGACCGAATGCTGGTCGGATCGGCAATCCGGTCGCTTGAAATCATGATGCGGTGCCAGCCGGGCTGCAGCTTGTTTTGCAGCGGACCCTCGCCCCATTTCCACGCCTCGCCGCTGTGGACATACATCTGGGCCTCCCACCCGTCGCCTGACGGGAAGTAAACCCACGCGCTGAATCCGACGAAGCCGGGATCCATGGTGAAATCTCTGGGCGGGTCCAGGACGATGCGGAAGCCTATCGTTTCCTTCTTGGGTGCAAAGCGATGGGAAACTTCGAGGGCTTTGCTCCCGGACCGGCTACGGCCGGACTTCACTTGGAGCGGCTCGGTCAGCCCCCATTCGGCACTCCATGTTTCGGTGTCGTTCTCGAAATCGTGCAGAAGCACCGGATCGGAATACGCAGGGAAACCGCAGAGCAGCAGCACCAAGGCCAACTTACCGTAACGCATGGCACCCTCCCGTTCCGCAACATAACACGCAAACGTTTGTTGCCAATGCCATGTTTGCACTATACAGCTAGTCTGGCAAGAGGAAAATAAGGAGAAATCACTACTCTTGCCCACGGCCCGGCGCCGCAACGCAACTTTTTGCCTTGATTCCGGCAAACGATTGCAGTATGCGGTACATTGTGCGTACGACCATCAAAGACATTGCAAAAGCGTTGGATGTAAATATCGGGACCGTGTCCCGCGCGCTGAACGACAAACCCGGCGTCAGCGCGGAGTTGCGCAAGAAAATCATGCGCAAGGCCACGGAGCTGAGCTATAGACCCAACGGGCATGCCAGGGGGCTTGTAACGCAGCGCACGGAGTCCATCGGCCTCCTTTCGGGCGCCGAAACCAGCACCTTCCTCTCCAATCCTTTTTATGCGGGCATCTTTGCGGGCATCGAAGCGGAAACGCGCGAGCACAACTACGCGCTCATGTTCGCCTCCGCCACCACGGAATCATCCATCTTCGACGGACGGCTCCCGAAGTTCATCGTCGAGCACCGCGTGGACGGACTCCTGATCGTCGGGGCGGTTGACGAAGCGATCATCCGCCTCCTTAACGAGTCTCATCGCGCCTTTGTCCTGGTTGACTACCACCTCCCGGGCGAAGACCTGGAAACCGTCGTGACCAATAACCTCCGCGGCGGACGCAGCGCGACCGAGCATCTGCTCTCGCTCGGGCACCGCCACATCGCTTTTGTCGGAGGCACCCCCCTGGATCGCGGCAACTTTCACGAGCGGCTGCAGGGCTACCGTGACGCGCTCGAGAGCGCAGGCATCGCTTATCGTGAGGAGCTGGTTCGCGGCGGCCAAATCGTGGGCGGCCATGACGCGGCACTGGACTTGCTGGACGCCCACCCGGAGATCACCGGCATTGTCGCCTGCAACGACGCCAACGCGCTGGCCGCGATAGGCGCCCTTCGAACTCGCAGCCTGAAAGTGCCGGAAGACGTCAGCGTGATCGGCTTCGACGACATCCCGGCCGCACAGGAATCGTGGCCGTCCTTGAGCACAATGCGCGTGGACAAGATCGCGATGGGACGCAAAGCGGCACAAAGGCTCCTCCAGAAGCTTGAGGAGGGCGAAGCGTCCGCGCCACATCAGATCGTCTTCCCCGCCGAACTAATCGTCCGCAGCTCCACGGGCGCGCCGCGCAAGTGAAGCACTCCGCGGTCCCTTCCTCACCCCACAGGTGGATGGGTGTAAATCGGGGTGAGCGCTTCGGAAGGATGTCCCGCGCCCAGTTTGAGCAGTCCCAACCGCCCGACATCCCTCGCGTGAGGACTCCTGGCCTCCTGCACCCATCGAACATGCGGCAACGTTTCCGCAGCGACAATCTTCGAGAGGTGCAGCCAATCCGGTGTCACCGCCACGCAAGGTTCTCTCAGAACGGCCCCCAGCTCCGCGGCTTGAATCACCGTCCACGGCTTCATGACTTCCATCTCCGCGCCGTGCGCGCGGAATACCCCGGTCCAGAGCATCCTGCGGCGCGCATCTCCGAGCA
>JAKJGV010000090.1:0-9421 GCA_022704185.1 Verrucomicrobiota bacterium
TAGGTGGTGATGGGGGCTCCGGCGTTGAAAACCTCGACCGCGAAATCCTTGATGCTCGTCATTTTTTTGCTCCTCGCCCGGCGTTTTCCGCCCGCGGCTTCCCTTGCTTCTGGATATACTATACCACAAAATGTAGTACATTGCAAGGGGTTCTTTGACGATTTAACAGAATTGAAACAATTTATTTTTGAGAGGGCTGGGCTTTGACTTGCATCTTGACTTGCATGTGTGCGCGACGATGCTTAAAGCAAAAAAATATCAATCATTTTAGAAAATATTTTCGCTTTAGGCTTGACATTCCGCTTAAAGCGTAGTATAATTATGTCGAAAGGAGGCGAAACGATGGACACGCCCAAGATCACATTGAAGGCGGCGCGAGTAAACGCCAACCTATCCCAGCGAAAAGCCGCGGAACTGCTCAACATCTGCCCGGACACGCTCCGAAACTACGAATCCGGCGCGACTGTCCCGGACTGGGACAAGGTCGCGGACATTGAGCGCGTGTACGGCTACCCCGCGGACTTCATTTTATTTACCCGCAAGTCCGCTTTAAGCGGAGAAGCGAACTAGCCCCCACCCGACCGACGAATGCAAGAGAGGATGAAAAGAAATGGCGAACGAACGAATCCGGCAGGCAGCCCGCGAAAGCGAAGTGAAATTATGGCAAATTGCCGAACGCTGGGGATGCAACGACGGGAACTTCTCGCGCAAAATGCGCCGGGAGTTTTCGCCTTCGGATATGAGCCGGGCGCTAGCGATCATAGGCGAACTGAGGAAGGAGAACGAAACACATGCCGCGCATGAGAACAATCAAACAAACGGCTGAATACCTCCGGGCGAACGACCCGCAATGCGCGCTGACGGAAACTGCGATCCGCCGCCTGCTTCTCACCGGGGCGCTCCCGGCGTTCCGGGTGCGCGATGGCGGGCATGTCAACTACATCCACGGCAAAGACATCGCGGGGCTGATCGACCGGCTGAAAGAGGCTGCCACATGACCCGCAAGCTCGAAACCCTCGTCATCTACGCCGCCCTGGTCGCGGCAGTTCTCACCGCCGGAGCGGCGGCAGTTTACAGCTACATCGGATAAAAAATAGGAGGAAGCACACATGAATTCCACCATCAAATGCACCCGCGAGCTGATCGCAGTCCCCCGCGTGAAGATTGAGATCGCCCTGCCGGCAGACATCGCCGAGGACGGGCTGTCCGACCTCGCAGCCGACGCCTGCAACGAAATCCGCGACGCGCTGAAAGTGGCGCTTGACGGCAAGACCGAAACCTACACCGCCGAAACCCACGATGGCGACGCCCCGGAATGGGACGAGGACGATCTGCGCGAATCCCCCGCCTACGAACCCATGACCCTCCCCGACGACGTGCGGGAGATGCTCACGGCGCAGATGGGGCGGCTGGACAAGCTGGCAAGCGAGACCGACAGCGCGGGGCTGTGTGCCCGCACGGACGCCCTGTACAGCATCACGCAGTCCATGTGCGCGATCGCGAAGGAGCTGCGCGAATGAAAAAGACCTGCCAAACCTGCGCCCACGACAAGCGCGACTGCGACCCGATCCGGTGCATCGAAGGTGGAGCGCTCCTGCGATGGTCGCCCCGGACCGAGTTCCAGACATTCACGGAGGCGGCGGACTACCGGGACCAAGTACAACCGGACCACTTCCGCGCGGAGCGGAGAGACGGCGTCGTGTACGCAGAAATGGAGTGAGAATTATGCTGGCAGTCAAGATTCTGGCCGCGCTGGTGATCGCGGCGGTGCTCCTGGGCGCGGTGGCCATGTTCAGCCGGGCGCTGGCCAGAGACGACAAGAGAGAGGACGATGAGTGATGAACGGCTTGTACGTGCTGGGGCTGATTCTCATCGGGATGGCGATTTCGGAAGTCTATCACCGCATCGAGTGGCGGGCGTACTACAAGGGGAGGAAGGACAGGTAACGGCACCATGTACATGAGATTCACGGACATTATCGCCGCGCAAAAGCTACCACTCGCGGACAAGATCGAAATCGCGGTTGAGCAAATCGCGCTGGGCTTCGCGGCATCGAATCACAGCCAAGCGGTGGCGTACTCGGGCGGGAAGGATTCGCTGGTACTTCTCGACCTGATTTGCGAACACTTCCCCGACCGGAAACCCTACGTCATCTTCGGCAACACGGGTATCGAGTTCCCCGAATCGCTAAAGTTTGCCCGCGAATCTGGGAAGCGGTACGTCGGGGAGCGGTTCGTCGAAGCTCGCCCGGCGAAGCTCGAAAAGGACGGGTTGAAATACGCCGCGCAGGTCGAAACCTTGAAATGGCTGGTCGAGACCGGGCGCGTCTGGGACGTGCTGAAGGACGACGGGAAACTCAAATCGACGGACGCGCTCGAACGCGCGGCAACCCCGGAAATGTGGGAGGATTTCCGAAACCGTCGGCTGGTCTGGCGGGCAGGGACGCGCAAAACCTACTGGTGGTGCTGCGACCAGTACGGCTACCCGATCCTCGGCAAAGCGGCGTCGAAACTCGGCGCGCGACGAATCAACATCGACTGCTTCCTCCGGTTCTCGGAATCATCCAGCGAGAAGCCCGAACTGCTCGACTACTACGACCTGCTCCGAAACGTGAAAATCTCGCAGATGTGCTGCCACATCCTGAAAAAGGAGCCCTTCGAGATCGAACGGGCGCGGCTCGACGTGGACGTGATTTTCAAGGGGCTGATGGCAGAGGAAAGCCACTCGCGCATGGTCAACTTCTCAACGCGCGGCTACATATTCCAATCCTCGCGCCCACACCTCGGCGACGACCCATTCTTTCACGTCAACCCGCTCTCGATCTGGACGGACGCGGACATCTGGGAGTACATCCACTCGCGCGGCATCCCGTACTCGCCCCTGTACGACATCGAGTACGCCGCTAAGGGCAAGGACGGCAAACCCTGCACCCAGAAGATCAAGCGCAACGGCTGCATCGGATGCGCGACCGACATCGCGTACAAGGACAATCACATCTCAGTTCTGCGCCAGACACACCCCCGAGCGTGGCGCGTCATCATGGAGCAGGGAATGGGCGAGGAGCTTCGGAAGCTCAAAGCGCAGAAATCCAACGGGCAAATGTCCATCCTCGACGCGGACTACGGCACAGACGACCTGCTCGACATCCGACCGTGTGCGTTTGACGACATTGGCGCGCAGGTGATCGCGGACGAAATTACGCAGTCCGAGTACGACCCGGAGGAATTGGAGGTGGCACTAAATGGATGACTGCTCCCCCGCCTACCGCGACGCAACCCACACCTACCGCCGGATCGGCAAAACGATCACCATGATCCCGATCGGGGGCGGGACGCCCTGCGAGATTACCTACGACTCCGAGCCAATCGCTCGCGACCGGATGGGATGGCTTGTGCGGATCGGGAGGATGACGAAAGCCCCCGCCGGCGGTGCAACGCTCAGGGGGCGGGCCAGATAATCCACGGCTATTATAGCACGATGAAGGAGGAAACACAATGAGGAAACTCAAGAGGTCGATCGCCAAGGCGAACCTGCGGGATGCCGGGTATCCCAAGCTCTGCAAGAGGTACTTCTTCCGCCGGGTCTGGCGCGAGTGGATCAACCCCGCCCCGAAGTATCGGCGGATCATCGAGCGCCGCAAGAGGGCGCGGGAGGCCCGGACGAAGAAAGCGAGGGGAGCCGCATGAGCCAAACCCCCGCCCGCCCGACGCGGGAGGACGCCGCGGTGAGCACGATCATGGAGATCATCGAGCGCCCGCGCCCCATCATCCAGTACGGGTTGCCGGACGTCCCGCGCCGCGGAGGGCGCAAACCGTCGGACGAGGTGAGCGCCGCCCTGAGCATGCTCCGGCGCGGCGAGCCCGGAATGACGATGGATTACCCAGACCCCTATGCGGCACGGCGTGCGGCGTGCGTGCTGGCAAGCTACCGCAGCGCGAACGGCACCCCGATCCGCATCTGCAAGCGCGACTGCCGCGTGTATGTGTGGCCGTCGAAGGCACCTACAAAAAGATAGGAGGGACGTATGAAGAAACCCGATTTCGCGCTCGAATTCCACGATGCGCGCACTACCAGACCGGAACGCAGCGGGCCCGCCCTGGTATGCGAATCCGGATACGGCTGGGCCGTGCTGAACTACTCCGCAAGGCATGACGCGTTCAACGCATACGATTCGTGCGTGGGCGCGGAACATGCCATCCCGGTCGACTACTGGGCGGCGCTGCCGGAGATCCCGTACGAAAAGGAGGAAAACTGATGGCAATTCGCAAACCCGAAGAGCGGGACTACAGCGGCGAGAACATCGTCATGATCATCACCGGAATGCCCGGGACGGGCAAAAGCACCCTCGCACTCTCCGCGCCGGACGCGGTGATGATCGACGTGGACAACGGCATGAAGCGGGTAAGCCCCGCGCACCGAAAAGATTCCACGGACGCGAAAACCTACGAGGAACTGCTCGCGGACGTTCGCACGATGGAGGGCAGATACAAAACCGTCATCCTCGACACGGGCGGCGCTCTCATCGAAATGCTCAAGGACTGGGCGGCGCGTACTGAGAAGGACGCCACCCGCAAGAACGGCGGCTTCTCCCAACAGGGCTACGGGTTCGTCAAGACCGAATTCCTGCACCTGAGCGCGGAGCTTCGGCGCAAATTCAACGTCATCTTCGTGTTCCACGAGGTCAAGGAGAAGCAGGACGATGGCATTTTCTACGACATTGTGTGCGAAGGCTCCGCAAAGACGATGGTCTGGCAACCTGCAGACCTGGGCGCGCACCTGCACATCATCAACGGCGAACGCTGGCTCGGGTTCACGCCCACGGCGAGCTACAACGCGAAAGCCGCTTACGGCATCAAAGGACTGATCAAAGTGCCGGAGCTCGCGCCCGGCGATCCGAACGATTTCCTGACCAAGCTGTTTGCGCAGGTGCGCTCCAACCTCGCGGCCGAGACGGAGGCGTTCGCCCCGCAAAAAGAAGCCTACGAGGCCGCGATGGCGAAGGCGCGTGAGATCATCGCGAAGGTGGAGAACGCCGACGACATACTGGCGGCTGGGGCACAGCTCAAGGATATCTCCCACGCGCTCACCTCGGAGAAGGAAGCCCGCGCGGCGCTCATGACGCGAATTGCGGAGCTAGGGTATCGGTGGGACAAGGACGCGAAGGCGTACAAGAAGGACGAAAAGAAGGAGGCGAGCCTGCTGTGAATGAGATGATCCCGTTCGCGCTTCGCGAGGAAGAGCTGGAGCTGGTAGTCAGCGAGAAAACGCTGGGCAGCTTGACGACCAATGCCCGGCAGATCAAAGAACTGGTCGAGCGCGCACTTCCTAACTACGACGCGGCGAACTACGACGAAACCAACATCGACGCTGCCAAGAAAGACAAGGCGATGTTGAACAACGCGAGCAAGGCACTCAACGCCCGCAGGATCGAGATCGAGAAGGAGTTCATGAAGCCCTTCGAGGAATTTAAGGGCATTGTCGCCGAGACTGTCGACCTCATCAAGACCGCGTCATCGAAGATCGACACCGTGGTCAAGACGCAGGAACAGCGCGAGAAGGAAGCCAAGCGTGCGGAAATCGAAAAGCTGTGGGGCGAGGTCGGGCATGCTCTCGTCCCGCTAGACAAGGTATTCTGCGCCGTATGGCTCAACAAGACCAACGCCATGAAGTCTATCAAGATCGACATCAGCGCAATCGTCTCAAAGATCGACAGCGATATCGCCACAATCGAAGCCATCGGCGAGGATGTCGACATGCTCAAGGGCCTGTACCTCGACACGCTCGACCTGAACCGCACGATCCAGTACGCCCGGACGCTCAAGGACAACCGGGAACGTGCCAAAGCGGACGCGGAGCGCAGGGCGGCAGAGGCGGCAAGGCGCGTGGAAGAACAGGCGCGCAAGGCGGCTGAGCCCGAGCCTACTCTGGGGCCTGCGCCGGAGCCCGGGAAGCCCGCGCCGCACTTCACGCCGTCTTATGCCATCCAGCCATCCCCCGTATTGCTCACCCGCGCCTTCCGCGTCACGGCGACGCGCGAGAACATCATCGCGCTGGGAGAGTTCATGAACGCGCGCGGTATCCAGTTCGAGAAGATCGAAGCCAATGGGTAAGCTGCTCGTCACTCAATCGCTCTTGTCGGACTTCGCGTGGATGTTCCGGAAGGAAGAAGGGCTCGCCGACTTCCTCCGGACGCTCCGGCGCGAGCCGAAAGAGCAGACCAAGCCCATGTTGGACGGCATCGAGTTTGAGAACGCCGTGACCGCATTGGCGGCTGGAAAACCCGTTGACGGATTGCACAAACCAGCATGGATTGCCGCGGCGAGTGAAGTTGCGAGCGAGTGTTACGATGGGCAATTCCAAGTACGCCTATCCCGCGATATGGAGCTTGACGGTGTAACCTTCACATGCTACGGGGTGCTAGACTGCCTGCGAGCGGGCGAGATCATCGACATCAAGTTCTCCAAGACCTACGACGTGGGCAAGTATCGCGATTCGCCCCAACACCCCATGTACTTCTACCTGTGCCCGGAAGCTCGCGCATTTACCTATCTGGTCTGCGATGGCGAATGGGTCTACCGCGAGCGCTACACCCCCGACATCACCGACCACATCTCAACTCACATCCGCGACATGGTGCGCTGGTTGAAAGCGCACGACCTATACGACGAATATGCCGCAAGATGGGCGGCGAAGGAGGACTGAATGGCGAATTACAACTACACCCGCGCTCCGCGCATCGAACCCGGCGAGCACCGCGTTTCTATCGTGGCGGTGGAGGAAAAGGTCAGCAAGTCGGGCAGCAACATGATCGTGCTGACATTGCAGGCCAACGGCACGACCGAGAAGATCATGCACTACATCGTCTACAACCAGTATTTCGACCGCAATATGACCCAGTTCTTCGACAGCTTCAACATCACCGATGGCGACTTCAACCTCATGACGTGGCCGGGGGCGATCGGCGCGGCGAAGATCAAGGAGGACGATCAGGGCTACCCGAAGGTGTCCTATTTCATCCACAAGAACCGCGCCGAATCCCTGCCCCCGTGGGTCGGGCCCGTTCCCGAGCGGCAGACGGTGTCGCAGGGGTTCGCGGACGTGACCGACGACGAGAAGCTTCCTTGGGAGGAGTAACCCCGTGTCCATGACATGCGTTTACGGCGGGCCGTGCGGCGGTTGCATGGCCTGCCAGGATGATCTGATTTACTACCCGGAGGAAGAGGAGGCGAGCGGAGATGCCGCAGACGAATAGCGCGCGCGTCGGCATGAGGCTGCGCAGCTACCATCACGCGGAGGTTGCGGACTTACTGGGCAGCGCGGACGCAGAACGCCACTACAAGCTCCATGACGTGGGGTTGGCGTGCTCGATGGTTCATAGCGTCCTGCGCCTACGCAGGCTGTACGGATATGAGATCATCGTCACGCAGGACGGCTGCGACGTGTGGATCTGCAAGCCCGGCAGCCCGCGCACGATGGCGCCGGACGGGTACATATCGACGCATGACGCTGCAAAGTACGCCGGGGTACGCTACATGACGTACCTTGCCCGGATGCGCGCGCTCGGGATCAAGTCGCTCCGCGTCGGGCAGAGCGCGTACATCACCCACGCGGAGGCAGCACGGGCAGGAGCTTACGGGAGAGGGGCGGCGCGCTGATGGCATGGATCGAGTTGCACCAAGCGCGGCAGCGGCATCCGAAAACACTGCGTCTCGCCGCCGCGCTGGATATCTCCCGACGCGAGGCTTGCGGGTTACTGGATGATCTGTGGACATGGGCGCTCGACATCGCAGACCGCGACGGGCTGATACCGGGGCTGGGATGCGACGACATCGCCGTCGCACTGGACTACCCGCGGAAGCGGGGCGCGTGGTTGATGGACGCACTTGTCCGCGCAGGGTACGTCGATCTGGATGACGACGGGGCGTACCGGCTGCATGACTGGTACGAGTACGCCGGGAAGCTGAACGACAAACGGGAGGACACGAAAAAGCGAGTTGCAAGTCATCGCGAGCGGCGAAAGTCGCAGGATGTAACGCAATGTAACGCGTTACGTAACGCGTACAGTAACGCCGATGTAACGCCATGTAACGCGTCTACCGTACCTAACCGTACCCTACCGTACCAAGATACGATTACTACTACGACGACGACCGCGCGCGAGGCGGTGGATTCGCCCCCAGTGGAGGACGCCCTGGCCGCCTACGTCACCAACAACCTCCACCGCCTGACGCCCGGAAACTGGGAATCCCTCCGGGGCATCATGGCGGAAGGAATGGCCCCGGAGATGATCCGGCTGGCGGTGGACACGGCCAACGCACAGGGAGTGCGAACGTTCGCATATATCCAGTCCATCCTTGACAGATGGATCGTTGACGGGCTACGCACCCCGGACGATGTACGCGAGGCGGAGAAGAAACGAAAGGAGGCTGGCGGCAATGGACGCAGGAATGCCGGCGATCGGGCTCGACCCGCGAATCAGGGAAATCCTGACAAGCCACGGTTTGTCATTCCCGGAGAAATCCGACTGTGAACCGGAAACCCCGGAGCAGCGAGCGGAGCGGCTCTATCAAGCGGACATGCGCACCGCGGCGATACTCAACGCCGGGACCGGGAACCTCAACGCCATAGACGGATACGACTGCCCCAAGTGTCTGAACCGCGGCGACTTCACGGAAGTCGAGCGCCTTGAGGACGGGATGCCGCACATGTATCTGCGGCGCTGCGAGTGCCAGATCGCCCGGGCATCCATCCGGCGCATGGAGGCGTCGGGGCTGTCGGAGCTGATCGGGCGATACACGATGGCGGCATACCGGACGGACGAGCCCTGGCAGCAGACCATCAAGGACAAGGCGCAGGCGTTCGCGCGGGAGGAATGCCCGACGTGGTGGTATATCGGGGGCGCGGTCGGCTCGGGGAAAACGCACATCTGCACGGCGATCTGTCGGATGTTCCTCGGGCAGAACCGCACTGTATTTTACAGTCTCTGGACCGACGAGATCACGCGGCTCAAGGCGATCCGGTACGACGATGCTGACGAATATGCCCGGACGATGGAGCGGCTGAAATGCTGCGAGGTGCTCTACCTCGACGATCTTTTCAAACGGACGCCGGGCAGATACGGCGACGGAGGAACGCCCAGCGACGCGGACGTGACGATCCTGTACGACATCCTCAACTACCGGTACATCAACCGGAAACGGACGTTGATTTCGTCGGAGCGGTATTTGGACGAGATCACGGACATCGACGAGGGGATCGGGAGCAGGATCGTCGAGATGGCGCGGGGGTATGTGGTCACGGTCGGACGGGGAACTGGGAAAAATCAACGAATGACGGGGGTGGAGGGGTGAACAAATACAACGCCAACAAATGCGACTACGCCGGCATGACCTTTGACAGCCAGGCGGAGCTGCGGAGATAT
>JAKJGV010000090.1:9443-9714 GCA_022704185.1 Verrucomicrobiota bacterium
CACGGATTTGCGGCGGCAGGTGGAGTACGAGCTGATCCCGAAACAGCCCGGCGAGCGGCGAGCGGTCTACACGGCGGATTTCGTTTACCGCGAGAACGGGGCGGAGGTTGTGGAGGACGTTAAGGGCGTTAAGACGCGGGATTACATACTGCGGCGGAAATTGATGCGCTGGGTTCACGGGATCACGATACGGGAGGTCTGACGATGGGCTACATAATCACCCTGATCGGCGCGGCGGTCGCGCTGATGGTGGCACTTACCGGGGCTGCGG
>JAKJGV010000091.1:0-9389 GCA_022704185.1 Verrucomicrobiota bacterium
TTACCGACTGCGCAACCACCTTAAATTGTCTCGCTGCCATAACCACCTCCAGACACTCAAACAAACTCTAAGCGCTAAACTCTAATTCCTAAACAGATCCGAACTATTGATTCTTTGTCACAATCGCCCCGAAAATGCGGGTTAGCTCCAGCGCCTCCTGCACCAACCTGTCGCGTACGGTGTGCAAGTCCTGCGCGCCGTCCAAAGAAATCAATCGAAGCCAAAGACGGCTTTCCTTTGCTTCCTTCCGGCATATTTTGACTCGCATCACGAAGTCCTTCTTGCTCAGCGACTCATTGGCCTCAATATAATTCGAGGCTACTGAACCGGATGATCGGACCAGTTGCTTGAGATCTTCGATGTTCGCGATCGATCGCGGGGCTTTTGCAGCCAGAAAACGCACGTCTTGCGCGAAGACAAAAGTCCGATCTTCCAAGTCGTATTTCCTCCCGTCGCTCATTCGAATTTGTTTAGGGTTTAGGATTTAGATATTAGGATTTGTTTGTCTGCGCGACTTTCTTCACCGCTGCCCATATTTTTTCGTATCCCGTGCAGCGGCAGAGATTGCCGTCCATCCGCGTGCGGATATCGTCATCCGTCGGATTGGACATCTCCTGCATCAGCGCTTCCGCGGACATGATCATGCCCGGGATGCAGTACCCGCATTGGACGGCCCCTTCCTCGACCAGCGCGGCTTGCAGCGGATGCGGATTATCGAAATCGCCGATGCTCTCGATCGTACGAACATCGCGGCCGTCCGCAAGAAACGCGTGCAGGATGCACGAGAAGACCGCGTGGCCATCTATGATGACCGTGCAGGCCCCGCAGGTGCCCTCGTCACAACCCTCCTTCACCCCCACATAACCCTTGCGCCGCAGCAGCTTGGCCAGCTTCTCGCCGGGTTCGATCTCGAACGTCTTCTTCTCGCCGTTGATGGTAAAAGTGATGCTTCTCCTGCTCATGCCGCACCCCCTTTCGCCGCAACCCACGCTTCGTTGAGAGCGTCTCCGACGAGGACCGCCGCCAGGTGTCCGATATACTCCTCCGACATCCCGTCGCCGCCCTTGAACTTGAGCTCCGCAAGTCCTTTTCCGGCCGCTTCGCGGAAGGCCGCCTCGCTCGCTTTCCGGCCCTTCAGCAAATCCTCCACGCCTGTCGCGCGACCGGGGAACGGCACGCCCGCGCCGATCGCCACGCGCGCGGTCTTCACGGCGTTTCCATCGGCCTCAACGAATACCGCCGCGGTCATCAGGCTGAAGCCTGCCGAAGTCTGCGTCTGCTTGCGATAGCCGAACCCCTGCCCCGCGGTGAGCGCCGGGACTTTGACGGCCATCAGCAACTCGCCCGGCTGGAACAGGCGGGCGGGCTGCCCGTCAAAAAACTCATCCGCGTTCAGCGTCCGTTCCGCATCTCCCGCAATCACCATGGCCGCATTCAGCGCCAGCAGCGCCACGGGGAAATCGGCCCACGGGAACACGCGCGAGATGTTCCCGCCGATCGTGGACATGTTGCGGATTTGCTGGGTCGCGAGACGCACGGCCACGCGATCCAAGACCCAGCCATCACCCCGGAACATCTGAAGCGCCGCCAAGCGTGTCGTCGGCCCGACGCGATACGAGCCGTTCTCGCGCGCAATCCCCGCGGGAACCGCACGGTTGATATCCACGGCCACCCGCTCGTCCTTCTCCGACGTGAACACCAGCGACGTTCCGCCCGCCATCGGAAGCCCGACCGGGCCGAGCTCCTTTAGTATTGCGCGCGCTTCCGCGAGATTCCGCGCCGCCCTGAAGTCCGTGAGTTTCATGACTCTTCCCTTTCCGTGCTAAAAGCTCGTCAGCGATAAGAAACGCCCAGTTTCTCTTCCGCCGCGCTCAACATCCGTTCCGCCACCTTGTTCGCGCGCGCCCAGAGCGCTTCTTCGTCCTCGCCGACCAGGCATCCTTTTTCAACCAGCACCCTGCCCGCCACGATCGTGTATTCGGCGCGCGGCCCCGCGCCGCAGAACAGCAGCGCCGCGGCCGGGTCCGCCATCGCGCCCGCGTAATCAATCTTGTCCAGCCGGAACACGGCGAGGTCCGCCGCCTTGCCGACTTCGACGCTGCCGATTTCGGGCTGGCCAAGCACCGCGGCGCCGCCCTTCGTCGCCATCTCGATCACGCGGATCGCCGGCATGCTGTCCACCGCCGTGCCGACGCGGTGCACGAGCATCGCCAGCTGCATCTCGCGCAGGAAATTGGACGAATCGTTGCTCGCGCTGCCGTCCACGCCGATCCCGACCTTCACGCCGGTGTCCAGCATTTTCGGAATCGGCGCGATGCCCGACCCGAGCCGGAGGTTCGAGACCGGGCAATGCGAGATGCCTGTCTGCGTTTCGGCGAGCTTCCCGATTTCCTGCTCGTTGAAGTAAATGCCGTGCGCGTACCAGACGTCCGGCCCGACCCAGCCGGTGGATTCCATGTACTCCAGCGGCCGCATGCCGAGGTTCTTGAGACAATACGCCTCTTCGTCCACCGTCTCGCAGAGATGCGTGTGCATCTGCACCTTCTTCGCGCGCGCGAATTCCGCCGTCTCCCGGAGCAGCTCCGTCGTCACGGAGAACGGCGAGCACGGCGCAAGGACGATGCGGCACATCGAAAACGGATTCGGATCGTGGTACTTCGCGATGACGCGATCGCAATCGCCGAGGATCTCCTCCGGATCCTGCACGACATCGTCCGGCGGCAAGCCGCCTTTCGATTTTCCACGGCTCATGCTGCCGCGCGTCGGATGGAACCGGACCCCGAGCTTGCGCGCCGTTTCAATCTCCACGTCCAGCAGCTCGCGGCTGGCCTTCTTCGGGAACACGTAGAAATGGTCCGAGGTCGTCGTGCAGCCGGAGAGCAGCAGCTCGCCGACGCCGACGCGGGTGCTGACTTCGACGGCCTCCTCGCTCAGCTCGCGCCACACTTCGTACAGGCCGATGAGCCAGTCGAACAGTTTCGCGTTCTGGACCTTCGGAATGTTGCGGGTGAGGGTCTGGTAAAGGTGGTGGTGGCAGTTGACGAAGCCGGGATAGGCCACGCAGTTCGTGGCATCGAGGATGCGATCAATTCCTTCCGCCGGGAGGTTCCGGCCGACCCCGGCAATCCGCCCGTCTTGAATAAGGACATCCGCGTTGTGCAAGATCCGCTCGATCTCGCCCATGGTCACCAGCGTGTGGATGTTTCGGAGCAGTATCCGAGCCATGCCGCTTCTCCGCGGAACGCGTGTTCAGCGGATAGAGCATACCTGCAACCCCCGCCCCGTGTAAAGCGGGGCGGACCGGCCCCAGTCCGCGAGGCCGCGGACTCCCATCGCATCGTCAAGGGGCACCGGCCCGAGGCTGTCTCAACACCTCTTGAAGGGGCCCCCGCGGGCTTGTCCCGCGGGAACCCAAGTTCATCACAAGCTATGATGAAAGGAAGAAAACGGAGCCCGGATGGAGCGAATGGCGGAGGTCCCCCGTTTTTTCGCTCCTTCAGGGCTCATGGTCGTTTCCGTTGCGCACACAGCCTGTGAACTTCGGCTCCTGCGGGACAAGCCCGCAGGGGGCCTGTTCAACACCTGGAGACCGCCTTCACTCGGACGGGTTGCCTGCCGGCAGGCCGCTCCCGCGAGTTTCGTCCCATTCGATGCGGTATTCGTGTCTCGCCAGGTGGACCTTGGGCGCGGTCGTGTCCCCCCTGTCGGGCGCATCATGCGGTTCATGCCGCCGGGCGTTGTGTGCCTGCACCAGGCGGAGCCCCGCCGCGCAAAACATGGCGACCAGCGAGAAACACGCCAGACAGGTTGACCAACATCTTTTCACAGGACCTCCATGGCTTCACCGAGCGTGAAGACGCCTTATGGCGACATCGTCCAGCGCACTTCGTCCACGTAGAATGCGTTGTCTTCCACGGGATCCGTCACCATGAACGGGCTCTTGATGTACGACAGGTTGACCCCGGCGAAGGCGCTGATGGGGATGGACTTCTGCTGCCAGACGACCTTGCCCTGCTCGTTGCGCGTCGGCGGGAACCAGCCGGAAGACGGGTAGCCCGCCTTGTTCGTGACGCCGTTGTACACGCTCTGGATCTCCACCCGGGTGTAGCCGGACGACTTGTACCAGAACTTCAGGTAGCCGTTCGCGTACTGCGACAGGTTGGTCGTGAGGCTGTTCGTGTAGAAGATGCCCCAGCCGGACCAGCCCACGCAATACGAACGGAAGCACTTCGTTCCTTCGGGCACAACCGGATCCTCGGCGAACTGGCCGTAGAAGCTGTTCGCCTGCGCGAGCCAGCCGTCGTCGAAGTCCGCGACGCTCACGCCCGTCGACCCGTTCGGTTTCTGCACCACCAGCTCGTACCGCATGAACCGCGTGCCGAACGGCGCCGTGGTGTTGGGGATGAGGCAGGCGGTCCAGCCCTGCCCCGCCGCCGTCACCTTCGTCGCCGAGACGACGCTGGTGATCGCCTGCTTCCAGCCGTCGAGGAACTGCATGCGCACGAACGCCGTGGAGCCGGCGACCCACGTGGTGCCGGTCGGCTGCCGCGCGTAGACCTGCGCGTAATAGATGTCGCCCGCGTAGGCCGGGATTTCCTGGTACGTGCTCGCCCAGTAGCCCGCGCCCGCGGACGCGGTCTGCTCGCGCAGCCCGTTCAGGCCGTTCTGTCTCGCAGCCGTCGAGCACACCGACGTGGCGCCCGGAGCGCTCGTCATGAACCAGAAGCCCGAGTTCGGGAAGGCACCCGACGCGCTGCTCTCGAACCCGCCGTCATCCACGTACGCGGCCAGGTGCGTCCAGTAGTAGTTCGCCCACCACACGTAGACGTCGGTGCCCTGCGGCATGCCGGCGTCGGAGTAGAACATTTCCTTCTTCTCGCTCGGAACGGCGTTTGTTCCCTTCTTCCACTTCACGTCGTCCACGAGGAACGTCGTGCCGTTCGTGGAAGTGATCTTGAACGGGCAGTAGACCTGCGTGTAGTTGAACGCGCCGAAGGTCGTCAGCGGAATGGTGATCTGCTTCCACGCGCCCGTCGTCGTGCCGATGTAGGTCGTCCTCGTCGTGCCCTGCGGCACTTCGATCTCGACCTTCAGCCCCGCGGTGCTGCGCACGGCGAAGCTCAGGAACCCGTTGGTGTAGAGGCTCATGTTCATCGTGCCGTTCGTCATGATCACGCCCCAGCCCGCCCACGTCGCGCCCGTGGCCAGGAAGCATTCCGAGCCTTCCGGCGCGGCGCCGTCGGTGTAGCGATGGTCGAACGTCGCGGCCCCGCCCGCCCACGTGGAGACCGTCGAGTTGCTCGGGATCCCCGCGTCGCTGTAGATCTGCACGATGCCCTTCACATAGCGCACGTGGTCAATGTAGAAGGTCGTCGCCGTCTCGGCGGTGATCTCGAACAGGCCCTTCATCTGCGCCTTGTTGATCCCGGTGAAGTCGGAGATCGGGATCACAACTTCCCGCCACTGGTTGGTCGTGGTCGGGATGTACTTCGTGGACTTCGCGCCGGACCAGTCTTCGAGATCGAGCTTGAGCGTGGTGCTGCTCCGCACCCAGAACCGCAGGAACCCGTCCTGGTATTCCGTCATGTTCACCGCGCCGGTGATCGAGAACACGCCCCAGCCCGCCCATGTCGAACCGTAGGTGTAGAAGCACTTGGTCCCTTCCGGCGGACTGCCGCCCGCGAAGTTGCCGTCGAACGTCGCCGCGCCGCCGGCCCAGGTGTAGATGTCGCAGCCGACGGGCAAGCCCGCGTCGCGATACACCACGTAGTCGCCGCCGACTCTCGGCGAGACGATCACCATCGTTTCCGGTTTCAGGGCAACGCCGTCACGCCCGTAACGGAACGTGTCGTCGAGGCCGATCCGGCCCGCAAACGGATCCGGCTCGTTTGTCGGCGCGATGTACGCCGCCCATGTGAAGCCGGCGCCGCTCGGCGTCTGCTCCGGCACCGTGACCGGCACCAGCGCGCTGCCGTCCGCCGCGCCCAGGATCACCGTGTTCGTCGCGTACACCGTTCCGCTCCACACATCCTGCAGCGTCACCAGCATCTTCACCGGCGTGAACGGCAGGCGCTCCCAGTCCACGGGCACGTTGACCGTCTGGCCCGGATTCATCACGGACGGGAAGTTCGTGTTCTCGTCCGCGATCCGCGGCGCGAAGTAGACCGCCGTGTCCTTGAAGCTGTGCACGCCCTCGCCGCGCAGGTAGGCATACCACTCGTAGCGGCCGCCCGCCGTCGTGCCCTGGTGCTCCCACGCCGCCGGATCGTGGTCCGGGATGAACGCGTAGAACGGCGTCGTGGTGTTCGTCGGCACGTACACCCCGTTGACCGCCTGCGTGACGAACGAGTACTGCTCGTCCGAGATCCGGACGTCGTCCCACTCGACGTATCCGGGGTGGTACGGGCTCAGGAAGCCGATGGCGTTCGTCGTGAAGCCGCCGACTTCGATCGGCTCGTCCACAAAGACGATCTTGTCGTTCACGATCAGGTCGCTCCGCGGATACGGCACGCCGTCGCGGATGCTGACCATCACATGGTTCCACTTCCCGGTCACCGGCGAGGCGCCGTTGGTGTAGAAGTTCATGTTGTTGTCGGCCCAGCCGCACATCTGCGGGTTCACGTAGAGCGCGACGCCGCGATACACGAGGCCGCCGTGCTTCGCGCCGTTCATGAATTTCGTGCTGTATTCCACCGTGACGTTCGTCATGCCCACGCCCACCGCGCTGCGATAGATGTAGGAATAGCCGCCGGTGCTGACCACCGTCGCGCGCAGGGCGCTGTTCGTCACGCGCCACTGGATGTTCGGATGCGCGACGACGCTCCAGCCGTTGTAGTTGCCGTCGTTGAAGTTGTCCTCGTCCGACAGCGTGCCCTTGTCCTTGATGCCGAACACCAGCGTGCACGGCTGGCCGGTCGTGTTGTACGCCAGCCACAGGTCCCACAGGCGGCCGGCGTAGGCGTTGGTCGTCCCGCCGATGATCTGGAGGCCCTTGCCGCCCAGCGTGGTGAACACGCCGTCGTTGGCGGTCGAGAAGAAGCCCGCATGCGACGCCCACGGATTCGCGGCGTCCCAGGCGTAGACATAGCCCGACCAGTACACCTTGTTGCCCGTCATGATGCCGTCGGTCGGGACGGTCACCACGAGCGAGTTCGTGCCGGAACTGGTCAGCAGCCACGCGTTGGTGGTGAACAGCACGATGTCGCCGTCCGGCCACGCCGGGTTGACCTGGTACTTGAGCTCGAGCTGGACCTTGTACGCCTGGCCGCGCGACCACTCGAACGCGCGCTGCGCGAGCGTCTTGCTGTTGCCGGTGAGCTGGTTGCTCAGGTCCACCGCGTAGTTGAAGCAGAACGCCTTCGCGGGCGCCGCGGCGTTGTTCGTGATCATGTTGGCGATCAGCGCCGGCGCGCTGCGGTTGGCCGCGTTCGAAACGAGGCCCAGCGCCTGACCGGTCGTCAGCAGCGGCCAGACCTGCGCCGTGCCGGACGCGGTGACCTGGTTGCCCGCCTTGTAATCGAGCGTGACGTAGTGGTCCGCGGGCGCGATGGTGACGCGCGTCGCGTTGGTGATCGTGGTCACCGCCGCCGCGGCCCCGAACAGCTTCTCGATGCGGCCGAGGGCGAGCGTGCCGTTCTCACGCTTCATCGCCACGGCGCCGTCCGTCGCGATCACGCTCCTCAGGCCGTTCGTCACCCACGTGCAGATGTTCGACACCTCGATGTCGCTCATCACGTACACGCCCGGAAGGACGAGTGTGCCGTAGAAGGCGTTGAGGTAGCCCCAGTCGAGGTTCAGCGGCTTGCCCTGGTTCTGCGGCTGGCCTTCCGGCGCCCAGAAGCTGTACTCGTCGTCGTCAATGAAGTAGTAGCCCTTCTGCGGCTCCCAGATGCCGAGCTGCACCGCCGACGCGCCGACCGCCACCTTGCCGCCGGCCAGGAAGTTCGTGTCCCAGAACGTCCCGACGTGCACGTTGTTGAGGTACACCTTGTTGGTGATGCCGTTGCACTGGACCTTCAGGTTGTACGTCGCCCCTTCGACCGGCTGGTTCGTCTTCGGGAAGTCGTAGAGCCAGCCCTGCTGGACGATGTTCGTCCGCGCGCGCACCGTGAACTTCAGCCGCCAGAAGCCGTAGAAGTTCCGGATGCCCACCTTGCAGAAGTTGTCGCGGTTCTGGTACCGGAAGTACAGTTCCGCGTCGCTGAAGTACTTGTCCTGCTTGTGGTAGCGGATATCCGCCGACACCGTCGGATTGGTGTACACGCCGCTGTACATCATGATGTTGTCGGAGTTGCCGATCCTCGCCGCGCGCAGCGCGTAGGCGTTCACTCCGTACGTGAACTCCGCGGCCACGTCCGCCGCCGTCCACGCATTGCTGGCGATCTTCACCTCGTCGATCACGCCGCCGAGCGCCGCGCCCGTGTAGCCCAACCCCACTTGCACGGGATAGGTGCTCTTGGAGGGCGCCGTGTTCGTATCGAGGGCGTACGTGTAGGTTGACCTCAGCACGCCGTCCAGGTAGCTCCTCAGCGTGCGCGTCCCGGCGTCGCGCGTGATCACGACGTGCTTCCACTGGCCGTTGACGAATGTGCCCGCCGGCAGCGCCGCCCAACTGATGTACTTGCCGGACGTTCGCGCCGTGCCGTGGAAGTAATTCAGCGAGCCGTTCGTCTCGATCGTCAGCCCGAATTCGCCGCCGTAACTCTTGTCCACGGGATTGCGCCGGGCGGAGCCCACGTTGCTCGGCTTGATCCAGAAACTCAAGGTCAGGTTGCTGTTCACCTGCAGGATCGAGCGGTTCGTCACCACCACGTAGTCGTTCGTCCCGTCGAACCAGCCCGCGCGCGTCCGCCGCGCGTCGTTGGTGATCTTCGGTCCGTTAATCGCCGTGCCGTGGCACGCTTTCCCGGAACTGTCGAGGACCTGGTTCGTCGCGCCTGTCCACGAGGATTCGTCGAACTTCCAGAACCCGACGAGCCCCTGGAGGCATCCCGTGGTGGAGAGCGTAACCGCCCAGTTGGCGCAACCCGCCTGCCGCGTCCAGCCGCTCATGGAGGCGTTCTCGAAGTTGTTGCTGAACTTGCCCGCCACCGCGATGTGGTCGAACCGGACATCCAGCAGGTTGCCCGCGGTGTAGCCCCGGCTCTCCAGCCAGTTCGCCACCTGGTCGGTGCGCGCGAGATGCCCCGCGTGATACTTCTCGGTCTTGCTCGAACGGAACACCGCCACGCGCGTCGGATACGCATCGTTCCGCGTCATCGGCGTGTTCTGCCAGAAGAGCTGCTCGTACAGGTTTTCCCACTCGAACCGCACGGTCACGTTCGTGCCCTTCGTGATCGTCGCCGGCAGCGCGTTCGTCGGACGCAAGCCCCACTCGAGCTGCGTTTCCT
>JAKJGV010000091.1:9399-9646 GCA_022704185.1 Verrucomicrobiota bacterium
CGAGCCACGCCGCGAACTGGTACTTGCCGCCGTCCGGCGTGGATTTGTAGTCGGAATCCTGCGTGTTGTAGTCGGGGATCCACATCCAGAAATTCGTGATCCCGGAGCCCGCGACGATGTTCGTGAGGATCGAGTAGACCTCGTTGCTGACCGCGTCGCCGTTGTTGCCGTTCTCCATGAACGCGCACTTCAGCTTGAGCCCGGTCGCTCCGCGGCAGTCGAACCCGACCTTCACCTGGTAGACCTT
>JAKJGV010000092.1 GCA_022704185.1 Verrucomicrobiota bacterium
CCGCCAGAACCGGTTGGTGTCTCCGCTTGGATCATTCGTATAGGCTTTTTCCGTCCCGTCTCCTGAAATGGCAGATGCGTCAGGCTGGTTCGTCCATGAATCCTCCGGCGCCAGTCGCGGCGCGGATTGCACGGCATACGTCCGGCCGGTGACGCTGCTCCAGCGAATGATGAACCCGACCGAAGTCCGCGATTCGTCGGTCACCCTGAAAACGGAATTGGAGTCGTTCGGATCCGTGCCGGCGAGTCGCCGTCGGTGTCCGTCAGTTCGACGGCGTCCCAGTCGTTGCTGTCCGGATAATAGAGCGCCAGCCACCAGTGCGGGGTGCCGAGCGCCGCGAGATCGGCCGCGAACGCGGCGTGTATCGTGCCGCCGGTCCGGATGTTGCTCCAGAGGAAGTTCGTGACCGGGCCGCCCACGTCGGCCACTTCGCCCCTGTTGGTTAGAATCGAGGCGATGTGATACCAGTTGCTCGCGGCAATTTGAAAGTTCGTTGTCGCGTTGTACAGCACGCGCACCGGGCCGGTCGGATTGATCGTCCCGTTTTCTCCGGCGCTCGCGGTGAGCCACAAGCCGACCGGCGAAGGCGTCGGATCCCAGTCCGCGACGGCATTGGAAGTCAGTTGCGTCCGTCCGCTGCCGTCGGGATTGATCCGGAATATCTCCGCCGCGTCGGGATCCACTCCGGCGGTCGTGCTCTGCAGGTAGATGTATGTCTGTTCCCACGAGTACATCGCCGCGCCGATGGAGCGCGTGCGAGTCTGGGTCAAGTTCACGAGGTCCTCGTTGTTGCCGGGGTCGTGGTCCGCGGACATGGCGAACAGATCCCAGTTCGTGTACCCGCGCTTGAAGATGATCGTCTGGCCGTCCGGCGACCACATGGGGGTCTCGTCCACGTCGCTGCCGTCGGTCAGCGCCACGACGTTGCTGTCGGTGATCCGCACCTTCGCGATGATGGATTTCGGGTTCGGGTCCTCGGCGGTCTTGCGCTGGAACACGATCCACTCGCCGTTGGGCGAGAAGCAGGGCGAGGCGTCGTCGTTGGTGGTGGTCAGTACCGGCCGGATGCCGGTTCCGTCGCTGCTCATGCGGTACAGGTCGCCGTTGCCGGGAGTGGCCGTGCGGTCGAAACAGATTTGCGAGCCGTCCCATGAGAAGCGCGGCGAGTTGCAGCCGTCGTTCACCCCCGCCGTCAGGTTCGTAAGGCCCGTGCCGTCGGCGTTGATCGCGTAGACGTCCATGGCGGCAAGCTGCATCCGGTTCGTGATGCGCGCGAAAGTGATGCGCGAGCCGTCCGGGCTGAAATGGGGCAGCCCATCCATAAACGCCCCGCTTGTGAGCGCCACCTCGTTTCCGCCCTCCGCCTCGATCATCACGAGATGCCAGTTGGTCATCGTGGTGTGGCGGCTGAACACGATCTTGTTGGTGGCGACGGACGGCAGTGGTTCCGGCGGCGGGGTGCCGGGCGAGAAACTGGGATCGAAATCGTTCTGGCTGTTCGAGGTGAGTTGCTGCTTGCCGCTGCCGTCGGCACTCATGATCCAGATTTCCATGCCGTTCACCACGCCGGTGTTGGACATGTACGCGATCTTCGTGCCGTCCCCGTTGTAGGCGGGGGAGTCGTCCGCCGCGCCGGGCGTTTGCGTCAGATTCGTCAACTGGTTTGTGTCTGCGCAATCGTAATCCGACGGGCAGCGGTAGATCTCCGGCGAGTCGGCGCCGTGCTTGTAGATCAGGTCTGTTCCGTCCGGCGAGAAGACGGGCATCTCGTCCAGATCGTCGTCGAGGGTCAGGTTGGTGACGTATCCGTCGCTGAGGCGCACCTTGCAGATCGGGCCGAGCGGGTCAGGGTCCATCGTGATCAGGCGCTGGAACGCCAGCCAAAGCCCGTCCGGCGAAAACGCGGGCGTGGTGTCGTCGTCGGCCGTCGTCAGCACGCCCGTCTTGCCGCTGCCGTCGGCGTTCATCACCCAGAGATCGTGGTTCGTTTGCTGGGCCTGCACGTCGAAACAGATCTTCGTGCCGTCCCACGAGAAGCGGGGCGACATGGACTTGCCGGCCACGGCGGACCCGATCGTCAGGTTGGTGATCCCGCTGCCGTCGGCGTTCATGACGAACACGTCGTTCGAGCTGCCGGTGAACATGCGGACGAAGCAGATCTTTGTCCCGTCGGGATTGAACCGGGGCATACGACTCGCGTAGGCGTCATCCAGCAGCACCGCCTGGTTGCCTCCGTCCGTGTCCATCAGCCAGATATCCCAATCGCTGCTGCCGGCCTGCCGGCAGAAGACGATCTTGTTGGTGAGGGACACCGGCCACGCGCCTTGCAGGATTATCAGGTTCGATACGTTTGTCCCCGACAGATCGCTCGCGACGGAGGCGGTATTTGTGATCGACATTCCCGGTCCGAATCCTGACCCCACCGCCGCGTTGAACGTCAGGGCTGTGCCCGCGCCCGCGGCGAAGTGACCGAGGGTCCACGTAATGGTTCTTGCGCCCGCGTTGTAGGTGCCGCCGTTACCGGCGGCGACATCGTTGGTTAGCCATGCCGAAAGCGTATCGCGCACGACCGTGTTGGATGCCGTTTCGGCAGAGGTGTTCGTGACGGTTAGCGTGAAAGCCACCTGCTGTCCGGCGGTGACAACGCTCGAATTCGCGCTCTTGACGATGGAGAGAAGCGAGCCGCCGCCCCCGCTTGCGAGGTAGTTCTGCTCGCCCTGCGTGGTGTTGATCCCTGCGTACGATCGCGACTCGGGGTCGAACGTGGTGTCTGTCCTTGATGGCGTGACGGTGCCGGACCAGGGATCGCTGGTGAAGAAGTACCCGAGATTATAGGTCCCGTTGGAGTAGGTCAGCGCGGCGCCGCCGTTCGTGCTCGCCGTGAGCAGGACATCGAAAACGCCCTCTCCGGCGCTGTTGGTGACCTTGCCGCTGATGGTCCGGAAGTTGTTGCCGGCTGGCGGCGGCGGAACGATGCCGAGGATCGTGAAGTCCTGTCCGCTCAGATCGCTGGTGACGTTGGTGTACGCGCGAAGCTGGGGATTGAAGGCCGCGTAGTTGCCGATGCCGCCCTCGTTGGCGCGCTCCACAACGAGGACCCCACTCCAGCCGCTGTTCACCGTCAACGTGTAGGTTCCCACCGGTGCGTTGGTTGCGGCCCCCCCGGAGGCTCGCACGGTATTGTCGCCGCCCAGGGCTGATCCCATCGGATTCCGAACGGTTCCCGAGATCGTGACGGCGGGGCAGGTGCTGCAGAGCATCAGAAAAAGCAGGTTGACCAAGATCGACCGGGACAGAACACGGTATGACCCCCTAACCATACAGCCCATCCGACCCCCAAGTGGAAATGCAATACCCCTATGGAATAATACCAAAAGGATAAAAGGAGAGTTAAGGGTATTATCGCAAGGGGCAGCATGTTTTCTTCCGTCGCCCCCGGGTTTCCTGACCCCCGCTTAACGTGCGTGCCCATGGGCCGGCAAAATGCCGAAGCCAAGCCTCCCAACGTTGACAGGGGTTGGCGGCGTCCCTATATTGACGCGGCAGATTGGGACGGGCGATTAGCTTCCGCCTTCGCCCCTCGGCACGAAGCGTGCTCGGGGCTACGGCGGACAAGCAGCTTGCCCGCCGAAGGCGTGGTTGGCTATGCCAACTTCGCTACAGTTTTTTTGAAAGTACGTGGGGCGATTAGCTCAGTTGGCTAGAGCACTTCCTTGACATGGAAGGGGTCACAAGTTCGAGTCTTGTATCGCCCACCAGCCTTCGCTCGCAGCGGAGCATAGAGCGAAGGCTGCCACGCCGTAGCCCGAAGGGCGAAGGCGGGCCGTGATGTGTAGGCGGCGAGCTACGGCTGGCAAGCCACCCTCCGTCGCTCGGCGAAGCCGAGCTATGGAGGGTGCCCTGCGAAGCTCAAGCGGAGCGCAGAGCGAAGCAGGGCATTGCAGTTCGCGAACTGCGAAGCAGCGAGCGTAGTATCGTAGAGAGGACAGACAGAAGACCGGATGAAAGACGAACACAGTGAGCTGGACAGGATGCGCCACAGTACGGCGCATGTGATGGCGGCGGCGGTTTGTCGGGTCTTCGACCACGTGCAGTTGGATATCGGGCCTGCCACGGATAACGGATTCTACTACGATTTCGATCTCCCCCATCGTTTGACCCCCGAGGACTTCCCGCGCATCGAAGAGGAGATGCAGAAGATCGTTTCCGAAAACCATCCTTTCGAGCGGCTCGAGGTCTCGCGCGCCGAGGCGGAGAAGATGATCCGCGACATGGGGCAAACCTATAAATTCGAGCGGCTCGCCGAGATCCCCGCAGGCGAGACCATTTCCTTCTACAAGAGCGGCGGGTTCATGGATCTCTGCCGCGGCCCGCACGTGAAGAGCACCGGCGAAATCAAGGCGTTCAAGCTGCTCTCCGTGGCCGGTTCCTACTTCCACGGATTGGAAACCAATCCGATGCTCCAGCGCCTGTACGGCACCGCCTTCGAGGATCAGAAAACGCTCGATACGTTCCTGAAGCAGCTCGAGGAAGCGAAGCTGCGCGACCACCGCAAGCTCGGTCGCGAGCTGGACCTCTTCAGCACATCGGAAATGGTGGGGCCGGGGCTGATCCTCTGGCATCCGCGCGGCGCGCGCATCCGGCTCGTGATTGAAGATTTTTGGCGGCGGCGCCACCTGGAGGGCGGGTACGAGCTGGTGTACACCCCGCACATCGGCCGCGGCGGCCTGTGGGAGACCTCGGGGCATCTCGATTTCTACCGCGAGAGCATGTACGCGCCGATGCAGATCGATGAGATCGAGTACTTCATCAAGCCGATGAACTGCCCGTTCCACATCCAGATGTACAAGGCGCAGATGCGGTCGTACCGCGACCTGCCGATGCGTTGGGCGGAGCTGGGCACGGTGTACCGCTACGAGAAGGCGGGCGTCCTGGCCGGCCTCTTTCGCGTGCGCGGATTCACCCAGGACGACGCGCACATCTTCTGCACCCCGGAGCAGGTGGGCGACGAAGTGAAGCGGGCGATGCGGTTCGCGATTGATATGTGGCGTTGCTTCGGGTTCAGCCAGATCACGGCGTACCTGTCCACTCGTCCCGAGAAGGCGGTGGGCGAGGAGGCTCGGTGGAAGCAGGCGACCGAATCGCTGGAGGAAGCGCTCAAGGCTGAAGGGGTGCCGTACGAGGTGGACCCCGGCGGCGGCGCGTTCTACGGGCCGAAGATCGACATGCGCGCGAGGGACGCGATCGGCCGCGAATGGCAGATGAGCACGATCCAGTTCGATTTCAACCTGCCCGAGCGGTTCGACATGACCTACATCGGGCAGGACGGCAAGGAACACCGGCCCTACATGGTGCACCGCGCGCTGCTGGGCAGCATCGAGCGGTTCTTCGGCATCCTCGTCGAGCACTACGCGGGCGCGTTTCCGCTGTGGCTGGCGCCCGAGCAGGTGCGCGTGCTGCCCCTGACGGAGAAGCAACTGGATTTCGCGCGGGACATTCTCGCGCAACTGCGCGCGGAGGGTTTTCGCGCCACGGTGGACGAGCGGTCCGAGAAGGTCGGCGCGAAGATCCGCGGCGCGCAGATGGACAAGGTGCCCTACATGCTGATCGTGGGGCCGAAGGAAATGGAAAGCGGCAAGGTGTCGGTACGCAGCCGCTCTGCCGGCGACCAGGGAGGCCTGAGCCTCTCCGACTTCATCTCGCGAATGAAGGCGGAGGCGGTTCCCGGATCCGGTCTCCCCGGGGATAAGGGACAAGCAGGATGAACGGGGTTGGGGCAGGGAAATCCCGCAAGCACAGGAGGAGATCATTCGCTCATTCATTCGAGTAAATCACAGGATCCGGGTGCCGAGCATCCGGTGCATCGGATCCGATGGGTCGCAGATCGGTGTCATCTCCACGCGCGACGCGATGGCGATGGCGGAGAGGGAAGGGTTCGACCTGGTGGAAATCGCGCCGCATGCGCAACCACCGGTGTGCCGGATCATGGACTACGGCAAGTACAAGTATGATCTGGACAAGAAGGAACGGCAGGCGAAAAAACACCACGTGGCGACCAAGGTCAAGGAAGTGCAGTTCCATCCGAACGTAGGGGATCACGATTACCAGACGAAGCTGCGTCATCTGCACGAGTTCCTCGAGGAAGGGCACCGGGTCAAGGTGGGCCTGTTCTTCCGCGGGCGCGAGCACGCGCACAAGGAACTCGGCTTCGAGCTGATGAATCGCGTGATCAAGGACTGCGAAGGCGTCGGCGTGGCGGAGCAGGCTCCCAAGTTTCTCGGGCGCAACATCTTCATGTTGCTGACCCCGAAACCGGGCGCCAAGCCGCGGCAAAAACAGCAGGATTCGCAACCGTCAGAGCCCTCTCCGGCGGGCGGTTGAGTTCGATCCGCGGACCGGGGCCTTTTTTCCCGCGCGAAAAGACTGGACGAGACCGGCGATCTGGCGTACAAGACGCCGATTCTTTTCCCTGTGCGGTCCGGCCTTGTGCCCATCCTGCACGGCGGGGCGGTGTGGCCCGGGGATGGAGATCGAGTTCCAGAAGGGATGTGAGTGTCATGGCCAAGTTCAAGACGAAGACGAAGAAAGCGGCAGCCAAGAGGTTCAAGGTAACCGCTCGCGGCAAGATCAAGCGCCCATCCACGGGCCGCGGACATCTGCTGGGGCACAAGAGCCGCAAGCGCAAGCGCAGGCTGCGTCACGGCGCCTATGTTTCCGGCGCGGATCACGCTCGAATCGCGCTGCTGTTGCCGAAATAAGCCCGGGTTTCAAGGAGAAACGTCATGCCCAGAATTACCAATGCGCCGGCTTCGCGCCGGAGAAGAAAACGCCGCCTGGCGCTCGCCAGCGGATTCCGCGGAGCCCGCAGCAAGCTGTTCCGGCAGGCCACGGAAGCTGTCGATCGCGCGATGGTGATGCACTACAAGCATCGCAAACATCGCAAGCGCGAGTTTCGCGCGCTCTGGATCACGCGACTTTCCGCGGCGTGCAAGGCGCGGGGCTTCTCGTACAACCGGTTGGTTGAAGGACTCGCCAAGGCGCAGGTCCTGATGAACCGGAAGATGCTCTCCGAAATCGCGATTCACGATCCCGACGGTTTCACCCAGATCGTCGAGCTCGCGAAGAAAAGCGTGGCCTGAGGCGGTCGGCCTCAGATCCAGCCTTTGAGCCAGTAGTAGGCGAGCGCGGTCCATTCGCGCGCCGCGCTGCCGAGGAATCCAAGGTTGTTCCAGAATTCGTAGCGCACCATCAGCGAGCCCGCGCCGTCCGGAAGGGGGACGCGGCGTCCGCCCAGTTCCTCCGGGTCGTACAGGAGGTTCATCTCGATCGCCTCGCTGAATGAAGCCGAGCCCGCGACATGCCCGAACCCCGCTTTGCGGAACGAGCCCAGCGCGCGCCTCATGTGTTCCGGCGAAGTGACGAGCAGGACCCCCGCTTCCGCGGGGTCCGCGTCAAGCATTTCCGCGACGTTCAACGCCTGTTCGCGGGTGTTCCGGCCCTTCGGTTCGATGAGGATGCGATCCGGCTCCACTCCGCGAAGGATCAGCTCGTCACGCATCTTGCCGGCGGCGCTGTTTCCGATCTCCGTATCGTACGGCAGCGCGAGCACCACGGTGGCGTCGTCGAAGCGCCGCGCGTTCTGCGCCGCGGTGAACGCGCGCGTGAGTCCGGACTCGCTCGGCACCCCGCCCCCGCCGAGCAACACGATGTAGTCGGGCTCCCCGGAGAGACGGTACGGATCTTCCGCGAGGCGGCTGTACAACCGCCACGGGATGGCGGTGAAACACGCACCCAGCGCGAGCAGGGCCAGCAACCCCGCCAGCGCCAGCAAGGCGCGTATCCCGCGCAACAATCGTACAAGACGGTGCATGTTCTCAGACTCACCGGACCGGAAGCGGCGCAGGCGGCGGCCCGGGTATTTCGAGGTTGCGGTCCTCCGGCACGCGGTAGGTCTTCAGCAGGTCCGCCTGCCTTTCCCCGACGCGCGCGCGATCCAGCACGATCTGTTGTCCCTTCCTGCTGCCGAATGTGACGAACGGACTCCCGGAGTCCTTCTCCACGAGTTCCACGAGATGCCGGAGGCTCGTCACGGGGGTCTCGTCCACCAGGTCCACCACCCAGGTGGAGAAGTCCTGGTAGCCCTGGTTCTCGTCGGCCGCGAGGATCTTGAGCATCAGCACCACCTCGTCCCGCTCGTCGGTCAGGTAGTTGTTGCTGAGCATGGCGGTCAGTTCCTTCGGCGCCGAGTCGTACCAGTTCCCGCCCCACGACTTGAGCAGGTTGACCGTAACGGGACAGAATACCAGCCCTCCGTACACGAAGTAGCGGGGCTGGATGTCGTACTGCTCCATCGGAATGATCCAGTCCTGTTCCATCGCGCGGTTCAGGGTGACGGTGACATCCATGGCCCGGCCTTCCCTCAGGATGCCGACCTGCAGGGGGGCGCCGATCTGTTTCTCCTGGATGAAGTACGAGACGCCCGTGCGCTCGCGGGGTCGGAATTCCACCGTGCCGTCGTCCGCGACGGGGTGCCCTTCGACGGAGACCAGGACGTCGCCCGCGCGCAGCACGCCGTCGGCCGCCGATCCGCGAATCGGCAGGAGGATCAGCATCCCCGTCTGCTTCGGATCCACCCCGTATTTCTTCTTGAGGTCCGCATTCTCCATCTCCTGCAGGATGACGCCGAGGCTCGGAAACCCGTCGTGCCGGCCGTCCTCGATGTCATCCAGGAAATGCCGGATGATCGGCTCGGGCACGATGTAGCCGATGTTGTCCGCCTTCGCGATGCCCTGCATGACCACGCCCACGATCCGGTTGCTGATGACGGCGGGCCCGCC
>JAKJGV010000093.1:0-8480 GCA_022704185.1 Verrucomicrobiota bacterium
GTCGGCCCGGATCCCCGCCACGCATTTCCTTGCCAGCATGACGACGGCGCGATCCAACACCTTCATCGCCTTCACCAGGTGCAGCCCGATGAGCGGCATATGGGTGTTCAACTCCAACTGCCCCATGCTGCATGCCAGCGCGATCACTTGTTCGTTGCCCATCACCTGCAGGCAGGCCATGTTCGCCGCTTCGCAAATGCTCGGGTTCACCTTGCCGGGCATGATGGACGAACCCGGCTCGACCGCCGGCAGCACGATCTCGGCGAACCCGGTGTTCGGTCCGGACGCAAGCAGCCGCAGGTCGTTGCAGATCTTGTGCACGTCCATCGCGGCGAGCTTCAGCGCACCGGCCATTTCCGCGATGTCCGTGAGGAACTGGGTGATCTCGATCCCGTTCTCCGCGCCTTCATACGTGGTGGAGGTGAGCAGCCCGAGCTCGCGGACAATGACAGGCCGGAAATCCTTCTTCGTGTTGAGCCCCGTGCCGATCGCGTTGCCGCCGATCCCGAGCTTGAACAACTTCTGGCGGGCCGCCTCGATGCGGCGGATATCCTTCTCCAGCGCGCACGCGTACGCCGCGAACTCCTGGCCCAGACGAATCGGGACCGCGTCGGCGAGATGCGTGCGGCCGCTCTTGAACACATCCTTGAACTCCAACGCCTTGTTCTTGAACTCCGCGATCAGGCTCCGTAGCCCGCAAACCAGTTTCGCGGACAGGTCCACGCCGGCGATCTTGATCGCCGATGGAATGACGTTGTTCGTGGACTGCCCCATGTTGACGTGATCGTTGGGATGAACCTTGGAGCGGTCGCCCCGCGCCCCGCCCATCGCCTCCGCCGCGAGATTGGCGATCACTTCGTTGACGTTCATGTTGGTCGAAGTGCCGGAACCGGACTGAAACACGTCGAGCGGAAACTGGTCTTCCATGCCGCCGGCGAGGATCTTGCGGCACGCGTCGCTTATCGCGCGCGCCCGCGGCGCATCCAGCAATTCAAGCTGCTCGTTCGCCCGCGCGCAGGCCCACTTGAGCTTCACGATCCCGTAGACGATCTCGATCGGCATGCGCTCGCCCGCTACGTCGAAATTCTCCAGCGAACGCGCCGTGTGGGCGCCGTAATAGGCGTCGTCCGGGACCTGCTTCTCGCCGAGCGAATCCTTTTCCATCCTCATGAACACCTCTCGTTTCCAACGAAGGAGCCTATCGTAGCGCGAGCGGCCCGGGGGACAAGGAATAAAGGGCGCCTACCCCGTATCACGGGAGCCCCGTACGCGTGTCGAGCCGCGCCATCATTCATACAGCCCTTACGGGCTTCACTACAAACGCCGGACCCGCTTCCAAAACCCGCTTGTAGTGAACGCCGTCAGGCGTGTCTTCCGCCTCGGGTCACCCCGCCCGCCCTTGCGCGGCGGGCGAAGGCTGCGGTAAAATAATGCCGAGAAAAAGGAGTCCGCCATGCAGAAGCAAACCGATACGGAAGCCGCCCTCCTGAACAAGTACCCCGAGCCCGTCGTGCTGGTGACGACACGCAGCGCGGCCGGCCGGCCCAACGTGATGGCGGCGGGCTGGGTCATGCTCGCTTCGGACGACCCCGTGATGTTCGCGCTGGGCATTGACGACGAGTCGTACACCTATGCGCTGATCCGCGAAACCCGCGAATTCGTCGTCGCCTTTCCGCACGAAGGGATGGCCCGCGAAACGCTGTATGCCGGCACGCATCACGGCCACAAGATCGAGAAGCTGACCCTCGCCGGCCTCACCGCGCAGGACGGCGTGAAAGTGAAGGCCCCGCTGCTGGCCGACGCGATCGCGAACTTCGAGTGCGAGCTGGTCGAGATCACGAAGCCGGGCAACTGCCCGCTCATCGTCGGGAAGGTGATCGCCGCCCACGAGAACGCGACCCCGGGCCTCAGGCGCCTCTTCAACACGGCGAAGGGCTACAAGCTGGGCGGCGTTTCGTCGAAGAGCGAGAGCTGATCCCGGTTCTCGCGGACCCGGCGCGAATGACGCGCGATCTTCGGCTGGCCGCCCTCACCGAACTCGCCTTCCTCCAGGTTCCCCAGGATCTCCTTCGCGCGGTCTATGACCTCCTGCGGCAGCCCCGCGAGCCGCGCCACCTGGATGCCGTAGCTCTTGTCCGCGCCGCCCGGAACGATCTTCCGCAGGAACGCGATGCGATCGTTCTTCTCCCGCACCAGCACGTTGTAGTTCTTTACCCCGCGCAACGTCAGCGCGAGATCGGTCAGCTCGTGGTAATGCGTGGCGAAAAGCGTCTTCGCGCGCACGCGCGGGTTGTTGTGCAGGAACTCCGCGACCGCCCACGCGATGCTGATGCCGTCGAACGTGCTCGTCCCGCGCCCGATCTCGTCCAGCACGATCAGGCTGCGCGCCGTCGCATTGTTGAGGATGTTCGCGGTCTCCTGCATCTCGACCATGAACGTGCTGCGCCCCCGCGCCAGGTCGTCGCTCGCGCCTACGCGCGTGAACACCCGGTCCACCAGCGCGATCTCCGCCTCCGTCGCCGGCACGAAGGACCCCGCCTGGGCCATGATCACGATCAACGCGACCTGGCGGATGTACGTGGACTTGCCCGCCATGTTCGGACCGGTGATGATGGCGAGCTGGTTCTCCTCTCCGTCCAGCAGCGTGTCGTTCGGCACGAAACGTTCCGCGTCCGGCATCTGCTCCACGACCGGGTGCCGGCCCTCGCGGATGCGCAGGGCCGCGCCCTCCGACATCTTCGGCCGGGCATACCCCATCGCCAGCGCGCGCTCGGCCAGCGACGCGAGGACATCCAGTTGCGCGGCCGCATCCGCGATGCGCTGGACGGCGACGGTCTCTTTCACGGCCTCGTCGCGCACCTGGGTGAACAGCTCGTACTCGAGCTGCAGCGAGCGCTCCTGCGCGCCCAGGATCCGGTTCTCGTATTCCTTCAGTTCCGGCGTGATGAACCGCTCGGCGTTCACCAGCGTCTGCTTGCGCACGTAATCCGGCGGCACCTGCGCGAGATTGCTCTTCGTGACCTCGATGTAGTACCCGAACACCTTGTTGTGGCGGATCTTCAGCGACTTGATCCCCGTGCGCTCCTGCTCGCGGGTCTGCAGGTCGGCCAGCCACTGCCGCCCCTCGGTGGCGGCGGACCGAAGCTGGTCGAGCTCCGCGTGATAGCCTTTCCGGATCAACCCTCCGTCGCGCACGGAAATCGGGGGCTCCTCCGCGATCGCCCGGTCCACCAGCTCCACCAACTGCGGCATCGGCGAGAGGCGCTCCCGCAATTCCACGAGCAGGCCGCTGGCGGCGCGATCCAGCCTTCCCCGCACGTCCGGCAGCGCGGCCAGCGAAGCGCCCAACGCCCTCAAGTCGCGCGCGTTCCCGCTTCCCGCCCCGAGCCGCGCGATAAGCCGTTCCAAATCCTTCACCCGCACCAGCTCGTTGCGGATATCCGTCAGCAGCGCGCGGTCCCGCGTGAACGCCTCCACGGCATCGTGCCGCCGGCCGATGCCCGCAAGGTCGGTCAGCGGCCTCAACAGCCAATCCCTCATCAGGCGCGCGCCCATCGCGGTGCGCGTCGAGTCCAGCACCTTCAGCAGCGTCGTGGCCACGCCCGGCCGGCCCGGCCCGCGCACGCTCGCCAGGTCGAGGTTCGAGATCGTCGCCTCGTCGAGCATCATGTAGTCGGAGGGATTCCTCACCTGGAGCCCGCGGACGTGCCCGACCTGCCGCCGCAGGTCCTGCTTCACGTAATGCAGCACGGCGCCGGCCGCGCCGATCGCCGCGCGCAGGCCGTCGCACCCGAAACCGGAAAGGGAATGCACGCCGAAATGCCGGGCGAGGAAGTCGTGCGCCGCGTCGTACTCGAACGTCCAGTCCTCGTGCGCGCTCAACAGCGTGCCGCCGGCATTCCTGAACAGCGCCGCGAACTCCGGCGCGTCCCGGCGCTCCTCCGGCACCACGCATTCCGCGGGCGTGCAACGCACGAGATTGTCCTGCAGCGAGGGAAGGTCCGCGCTCTCCTCCACCTGGAACGCACCGGTCGAAAGGTCGAGCAGCGCAAGCCCGAACCGGCCGTCCGCCTCGCAGAGCCCGGCGAGGAAGTTGTGGCGGTTCGACTCGAGCACGTTCTCCTCGAGGACCGTGCCGGGCGTCACCACGCGCGTGATCTCGCGGCGGACGATGCCCTTGGCCTGCGACGGATCCTCGACCTGGTCGCAGATCGCGACCTTGCGGCCCGCGCGGATCATCTTCGCGAGATACGAATCCGCCGCGTGGTACGGCACGCCGCACATGGGGACGCCCTGCCGCTTGGTCAGCGCGATGTCGAGGATCTGCGAGGCCTCCCGCGCGTCGTCGAAAAACATCTCGTAGAAGTCGCCGAGCCGGAAGAAAAGGATGGTGTCCGGATCCACTTCGCCCCGGATCCGCCGGTACTGCCCCATCATCGGTGTCGCCTGGTCGGACATGATTCAGCCTCGGTCAAGAGCACGGCATGCTGACCCGATCATGATAGAGGATTCCGCCGCGGGATGCGACGTATTTGCTGAACGCCGGGATGGATGGGCTGCCGCCGGGATGGAAATCTCGAGGGAGGGGCCTCG
Source organism: Verrucomicrobiota bacterium (assembly GCA_022704185.1). GTDB lineage: Bacteria > Verrucomicrobiota > Kiritimatiellia > CAIQIC01 > JAGNIJ01 > JAKJGV01. Next base: position 4,594 of record JAKJGV010000093.1, read on the forward strand.
CGGATCAACGATCTTCGTCCTCGTCTTCGTCCTCGTCCTCGAACTCGTCGTCGTCCAGGACTTTGCCCAGGTCGCTGACGTCATCGAAGTCGGGGCCGGACCCTTTCTCCTCCTCCTCCTCTTCCTCTTCTTCCTCGTCCTCTTCCTCGTTTGCGCAGTCCGGACAGACCGCCGACTTCGGCACGCACATGCGGCAGAACTCCGCGCCGCACATGGAGCACTCCCTCATGTACTCGTCCCCATGGACGGGACATCCCTGCCCCATGGCATAGAACCCGGTTTCCTCGTTTACGGCCATGTCCCTCTCTCCACCTCGCTGCGCGCCTGAAGACCCGGCGCCCAAAACCATCCCCTACATATACACCGAATATGCGACACGATTAGGGTGAGTCAAAAAAAATCTGCGCCCGGATAATTCGCCCCGCTCAGTCCTCGCCGAGCTCGACGTTCCAGTAGGCCAGATCCAGAAAATGCCGCCAGCTGTGGTCGGCGGTTTTGATGAACTGGATCTCGACAAAAGGACGCCAGCGCGGTTTCTTGGGCTTGCGCACGAGATGCATGCGAGCCTGCTCCGGCGTGCGATTGGCCTTCCTCCGGTTGCAGTCCACGCAACTGCAGACCACGTTGGTCCACGTGGTGAGCCCGCCGTGCTGGCGGGGGATCACGTGGTCAATGTTCAGATCCCGGCGATCGAACTTGTCCCCGCAATACTGGCACGTGTTGCGATCGCGCTCGAAGATGTTCTGCCGCGTGAATTTCACCTCCTTGTTGGGGAGGCGGTCGAAAAACAGCAGCAGGATGATGCGCGGCACGCGGATGCGGATGGATATCGTGCGGATGATTTCGTCGCCGTCGTACGCGCTGGAGAAGTCGCACCATTCCCCGAAGGAATACGTGTGGAATCCGCCGTTGTTCTCGCAGACCACCTGCGCGTGGCCGGTGAAGAGCAGGGCGAGTGCGCGCTCCGCCGTGCAGACGTTGATCGCCTGCCACAGGCGGTTCAGCACCAGCACCGGCTTCTGTGCGATCACTTCCGACATCCGACGCTCCGACCTGTTTACACGAATCAACCGTGTTGCCGCGGAAAATAGCACAGAGCCCCCGAGAAGAGCAAGCGGGGAGGAGGCGGTGGAGGAGGGATTGGAGATTGGTTGCTTGGAGATTGGTGTTCGAGCGGCGGAAATTCGGAAACCCAAATCAACCAATCCCCGATCCCCCCTCTTCTCGTTTCTTTATGATTGCAGTCGCTACAGGGCGCGGGTATCAGAGTTCCTGTCCCATGAAATCCGCCTTTCTCGACAAGCTGATCGAAAGGCTCGACCGGCTGGACCCCGGCAGCCTGCAATCGCAATTCCTGCGGCTCGCGCAGGAGAAGGGATTTCTCGAAACGGTCTTCCACGCGTTCCGCGAAGGCGTGATCGTCGTCAACGAGAAAGGCCGGATCAGCTACGCGAATACCGCCGCGCAGAAACTCCTCGGGTTCTCCATGGACGCGGCCGCCGGACAACCCATCGAGCGCTACCTGCGCGAGGTCGAGTGGGATCGCGTCCTCGCCCTCGACGAAAGGGAATGGTCGAAGCTCGTCACGCGCGAGATCGAAGTCTCCTATCCCGAGCACCGGTTCCTGGACTTCTATGTCGTCCCCCTCCCCGGCCGGGCCGCCGAACCGGAAGGCGCCGTCATCATCCTGCGCGACATCACGCGCGAGCGGGAGCAGGAGGCAAAGACCATCGAATCCGAGCGCCTGAACGCGCTCACCCTGCTCGCCGCCGGCGTCGCGCACGAGATCGGCAACCCGCTCAACTCGCTCAATATCCATCTTCAGCTCATCGAGCGCGAACTGGCCGACCTGCCGGCGGACAAGGAGCAATCGCTGCGCGAGCTGCTGGACGTCTCGCGCAGGGAAGTCTCGCGGCTCGACCAGATCATCAGCCAGTTCCTCCGCGCAATCCGTCCTTCCCTGCCCACGTTCGAGAAAGCTTCCGTCAGCGCGCTGCTCAAGGAAACGCTCGAATTCCTGAAGCACGAAATCCGCGACCGCGACGTGCTCGTCGAGGTGAGCGAACCGGAAGAGAACCTCTCCATCCTGCTCGACCCGAACCAGATCAAGCAGGTGTTCTTCAATATCATCCGCAACGCCATCCAGGCCATGCCCGACGGAGGACTCCTGAAGATCGCGGTAACCGATTCGGACCGCTACGTCGCCGTCTCGTTCCGCGACACGGGGCCGGGCATCGCGCCCGAGGACCTGGGCCGCATCTTCGAGCCGTACCACAGCAGCAAGGCCGAAGGATCCGGGCTCGGGCTGATGATCGTCCAGCGTATCATCCGCGAGCACGGCGGCCAGATCGAAGTGCACAGCGAGCCGCGAAAAGGCACGACGTTCACCATCTTTCTGCCGCGCGACGAACACCGGGTGCGCCTGCTCAAAGCCCACAAGGCCAGGGCCACCTCGGCAGGAGTGAAGGAATGAACGCACCCCGCAAACCCGTCATCCTCATCGTGGACGACGAGAGAAACACCCGCGAAGGGCTGGCCCGCGCGCTCCGCCGCGCGTACCACGTGCTGCTCGCGGAAAGCGGCGCGCGCGCGCTGCAACTCCTCCAGGAAAACGCAGTGGACATCATGCTGAGCGATGTGCGCATGCCCGGGATGGACGGCCTCGCGCTCATGCAGCGCGCGCTCGCAAGGACGCCGCAGCCGGTCTGCATCCTCCTCACCGCCTACGGCAGCGTCGAAACCGCCGTCGAAGCCATGAAACGCGGCGCGTACGATTTCCTGACCAAGCCCGTCCATCTCGACCGGCTCGATATCCTGATCCGGCGCGCCCTGCGCGAACGCGAGGTCGAATCCGAAAACCGCCTGCTGCACGAGCAGCTGGATGCCAAGTTCGGCCTCGACCAGATCATCGGCCAGTCCGCGGCCATGCAGGAAGTGTTCGAGACGATCCGCCAGGTGGCGCCCACACGCGCCACCGTGCTCGTGCAGGGCGAAAGCGGCACGGGCAAGGAGCTCGTGGCGCACGCGATCCATCGGCTCAGCCCGCGCGCCCGCGGACCGTTCATCCCGGTCCACTGCGCCGCCCTCTCCCAGAACCTCCTGGAAAGCGAACTGTTCGGCCACGAGAAAGGCTCGTTCACCGGGGCCACCGAGCGGCGGCCGGGCCGTTTCGAGCTGGCGGACGGCGGGACGCTGTTTCTCGACGAAGTCGGGGAGATAGATCCTTCCGTGCAGGTGAAGATCCTGCGCGTGCTCGAGGAGCAGGTTTTCGAGCGCGTCGGCGGACAGGAGTCGCTCCAGGTGGATGTGCGCCTCGTGGCCGCGACGAACAAGGATCTGAAGCAGATGGTCGCCGAAGGCCGGTTCCGCGAGGACCTGTACTACCGGCTCTACGTGGTGGTCATCCACCTGCCCCCGCTCCGCGACCGGGTGTCGGATATTCCGCTCCTCGCCCAGCATTTCATCCGCTCGCTGGCGGCGCAGAACAACAAGGATGTCGAGGGCCTCACGCCGGAGGCCATGGATGTGCTCACTTCGTACGGCTGGCCCGGAAATGTCCGCGAACTGCGAAACGTGCTGGAACGCATGGTGGTGCTGTCCCGCGGCAACAAGCTCTCGGTGCGGGACATCCCGGCCGCCATCCGGGATCACACCCCGCGCCGGCCCGCGCATCTGCCGGGCACCAGCGAGCTTTCCCTGCAGGAAGCCGAGAAGCAGATGATCATCCGCGCGTTGCGCGCCTCGGACGGCAACCGCACCAAGGCGGCCGCGCAGCTCGGCATCAGCCGCCGCACCCTTCACCGGAAGCTGAACGAGTACGGCCTCCGGGAAGAAGATGCCGCGGCGCACGAGTAACCACACCCCCGGCTCGCGGGACGCTCGCCCTC
>JAKJGV010000093.1:8571-8815 GCA_022704185.1 Verrucomicrobiota bacterium
CGTTGCCGAACCGGTGCTCCGGACGTAAAGTACGTTGACATAAAACGGGAGCTGAAATGGCCGCGAAACCCTTTGAATCCAAGATCCAGAACCTGGTCTACAACGTGGACGTCGGCGTCGGTTTCCAGGTGATCAAGGGCGGCCTTTACATTCTCTTCGTGCTCGTGGTCATGCTCCTCTACACGGCGGGCCAGTTCCGCGGCCTGCGCGACGCCGAAGCCATGGAATACGCCCAGCTGGGCCG
>JAKJGV010000094.1 GCA_022704185.1 Verrucomicrobiota bacterium
CGTCCGCGGTTATGCCGGTGCCCGTGTCCACAATACGCAGCCGCACGAACCGGCCTGCGCGGGCTTCCGGGTTGTCCCGCACGTGCGTCAAGCTGAGCTCCTCGACCGAGGTGGTGATGATGATGCGCCCGCCCTGGGGCATGGCATCCCTCGCATTGATGACCATGTTGATGACCACCTGTTCCAGCATGGTCGGATCCGCGAAGACGGTCGGAAGCTTCTCATCACACTCGATTTCCAGGTGGATGTCCTCGCGGATGAGCCGGTTCAACATATCCTTCAAACCCCTGATCAGGTCGTTCAGGTTGATGATGCGGGGTTGAATGACCTGCTTTCGGCTGAACGCGAGGAGATGGCGGGTCAAGTGCGAGGCGCGATCGGCGGCCCGGGTGATCTCGCGAACCTGGCTTGCCGCGTCCTCCGACAGGGAAGTGTCCACAAGCAGCATGCTGGAATACCCGAGGACCGCGGTCAGGATGTTGTTGAAATCGTGCGCGATGCCTCCGGCAAGGCGTCCCACGGCCTCCATCTTCTGGAGATGTCGCATCTGGGTCTCGAGGTTGAGGCGCTCGGTGATATCCACTCCATAGGCATGAACGGTCTGGGAGTCCGTTATGGGGAAGAACGACCAGCTGAGCGTGCTGCGGCCGACCGTGACTTCGACACGCTCGTGACTCTGGCCCGTGGTCAGTGCTTCCCGTACCACGTCCGCGGCGCGGGGCGGAAGCATTTCGCGCGGATCGTCCTTGCCCAGGGAGATTGCCATTTCACGCGCGGCGCGGTTGTAGTAGGTCAGGCTTCCGTCTGCGGAGAATTCGAGCACGGCGTTCGGATTGAACTGGGGAAACGCGGCGAGCTTCCGTATCGCTTCCTCGGCCTGTTTGCGCTCCGTGATGTCCCGGATACATTCGATTGCGCCCACGACCCTGCCGCCCGCATCGTAAAGGGGAGTTGCGGACACCCAGACATAGATGCCGCCTTCGCGTATGGCGGGGAGGTGAACTTCCGCAATCAGCGTATCGCCCGACCGTTCGACGTATCGGTAGTTGCGCTCCATCTCCTCATCCGGTTTCAGCACGAGATCCACAAGGATGGGCCGCCGCTCGCCATAGAACGGCACCGCGTACTCGTAATCGCCCTTGCCGATCATGTCCCCGGCGGTGATACCTGTCAGGGACTCGATCGCCCGGTTCCAGGCAATCACCTTGCCCTTGCAGTCGATCGCAAACGTCGCATCCGGCAGGAAACTGATGATGGCCTTGAGCCGCTCTTCCGATTCGCGAAGCGCTTCCTGGGCCGTTACGCGCGCGGTAATGTCCCGGCCTGTCGAAACGAAATGCAGAATCCGACCCGTCGCATCCTTGACCGGGGTGATGGTTTCGCCTTGGTAGTACATCGAGCCATCCTTGCGCCGGTTCATGAACTCGGTACGGACGACCTGGCCCGCGCGCAGTTTGGCCCACAGGTCCTTGTAATGTGCGTTGTCGTGATGACCGGACTTCAGGATGCGCGGGGTCTTGCCCGTCACCTCCTCGGATCTGTATCCCGTGAGCTGTTCAAACCCCGGATTGACATACTGGATCACGCCCTCGGCATCCGTGATCATGACACTGTCCGCCGTTTGCTCCACGGCGCTGGAAAGGGTGCTCAGCCGGGCCTGGGCCACGCTCCGCTCGGTTACGTCGCGGATCATGCACAGCACCTCGTCCGTCCCGCTCACCACCATGCGCGCCTCGTAATGGCCGGATCCTCTCTTGGTGGAGAGATCGTATTCGTACACCTGCCGTTTTCCCGTCCGCAGCCCGATGGCGATATGTTCCATCGTGAGCGTGGCGATGGCCGGGGGCAGAAGCTCGTGCACCGTGTGCCCGATGATCTGCTCCGGCGGCACGGCGAGATCGGAAGCGCTTTCGGCTTTGTAGTCCAGGAACGTGCCGTCCTTCCGTATCCGGAACATGAGATCGGGAATCGCGTTCAACACAACCCGATTCCGCGCCTCGCTCTTGCGCAGGGCTTCTTCGTACCGAGTACGGTGGATCGCCGATCCCAGGAGTCCTGCGGACGTTCTTAGCGCGTCCACTTCCACGGGGGTCCACTTGCGCTCCGCGTCGCACGAGTCGAAGCCGATGTAGCCCCACCACTGCTTGTCCACGAACACCGGTACGGCGATGACGGATCGGACGCCCTGCTCCGAAAGCAGCTTGCGCTCGCTGGCCGGGAACTCTCGAACATGCCCATCCAGTACGGCGCCGCCCGCCAGATGGTCGGCCCATCGTGAAAAACCGGCCTCCCGGTAGGAGAACCCCTGTACGAGCGGCGTGTAGATTCGCGCACTCACACCGGGCGCGGTCCACTCGTATCGCATGCTGGCCTTGAGCACCTGGTCGGCCCCGGTGTGATTCTCGAACACGTAGACCCGGCTCGCGCCCGTGGCATCCCCCATGCGCGCGAGCACGTCGCGGATGACGCTTTGCCAGCCTTCGTTGCGCATGAATTGCCGCGAGGAGAAAGCGACCGCTTCCAGGATCGCCTCGCGGCGCCGTATGATGTCGTCCGCCTGCTTTCGTTCCGTGATGTCCTCGATCATCACCAGTTTCGACACGGTGCCGTCCGCGTGGCGAAGGGGCGTATTGACGATGTAGTACCACCGGCGATCCTTGGGGCTTTGCAGCTCCCACCGGACGGTCTTGCCGCGGAAAACATCCTCCTTCACGCACCAGGGGCACGCGGTTTCGCGGTCGTATATGACGCGGTAGCAGTCCTGGCCTACGGCATCGTGCCCGACCTGCTCGATCAGCCGCCGGTTCATGAATTCGATCTTGAAGTCGGGGGAGCAGATGTAGACCTGCCCGTCAAAGGATTCAATCGCAGCTTCGTACTTCGCCCACGATTCGCGCAACGCCTCTTCCGCTTGTTTGCGGGCGGTGATGTCGAGAACGTACCCGTGGTAGTGCGTGACGTGTCCGGCTTGGTCCCGCACGATCGTGGTGTAGTCGTACAACCAGCAGGACTGGCCGTCCTTGCGGAGGATGCGGTATTCCTGCGTGAAGCACTTCACGCCCTGCTCGCTGTACCCGCGGACCTCCGCGGCCACCCGCTGCAGGTCGTCCGGGTGCACGATGCCGGCGTAGGCGACCCGGCCGCTCGTGAAGTCGTCGGCGGTGTACCCGAACTGGCTGATGTTCGGAGAGACGTATTCCACGGGCCAGTCCTCCTCGGCCCTCCACTTGAAGACGACGGTAGGGCCGCCCATGAAAAGATCGGGATCGCTCACCGTTGCGGCGCTGCGCGAGCCGGCCTCCGTACCCGCGAGCTGCAGCTCCATTTCGCCCACCACCACCTGGGCCATCAGTTTCAGGAAAGCCTTGTCGCGATCGGGCAGGGTGCGCGGATGAACATCCATGATGCAGAGGGTTCCGACATTGTAGCCGAAACGCGTCCGCAGCGGCGCCGCCGCGTAGAAGCGGATCCCGGGCCGGCCGGTGACAAACGGGTGGGATGAGGCCAGAGGGTGCTTTCGGGTGTCGGGGATGACGAGGACATCCTCCCCCTGGATCGCAAGCTCGCAGAGCGAGTTCTCGCGCTTGATCTGGGTGATGTCTATTCCGTAGTGCGCCTTCAACCAGACGTGGTCCCGATCCACGATGCTGATGAGTGCGATCGGTGCGTGAAACACTTCGGCCGCGCGGCGGGTGATCTCGTCCAGCAGAGGCTGCACATACGACTCGCCGAGATGCAATCGCTCCAGCTCGGCCAGGCGTTTTCGCTCTTCAGCCGCTGTCCGGGAATTCGCCATGATAGCTGCTTTCAGCGCGCGCTGAATGGCCTGTATTCTACCTTGTCTGCCGGACCGGGGTCAAGGCACGGCCCATGCTGCTTTCGGACCCGCATTCACAAGGCCGGAACAGCAGGAAAACAGGCCGGGAGGCCTGCCTGCGCGGTGCATCAGCCCCGTGGGTGTGGGGATCGGGAGGAACGATGGGGGTGCCGCCGGCATGACGCCCCGCGACAAGCCGCGAGGCCGCCCGCGCATGTTTCGGGAACGCGCAGAAGCCCGCCCCATCGCGTCCGTAAAACAGGATTCTGCTGTTGCCTCACACCACAGGATTCGCTAAATTCACATCCCTTATCCTTCGGAATCGCACGCTGATACAAGGAGACAGAGCATGAGCAACCAGATCAAAGTAGTCCTCACGGAAGATGAAATTCCCCGGCAATGGTATAACATCCAAGCCGATCTTTCTCATCCGCTTCCGCCGCCGCTGGGTCCCGACGGCAAACCGGTCACGCCGGCCATGCTCGAGAAAGTCTTTCCGGCCAATATGCTGCCGCAAGAGTTCGCCACTGAGCGGTGGATCGATATTCCGGAAGGGATCCTCGAAAAGTTGTATCTCTGGAGGCCGGCGCCGCTCTTCCGCGCACGCGCGCTTGAAAAAGCGCTCGGGACCCCGGCAAAGATTTACTACAAGAACGAGGGTTTCTCGCCGGCCGGCAGCCATAAACCGAACACCTCCGTCGCGCAGGCCTGGTATAATAAAGAATTCGGCATCAAGCGCCTGACCACGGAGACAGGCGCCGGCCAGTGGGGTAGTGCGTTGGCTTTTGCCTGCGCCCTGTTCGGACTGAAGTGCCGCGTGTACATGGTGCGCATCAGTTTCGACCAGAAACCGTTCCGCAAGCTGATGATGCAGGCGTGGGGTGCCGAGTGCCTTCCGAGCCCCAGCGAGAACACCGCGTTCGGACGCAAGGTCCTTGAGGATGACATGGACACCCCCGGTTCGCTGGGCATCGCGATCAGCGAAGCGATCGAGGATTGCGTATCCTCAAAGGACACGCGCTACTCGCTGGGCAGCGTGTTGAACCATGTGCTCATGCACCAGACGATCATCGGCCTCGAGGCCAAGAAGCAGATGGCCAAGATCAACGAGTATCCGGACGTGGTGATCGGCTGCGCCGGTGGTGGCTCCAATTTCGCAGGGCTGGCCTTCCCGTTCCTTGCCGACAAGATGGCCGGCAAGAACCTGCGTGTTGTTGCGGTTGAGCCTGCGGCTTGTCCGACTCTGACCAAGGGCCCGTTCGTGTATGACCACGGGGATTGCGCCGGGATGACCCCGCTGCTGGCCATGCACAGCCTCGGACACACCTTTGTGCCGAAACCGATTCACGCGGGCGGATTGCGGTACCACGGCATGGCCCCGCTCGTCAGCCACGTGCTTCGCGAAGGCTTGATCGAAGCTTCCGCCCTGCATCAGGTCGAGTGCTACACGTCTGCCGTCCAATGGGCGCGCACCGAGGGATTCATTCCAGCGCCGGAGACCTCGCACGCGATCGCACAGGTGGTGCGGGAAGCCAACCGGGCGAAGGAAGAAGGCAAGGAGCGGGTGATCCTGTTCAACTGGTCCGGTCACGGCTTGATGGACCTGACAGGGTACGACAATTTCCTGCAGGGACACCTGCATGACTATCACCTGACCGACGAGGACATGAAGAAGTCCCTGGCGTCGTTGGAAGGACTGCCGAAGCCTCCGCCGCTGAAGTAGGAGCGGTGGGACAGCAGGGTGGAAGGGAATTGCGGCCGCAACCGGCCGAGCGGAAGCGCGGTCCCGCCGTTGCAGGCGGAACTCCAGCCCGGTATAGTGCCTCCCATGAGGAAGGCCGAATTCCAGCTTGCCTCGCCATACCAGCCCACCGGTGATCAGCCGGAGGCTATCGAATCCCTTTCCCGTGGATTGGAGGAGGGCAGGCGCTTCCAGACCTTGGAAGGGGTGACCGGCTCGGGCAAGACCTTCACGATCGCCAACGTCATCGCGCGATACGGCCGGCCGGCGCTGGTCGTCTCGCATAACAAGACACTGGCCGCCCAGCTTTACGCCGAGCTGAAGGGCTTCTTTCCGGACAATGCGGTGGAGTATTTCGTCAGTTACTACGATTACTACCAGCCCGAGGCCTATATCCCGCAGACGGACACCTATATCGCGAAGGATGCCTCCATCAACGAGGAGATCGAGCGCCTGCGCCTTGCCGCGACCGATGCCCTCATGAATCGCGAGGACGTCGTGATCGTCGCTTCCGTGTCATGCATCTACGGGCTCGGCTCGCCTGAAGACTATCGAAATATGCTGGTCAGCCTCCGCAAGGGCGAAACGGTCGAACGGGATTCCTTGCTCAGGCGCCTCGTGGATATCCAGTACACTCGAAACGACGTCGAGTCCGCGCCGGGCACGTTTCGGGCGCGCGGCGACACGGTGGACATCTTCCCATCCTACAGCAAGAAGGGCTTGCGGATTGATTTCTTCGACGACACGGTCGAACGCGTTCGGAGAATCGATCCGCTCACGGGAAAAACCGAGGCGGAGCTGGAAGGCACCGTGATCTCGCCCGCGAAACACTTCGTGATGCCGCAGTCGAAAATCGAAGCCGCGATCGCCGGTATCCGCGAAGAGTTGGAGGCCCGTGTCCAATGGTTCGAGCAGAACGGCAAACTCCTCGAGGCGCAGCGTATCCGCATGCGGACGGAATACGATGTCGAAATGCTGCAGGAACTCGGTTATTGCCAGGGCATAGAGAACTACTCGCGCCAACTCTCGGGCCGCTCCGCCGGGGAGCGCCCGGCGACCCTGCTGGACTTCTTTCCCGAGGGTTTTCTGACGATCCTCGATGAGTCGCATGTCACGGTGCCGCAATTGAGGGGCATGTACAACGGAGACCGCGCGCGAAAGGAAACGCTTGTGGCCCACGGATTCCGATTGCCCTCGGCGCTGGACAACCGACCGATGAAGTTTGACGAGTTCTTCAGCACGATCGGAAAGACCATCTTCACAACCGCCACCCCGGGCCCGTTCGAACTCGAACGGGGCGGGACCCCCGTGCAGCAGGTCATCCGGCCGACGGGCATCCTGGATCCCCCGGTGGAGGTCCGGCCGCTGACGGGGCAGATAGACGATCTCATTGAAGAAGTGCGGACGCGCGCGGAACGCAAGGAGCGGGTGTTGGTTACAACTCTCACGAAGAAGACGGCGGAGGATCTTTCGGAATACCTGCGCAGCCTCGGCCTCCGCGTGAAATACCTGCATTCGGAGATTGATGCCATCGAACGCGTTGAGGTGTTGCGCGGGCTCCGCAAGGCGGATTTCGATTGCCTGGTCGGAATCAATCTCCTCCGGGAAGGACTCGATCTCCCGGAAGTTTCGCTGGTCGCTGTGTTGGACGCGGACAAGGAGGGGTTTCTGCGCTCCGAGACGTCGCTGATCCAAACCGCCGGACGGGCCGCCCGCCACGTGAACGGAAAGGTGATCCTTTACGCCGAGCATATTACGGAATCCATGCGCAGGATGATCGAAGTTACAGCCGCGCGCCGGGAGAAGCAACTGGCATACAACCAGCAGCACGGTATCACGCCCAGGAGCATTGTGAAAGGCATCCAGGAAAGCCTTTCGGATGAACATCGGGGCCGCGATGTCGAAGAGCAGATCGTCCGGGAATCGGGCGAGCCGTATAACGTCCATGAAGTCATTGCCGAACTGGAGCGGGAGATGCTGGAGGCGGCGGAGGCTTTGGAGTTCGAACGCGCGGCGGTGCTGAGAGATCAGGTTCGCGACCTGAAGGCTTCCACAGAAGCCCTTGGTGCCGCATCGCAAAAGGCTCGCGCGCCGGTGACGTATAAGGTATCTAAAAAGCGTCAGAGCGGGAGAAAGCCGAGGTGAGCTTGCCGGAAATCCATGACCAGCCTGAGGTGCGCGAGATGGTGTTTCGCGCGCTTGCCGAAGATGTCGGAACGGGCGACGTCACTTCCCTGGCGCTGGTGACCGAAGAGGAAACCGCATCCGGAACGATCGTGTCGCGCGGCGATTACGTCCTTTCGGGTGTGCGGGTGGCCGCGCTGGTTTTCCAAACCCTGGACGAATCGTTGTCGCTGGACGTGTTCGGGGAAGACGGCTCGCGCGCAGGAGAGGGGGCCGCCGTGCTGAACGTTTCGGGCAGGGCACGCTCGATCCTCGCGGCGGAGCGGGTCGCGCTGAATCTCCTTCAGCACATGAGCGGGATTGCGACTCTGACGCAGAAGTTTGTCGCCAGGGCGCACGGCGCTGCAATCCTCGACACGAGGAAAACGACGCCGGGCCTCCGCATGCTGGAGAAATACGCGGTGCTTTGCGGCGGAGGCTGCAACCACCGCACGGGTCTCTACGACCGGGTGCTCATAAAGGATAATCATCGCGCGCTGTGGCGGCGCCGGGGCGCGGGATCCCTCGGGGACGCGGTGCGCGCCGCCGCACGCATGCACCCCGGTCTGCTGGTTGAAGTGGAGGTTGAATCCGAGGCTGACCTGAAGGATGTGCTGCCCGCCCGTCCGGACTGGGTGCTTCTGGACAACATGAACCCGGACATCATGGCGCGTTGCGTGGAACTCTGTCGCGGAAAGTGCAAGGTCGAAGCTTCCGGCGGCATCACGCTGGATAATGTCGAAGAGGTGGCGCGAACCGGTGTGAATGCAATCTCCATCGGAGCGTTGACCCACTCCGCGCGGGCAGCGGACTTCTCGCTGGAATTCCTGGATCTGTCTCCATGAATCGCGTCAACCCTCCCGCCGCCTGCAAAGATATTCAACGGACACTGAGCAAGCGGCTGATGACGCGGCGGATCGGCCGGCCCCTTCATGTCCTCGAAATGGTGGATTCCACCAACGACGCCGTCAAGGAAGCGGGGGAGGCAGGCGAAGCCGAAGGCTTGGTCGTCATGGCGTTGGGGCAACGCCGCGGCCGCGGGCGGCGGGGCAGGAACTGGGTCTCCAATCCGGGGCAGGG
>JAKJGV010000095.1:0-230 GCA_022704185.1 Verrucomicrobiota bacterium
ACGTCCGTTTTTTCATGGAGTGACAGCAGCTCGATGATGACGATCTACACCTTGGTAGTGGTTCTGCTTCTCTTCGGCATGACCATCTTTGTCCATGAACTCGGCCATTTCCTGGCCGCGCGATGGGCGGGCATGGTCGTCGAGGTATTCTCGATCGGCTTCGGCCCCGCCATCTGGAAGAGGAAAATCGGCGAGGTCACATACAAGATCGGGGCATTCCCTCTCGGCGG
>JAKJGV010000095.1:385-8747 GCA_022704185.1 Verrucomicrobiota bacterium
GGGGCAACGGGGAACATGATCCTCGCCGTGTTCCTCGCCTACCTGGTGTTCTGGATCGGCAAGCCATCGTCGCCCAGCGAACAGAGCTGCGCAATCGGGTTTGTGGACACCAACAGCGTGGCCTATGCGGAGGGGTTGCGTATCGGCGACCGTATTCTGAGCGTGGACGGAGAGCCGGTGAAGAACTGGAACGAATTCGCCATCCGGCTTTCCCTGCTGAAGAACTGCCGCCTGGAAGTGGAGTCGGGAGGAGCGACGCGCACGGTTGATTTGCCGACCGAGCGTAACGAGATCGGCGTGCTCTCGCTGGACGGGGTCTGGCCGGTGAATTTCTGCGACGTGGGCGGTGTTGTCCCGGGGTCCAGCGCGGAGAAGGCGGGGATCAAGGCGGGGGACCGAATCGTCGAATTCAACAATGTATCGCTGTTCAGCCGAGAACAACTGATTGATCTTGTCAACCAGGCAAGAGATGCCACGGTCGGCGCCGTCGTGTTGCGGAGAGGAGCGCGGGTGGATGTCCTGGTCACGCCGGAATACAGCGAAGAAGTCGGTCGTGCGTTGATCGGCGTCCAGTTCAGCATGATGGATATCGACTACGATCAGATATCCCATCCGTCGCCCGGATCGCAGATACGGAGCCATGCCACGGCCATAATCCGCATCCTCAAGGCGCTGGTGACGCCCAAGAAGGCCAGGGCCGCGGCGCAGGGCATCGGCGGTCCGATCATGATCCTCGCGTTCTTCTGGTGGGCGGTCAGCCAGAGCATCATGATCGCCATCTGGTTCACCTGTTTCATCAATGTCAACCTGGCGATCCTGAACCTGCTGCCGATTCCGATTCTTGACGGCGGCCATATCGTCTTTTCGCTGTGGGAATGGATCACACGCCGGCCCGTGCATACGCGCGTTGTGAATATGCTTTCGAACATCTTCTTCTTTCTCTTCATCGCGGTATTCGTGTTCCTCACATATCGGGATGCGGCGCGGCTCGGTTTCTCCAGGTTCTTCAAAAGGGCACCCGCTGCCGAACGGGTGGAAGAACCGGAACCGGCTCCCGCCGAACAGCCCTGAACGCGGCCGTTTCCATGACAAGGGACTACAGCAGGTTGACTCGGCCCGCCGGCATGTGGGTGCCTCGCTGGGCCGTTCTCGGCGTCGCGGCACTTCTCCTTTTCCTGCTGGGGCTGCGCATATGGGTTCCACCGAGTTGGGTTGTGCAACAACTGGATGCGCCGGACGGGCGGCGGTCCGCGCGTCTTCTGCGGACGCGCTATGTGAAGGATAGCTTCACGATCCGGGTGCGCGAGACCAAGTTCTGGCGGACGGTGTACTACTCCGATCCGCTTCCCGACGATCTTCGGGTGGACCTGGGTGAGCGCCTCTTCTGGACGGGGGACTCCTCGCGGCTTCTCTTCCGCATGAAAAATCGCGTGGTGTGGGGATATGACTTCCAGCAGCATCGGCCCTTGACGGAAACAGAAATCGGGAGAACACAGTGACTGCCGTTCGCGCGCGAAGAAGTAGCAGGCGGGTGCGAGCTGTCGTGCCCGAGTGGGCGAAGGATGCAATCTGGTACCAGGTGTTCCCCGAACGGTTCCGCAACGGCCTCCGGGCGAACGATCCGTGCGTGGAGGATATCGCGGACCATCCGATTCCGGGCTGGCGCGTGAAGAAATGGGGCTCGGATTGGTATGCGCTTGACCCGTGGGAGGCCGGCCTCGGCGGTTTTCGGAAGGCGGTATATCATCGCCGCTACGGAGGTGATCTGTGCGGCCTCCGTGAGAAACTGGACTACCTTCAGGATCTCGGGATCAACGCGATATACCTGAACCCCGTGTTCATGGCCCCTTCACTGCACAAGTACGATGCGTCGTGCCTCCATCATGTGGATCCGACGCTGGGGCCGGATCGCGCGGGCGATCTGGATCTGCTTGCGCGCGCGGGAGAGACCGAGGATCCGGGCACCTGGATATGGACGGCGGCGGATCGGTATCTTCTGGACCTCGTCGCCGACATCCACCGCAGGGGTATGCGCATCATCCTTGACGGAGTGTTCAACCATGTCGGCACACGATTCTTTGCGTTTCGCGACGTGTGTCGCAACGGCCGGGCTTCGCGGTTCCGGCGCTGGTTCCGTATTGAGAAGTGGCACAGGGACGGCACGTTCGAGTATCGCGGATGGTTCGGGCACAAGACGCTGCCCGAGCTGGCCCGTTCGGAACAGGACCTGGCTCTCCCGGTGAAAAAGTACCTCCATGCCATCACGAAGCGGTGGATGGATCCGAATGCGGACGGCAACCCGTCCGACGGCGTGGACGGCTGGCGGTTGGACGTGGCGTTCTGTGTGCCGCACGGGTTCTGGAAGGGTTGGCGCAAGCTGGTGAAAGCCATCAATCCGAACGCTTTCCTGACGGCCGAGGTGGTCAGCCGCGCGGATGACTATCTCCGCGGCGACGAGTTCGATTCGGTCATGAATTACGCATGGTTATTCCCGGTATTCCGCTTTTTCCGGCCCGGGGCGGACGCGATCAGCGCGCGGAAGCTGCAGCGCGAGTTGACCGCGCTCCGACGTGCGTATCCGGGCGAAATCAACCTGGTCTTGCAGAACCTGCTCGATTCGCACGATCTCGGGCGCATTGCCACGGCGTTGGAGAACCGATTGCCGGCGGGGGAGAAGTGGGACAGCTATTTCGCCCTCTCGGGAGTCTCCGGGAATCCGGGACTTGTAACGACGCGTCCGCGAACGGACACCTGGAACGTGCTCAAGCAACTGGTCATCTTTCAGATGACTTATCCGGGTGCGCCGATGATCTATTACGGGACCGAAGTGGGCCTGTGGGGCGCCAACGATCCAGACAATCGACAGCCGATGCTTTGGGCAGACATCCTGTTCGAACCGGAGAGCCATATGCCTCATGGTGTCGGGCGTCTTACGAAAAGGGAACCGGACCGCGCGTTGTTCGAGTTCTTCCGCAAGGCCATCCGCTTGCGCCGGGAGAACGAGGTTCTTCGCAGGGGCGTCTTTCGTTGGATGCAGACGGGGAATGATCGGCTGTTGGGATTCCGCCGGACTCAAGACCGCGCGGAAATCCTGGCGTTGTTCAATGCGTCGGACGAAAAGGCGACATTCCGCCTGGATCGAGGGATGCGAGACCTGTGGAACAACCGGCGGATTCCGCGCGGCCGCATCGGCCTGAGAGAACGGGGATGGCTGCTTCTCGTGCGGGAAGCGTGACGCGCTCCTTGTTCAGCGCCGCGCAGATCGCAAAATCGGCTTGTCCACCATAACCCCGTACGCATTGGATTCCAAATCACCGACCCAAAACGGTCGCAGCTCGGGATTGGTGTTTCGGGCCATATGGACCTGCGCGCGGAACTCGGTAATACCCGGTTTGGGGAAGAAGTAGGTCTTCACAATAATGGTTTTGACCATCTGGTGCCCGGGTCTCAGCAACACTGCGTCCGCGGTGTCGTAAAATCGCTCCGAGGCGAACTCCCGAAGGAAGTTGTCATGCTCGCCGTTGGGGTAAATCCAGGTCAAGAGCACGTCCGGATCTCGCGGCAGCCAGATCGGATCGGCTCCTCGATTCCGAATCGTGACCGAGAAAAATATCTGGTCGCCCAGGGACACCCGGTCTTGCGCTGCGTTGATGCGCGCCTCTATGGGGCCCGATGTTTCACTTTCCCCGAGTGATCCCACAACGGAGGGGATGTACTCGTTTGGCACGCTCGCGCAACCACAGGCAAACAGCGAGAGCAAAAGCAGTACCCATCCCGCCCGGTGGAAACAGCTCATGAAATTGCCCCCTCTGCACAAATGCGCGTTCAAGCTCCTTATTGAAGAATGATTATACCCATATTCGACACCCGGGGATAGAAGAAAGAGGGTGCGGTGCGGCGGTCGAAACGATATGGATGGTATGGAATCGCAAGGAAATGAAGAGTGTGCTGCCCGGAGGTGCCCGATGGCCAACTGTGTTCTGGTCTACATGACCGCCGCGAACGTGATGGAGGCAAAACGGATCAGCCGGATGTTGCTGAACGAGCGGCTGGTGGCGTGCGTGAATATCCTGGGGCATGTAACATCGCTTTTCCGCTGGAAGGACAAGCTGCAGGAGGGTCGAGAAGTGGTGTTTGTTGCCAAGACCCGGGCTTCCTGCGTGGAAAACCTGGCGCGGCGCGTACGGGAGTTGCACAGCTACGACGTGCCTTGCGCAATCGCTTTGCCGATCATGGGCGGGAATCCCGCTTTCTTGAGATGGATCATGGCGGAGACTCGGCGCCCCGCGAGAGCTACGGCGAAGAGACGAAAACCGTGACCGACCTGGGCGGGGCCGTCAACAGACTCCTCCTCTTCAACCATGCGGGTTCTCTGTCGTGCGTCGTGAAGGCCAGCGTCCATGCCCGGCCCGGTGCGGGCGGGACGACGAACGAAGTGTTTTTTGAATCCGCGTTGAACACCATCAGGAGATGATCATCGTCCTGGGCGGCCCCCGTGAACTCCTTCTTCCCGTTCACCAGGCATGCCACTGCGAGGTCCTCTTCCCATTCCGGCGCTTCCCCGTCTTTCCCGAGCCAGAGGATATCGGCCTCGGGTTGATGCTCCTGCATCCCCTTGAAGAACCGCGTGCGCCGGAGGGACGGATGGGCTTTCCGGAAGGCTATCAGTTTCTGGACGAAGGCTCGCAGCTCGCCGTGCTTCGCCAGGAGCGTCCAGTCCACCCAGCTGATCTCGTTATCCTGGCAGTATGCGTTGTTGTTGCCTTGCTGCGAACGGCCGAACTCGTCGCCGGCGGCGATCATCGGAATGCCCTGTGACAGGAACAGGGAGGCCAGCAGATTCTTCTGCTGGCGGATTCGCAGCGCATTGACCCGCTCGTCCTGGGTGATCCCCTCGACGCCGCAGTTCCAGCTGAAATTGTGGTTCTCGCCGTCTCGATTGTCCTCGGCGTTGGCTTCGTTGTGCTTCTCGCTGAAACTCACGAGGTCGCGCAGGGTGAACCCGTCGTGACAGGTGACGAAGTTGATGCTCTTCAGCGGCGTTTGCTCGTTCTTCTCGTACAGGTCCGCACTGCCCGTCAGCCGGGTTGCCATGCGGCCCAGCATGCCGGCTTCTCCTTTCCAGAAGCGCCGCGCATCATCCCGGAAAAGCCCGTTCCATTCGGACCAACGCTCATTGGGGAACGTCCCCACCTGGTAAGTGCCCGCGGCATCCCACGCCTCGGCGATGATCTTCGTGTCGCGAAGCGCCGGATCCTCGGCGATCTGTTCCACGATAGGCGGATTGGGAAGCAGCTCGCCGTCGGGGCCGCGCGTGAGCACGGATGCCAGGTCGAACCGGAACCCGTCCACGTGCATGTGAAGGACCCAGTAGCGCAGGCAGTTCATGATGAACGAACGCATGATCGGGTGATTGCTGTTCACCGTGTTGCCGCAGCCGGAGAAGTTCTGATAATGGCGCGTCTGCTCGTCCATCATGTAGTAGATGGAGTTGTCTATTCCGCGGAACGAGTAGGTCGGCCCCCCGTCGCCGCCCTCGGCGGTGTGGTTGAAAACGACGTCCAGGAACAGCTCGATCCCCGCCTTGTGCAGCGCGACGACCATCTCCTTGAACTCGCGCAACTGCTGCCCGTACACACCGGAGGCCGCATACCGCCCGTTGGGCGCGAAGAAAGCGAGCGTGCTGTAGCCCCAGTAGTTGCGCAGATCCCTGCGGCGTCCGTTCTCCAGGAAGTACTCCATCTCGTTGAATTCCTGGATGGGCAGCAGTTCCAGCGCCGTGACGCCGAGGTCTTGCAGGTACGGGATCTTCTCGATCAGGCCCCGGTAGCTTCCGGGATGGGCCACGCCGGAGGTCGGATGCACGGTAAACCCGCGCAGGTGCGTTTCGTAGATCACCGTGTCGCGCAGCGGGGTGCGCAGGGTGCGGTCTTCCGACCAGTCGAAGTCGTCACGCACGATCACGCCCTTGGGGAATCGCGGGCCATTCTTCGGCGGTTGGCCCGGCGTCATCCCGAAGGGATCGCCCCATTTCGGCGATCCCGCCACGGCCAGCGCGTACGGATCGAGCAGCCACTGGCCGGGGTCGAAGAAGTCGGCGACGCCCGGGGGAGGGTGTCCTTCCATCCGGTACAGGTAGAACTGTCCCTCGCGCGCGTCTTCCACGTGGATGTGCCAGATATCGCCGATCCGGTTCTCGTCCGGCGTCAGCTCGTATTCCATGGATGGTTTGGCGGCGTCCGGCGCGTTGAACAGCATCAACCACACGCGGGTGGCGTGCCGGCTGCACAGGGTGAATTGAACCCCGCGATCGGCGAGCTGCGCGCCGAAGGGAACCGGCACGGGTGTACTGGGGAGAAGGTGTTTCTTGGGCTTCCGAGTCATGAACAACCATCCTTTAGCGGCGATGTGTCCACCGTCCGATGAACGTGTAGCGGATGCGTTCCGTGAGAGTCTGGAATCCGCGGAACGCGCTCCGGGTATGACGGGCCGACACACGCGCCACACTTGAACCTCCGCGGGCCACTCCGCGCGCCAGCGCACTGCCCGCGACCGCCACACCCTGCATGCCCGCGACCGCGGGTTTGAGCACGAAGCTGTCCCACGCTTTTCCCGTCAGGTCCATCGCGGCGAGCACTCCGCGCTCGATGGACTCCCAGAAGCCGGGTTCCTCCACCTTGTCCTGCGGCACGTCGGCGCGAATGCGGCCCTTCATCTCGGGGAGCAGGTCGCGCGTGAACAACTGGCGCACATCCGCAAGGAACTGCGCCGACCGCGCGGCGATGGACGCGATCTCCTCCTGGCTGTTCCAGCCCTTGAACGCCGCGCAGCGATCCATGGCCGCATGCCCGGCGACGGAGGTCAGGATGCCCGCGCCGACGCCCTGTCCGATGTCGTCGATGAACCGGCCGACCATCGGGATCTGCGAGAACAGGTTGTCCAGCAGCTTCCGGTTCAGGTTGATGAAATTCACCGTGGCGACGACCACCAGGATGTCGCGAAGGATCATAAGCTGCTCGCGCAGGGCGGGCCGGCTCCGGTACACCGAGATCACCCGCGAAACCATCGCGAGGTTGCGGTACATCACGATGAGCAGATCCACGCTGGGATAGGGGCTGAGGGTCACCCCGATCATCACGTCGCGCACGCATTTCCGCACTTCGCGCGCAGCATGGTCGTTCAGCTTGTTCAAGAGGGGGCGGATGAGTTCCTCCTCCGACTTCCGGATGGTCATGCGCAGGTCGTCGTTCAGCGGGTGCGCGCGCAGGAGGCTCCGAATGCCGTCCGCCTGTTCCGCGGCGGCCGTCCGGTCGGCTTCGCCCAGCGCTGAATTCATCGCCAGGCGGTCCATATATCGCGTGAGGTAGCGGCAGTAGGCCAGCATTTCCTTGTGCGTGGCCAGGTCCGGATCGCCGATGGGGGGCGGCGCCAGCACGGAGGGCGATCTCCGCTGTGCGATCCACCAGCGCGCGAGCAGCACGATCGTCAAGAGGGCGATGAGCGCGGCGAATGCCAGGCCGAAAATCGCGTTGATGCGGTACAGAAGCATGAAGATCCGGAGCAGTTCGGCCAGGAAGAAGAACGACACAACGATTCCCGCAATTAGAATCGCCTTCCACAGTACGCTCCAGAGGTCTTTGAGCATGGTCATGAGAACCGGAAGCGAGACTAGAGCGTTGATCTGTGTGGCTCAAGCGCAATTTGCGGAGGCCGGCTTGCGGGCCAGGATATCCAGGGCGATCGGACGGCCGGGCAGGGGCGTGTCGAGATGATAGGCAAGAAAGAGGCCGAGCAGATTTTCGATTTCCGCAAGCTGCCGTGTGGAGCAACGCGTGGCCCGTGCCGCCTGCGGGTTCTGCGCGCGCTGCCATGAGGTCAGGATGGCCAGGATGTCGGCGGCGATCGGCAGCAGGGAATCCGTGGCGTCGCGGGAGCAGGGCGGGCAGAGGATTCCGCCGCGCGCATATGAGAAGCGCGATCTTCGCTCGCCGGGCGCGAGCGGTTTTTTGCAGGCGAGGCAGTGCTGGAGCCGGGGCGCCAGGCCGAGCTGTTCCAGCAGCCTGAGTTCGAACCAGAACAGGAACTCTGCGCTGGCCGGGTGGGAGGCGACTTCATCCAGCCCGGCCTCCAGCAGGCCGAACAACTCGGCATGAGGCGCGTCCGGCGGGCTGATGCGTGAAATCAGGTCGGCCATGTACGATGCGGCGGCGCAGCCTTTCCAGTTCGCACGCAGCCCGTCGCGTGTCTTGAGCGGACCGCACTCGCGCGCGATATGCACCCCCGACCGGGGGCGGGTGTAGTAGACCAGTTCGCAGGTATAAAAGAGATCGTACTGCCCGATGAATGCGCTTTTCGGTCGCTG
>JAKJGV010000096.1 GCA_022704185.1 Verrucomicrobiota bacterium
CCGTGGTCAGGGGCGGAACCGTATGGGACGCCCAGGCAATGTCGTCGAACCCCGCGATCGAAAGATCCGCCGGAACGCGCAAGCCGGCTTCATGGACTGCCCTGAGCGCGCCGATCGCCGCCTCGTCGTTGACGGCCATGACGGCGGTCGAGAGGCGTTGCCGGTTGCGGACGAGGTATGCCTTCATCGCCTCGTGCGCGGGTTGAATCTCGTAGTCGCCGCGGATGAAATCCTTCGCCTGAAACGTTCCTCCCGCCTCGCCCAGCGCCTTCTTCAATCCGCCGAGGCGAGCCTCCACCACCGGGTCCCCGGGCGCGCCCAGAAAGGCAATACGCCGGTGGCCGAGCCCGACCAGATAGCGGGCCAGCTCAAGAGCCCCCGCGTGATTATCGGGATGCACGCACGAAATGTTTTGCGGGCCGACGCGATCCACCAGCACCACGGCGACCCCTTTCTTCCGGTACAGGTTCGCCAGCTCATCCGGCAGCCCGCCGATCAGAAGGACTCCCGCGCAGCCGGCGATGACGGCGGCAGGTTTGATCCGCACCGCGCCGGCCGACGCCCACAAGTCACCGCTCTTCACGGAGGAGAACACGAGCGAGTAGCCCGCATCCGTCAACCCCGCCTCGATGCCGCCGAAAACCTCCGCATAATACGGGCTGAGCGTGCGCACGCCGGCCTGCCGGTTCATGACGCAGCCGATCAGCCGCGATCTCGGCGCACCGCCCGGCTTCATGACCACGCGGTTCCCCGCGCCCGGCACACTTTCCAGGACGCCCTTGCGTACCAGGTCCGCCAGGCCTTTCCGCAACGTCAGGCGGCTGACCTCGAACCGGCGACTCAACTCGCGCTCGGACGGAAGGAATTCGCCCACCGCGTATTGCCCATCCGCTATGGCCTTGAGCACCACGGATGCGCATTGCTCGTAGTAAGGGACGCGCTTCTTCTTATCCAACGCGGTTTGCATGGTGTTCAACTATATACCGGAAGAAGACCGGTTCATATAGCGGATTTAGCGGCGTTGCGGGACAGGGCGAAACGCGCCCTACTTCAGCGATACCGGGTGATCTTCCTCTTCGTCCTCGGCGACTTCAACAAAATCCCGGCGATGCGTCATCGGGCTGATGAAGGCGAAGATGAAGCCGTAACACAACATCGTAATCGCCGAGAGCGCGGCGATGTGGACGTTGTTCGCGAACAGGAGCATCGTCAGGGGGATGCAAACGATCTGCACGACCGGATCCTTGGTCGGCTTGGCGTAGTGGATATGCGAAACCTCCAGCGCGCAGAGCGCGATGGCCACGCCCCACACGAAAGCCGCGACAGGCCCGGACTGCAGCGTGAGCCAATCCTGCTCCAGGACGCCGCTGAACGCGACGAACACGGAGAGCGATATCCAGCCCGCGTTCACCGTGATCGGCAGACCCAGATAGCCTCTCTGCCCGCGATACGGATCCACGATCCGGAATCGGGCAAGCCGCGAAGCGCCGGACAGGATGATGGCCGCGGCGATGATAAAACCCCAGAACCCGAAGCGATGCAGGACGGCTTCGTAGGCGAGAAACGCGGGCGCAAGACCGAAGCTCGAGAAGTCCACGAACGTATCCAACTCGGCGCCGAACGCGCTGGTGGCCTTCAGTTTCCGCGCCAGGCTGCCGTCCAGCCCGTCGAGGATCATGGAGATCATGATGAGCTGCGCCGCCGGAACGAAGTGACCCGCCGCGCTCGCCAGCATGCTGCCGAATCCGGCCAACATGGCACCGTACGTGCACGCCACCGGGATGACTTGCCGAATATTCATTACGCCTTTCCCTTCGCAAGTACCGCCACCACGGTCTCACCACCCCTGACCACGGATCCTTTTTGCACCATAACATCAACATCCGCCTTGGGGAAGTACATGTCCAGACGGGACCCGAATTTCATCATGCCGATCAGCGCGCCCTTTTCCAGGACCTGGTTCATCTCAAGCCAGTATACCACGCGTCGGACGATAGGCCCCACGATCTGCTTCACCAGGCAGCGGGTGCGCTCGCCTTCGATCAAGATCGTGCTGTGTTCGTTGTATTCCGAAGCCGCGTTCTGGATCGTCAACAAATGCTTGCCGGGCGTGTACCCCAACTGGGTGACCTTCCCCGCCAGCGGCGCCCGATTGACATGCACGTCGAGGGGGCTCAGGAAAATGCTGATGCGAACGCACTCACACTTCATCAAGCGGTCTTCTTGAACCGTTTCGACGGCGCGGATCAACCCATCCGCCCCGGCCACAAAAACACCCGGATCGGATGGGATGTCCCGGGAGGGGTTACGGAAGAAATAGAGCATGAACGAGCCGCCCACCAGGCCCAGAACGAGAAAGGTCATCGCGCCGCACGGGAAGCCTGCCCACCGGCAGAGCACGGCCAGCACTATCCCCGCAACGGGAATACCGAGAATCAATGGCCAGCCGTCTTTGACGATACGCATTCCTGCACCTGAACGATTTACTATAAACTAACGCAGACCTGACGTAAATCAGAAAAGCTACCACCCGCTCCTTTCAGTCGCTGGAGTACACGGAGAGCACGGAGGCGATTCTCTCTTCTCCTTTTTCTCCGTGATCTCCAGCGACCAGCGGGAGCGGGTGGTCAACATTCTTGATTTTCGGCTCCCCGCTTCTTCCATCCCTGCTTGCCTTTGATTTCCCAGCGGGGTAGGCTTCAAGCGTCGCACTGGAGGTTTCGCAATGAAGCTGCCGATTCGAAGAGTCATGGCCGAGACGCACATCAAGAGGATCAAGAAGGAACTCGAAGAACTCGATGCGCTGGAGGCGCGCGCCAAGCATGAGCCGGCGGGGCAGCGCGACGAAACCTATCTTCTCATGAACTACGACGAGCAGCGGAAGAAGCTGCTCAAAGAGCTGGAAAAGCAGCAGAAGATCGTGGACCAGGCCGCGGCGGAGAAGAAGTAGCACCGCGGATTACTGCGAACAAGAGAGGAAGAGGTGCTGATCCGCTCTTCCTATTAGCCCTAATTCGCGTCAATTCGCGGCTTCATCCTCTTGCGGAAGAAGCTGACCGCGGCATATCCGCACACACGAATCAACCCCCGCCATGCCCGCGCACGACTCGCGCCGGTAGTCGAACGCCCCAACACCTGATCGCCCGCGACCGGCGGATCGAGGCTGCGCAGCGCATCCCCCTTCGTCCTCAATACCCACTTCCCTGCCGTGTGCCGTTTCCACAGGACGCGGTGCAGGACATGCCCCGACCCGTCGCTCCGGCGATAGAAAACGACATCGCCCACGCGGATATCTTCAGCCGATGCGGGACGGACGGTAACCACATCGCCCGGACCAATAGTCGGGGCCATGCTCGCTCCGCCCACCTCGAACCGGGCATCGGCACCCGACGCAAGCGCGGCTTCGACAAGCTGTCCCGCCTCGGACCCCGAAAGCACTTCCGCCGCATTTTGTTCGTCCATCTGCATTTTGATCCACGCGCTCTGGCTCGTTCCGCCGAAGCCTCCCGGCGAAGGCGGAAGAGCGCGTCTACTGTAACAACGAAAGCACCTCGCGTCCGGGCCTGAAATGCAAATTGAATGCGGGCACCTGGTTGACGATTCGCTCGCAGAACGAGGTCGTTGCCTCGACAAGATGCCGGTCGTACCAGGGAATGGAAGCCACGGGCAGCAGCGCCTGGGCGGCGGCCGCCGGCGCCAGCGGTTCGATCCGGTCTTCGTTCGCGTGCTGCAGAAAGTAGAGTCCCGTGAGCGGCGCGCGGGCACTCAATCCGATTTGCGCGTCGCCGGCCCACGGCGTCCCAAAGACAAGGAACTCACTCCCGATGCGTCGCACAACAGATCGGTCGTCGCTCAGCAAGACGGTCCGCGCCGGATCCGCGTGATCGCGCAACAGGCGCGAAAGCGTGCTCTTGCCTGCCCCGGAGCGGCCCGCGAAGACCATTCCTTTCCCGTTCAACGCCGCGCCGGCCGAATGGATGATCACCCCTTCGCGCTGCGCGAGCAGGTACATGACCAGCAGTTGATCCAACCGATGGAGAATGGGATTGATGATGCCGCTGACTCCGTCGTTGTCGCGCACGAGCATCTCGTCGCAGAATACCGTGCCCTCGGTGAAATCCGGCGACATCCGGGCGACCCATGCGGGGGGCAACCCTCCGGGCCGGGGAGCCAGCGCGATGTAAACAGCCCCGTCACCTGCGAAGAGGGACCACGATTCGCTCTCGAAAACCCTGCGGGCCGATGAAAGATCGGGGACGCCTCCGATCTCGATGGACAGATTGACGGAGATCATGTCCGCGGTCGGACCGCCGTCGGTGCGAAACGACCGGTAGCATTCCCACGGATCGGGGAGAACGCGGGTCTGCCGGCAGCGAATCGTGAAATGGACGCCGGCTATTTCGAGACAGACCGGTGGGGACATAGGGGGTTGCTCCTGCGCGGGCACGCTGTTCAGGACCCCACGTTGCTGCTGCAGAATCCGCTGGTGCAGAGGTTGCTGCCGAAACCGATGCTGACCGGCGACGTCTTGCATCCGGTGGCCAGGACCTCGTCCGCGGAAAGCCGGATGGCCCGGATCCGCGGCTTCTCGTACTTGCGCTTCTGCGCGTGTTGGATTTTCTTGTCTTTCATCGGCTCAGAACCGCTGTTTGCTGACCGTTTGATACTCTAGCAAAGCGCTGCTGCGCGAGGGAACAAATATATTCCGACCGGACGGCCGGGTTGCCGTTTTCGAGATCGAAGAGCGCGGGACAACCGCTGCAAAGGGGCTGCAGATCGCACCGGTTGCACGCATAGCCTTCCGGCGCCCGGACCTCGCGGATGCGCGCGATACGCCGCCACGCCTCGGCGAATCCGAGTTCCACCGCGCTCTCGCGATAGCCTGTGGCCATCAGGCACGGCTGCAGACCGCCATACGGATCGAGATGAAAACCGGTCAGCCCGGAACCGCAGGTGTAAAGCGCATCCGTCACCGGGCGGCTCGTGCTTTCCCACGCCTTGCGCAAAGCATCGGTGCGCGACGCGCGGCTGCACTCGAGTGCCGCGGCTTCGTCTTCGGGCACCCGGTAATCGAGGACGGACGACGCCCCGGAGCACGAGCCGCAAACGTTCGGACGCGCGCCGCTGTCCTGGTTCGGGAGGCAGGGAAAAAGGGCTGAATCGCTTCTCCAGCTCACGCCGAGCGAATCGGCCAGGCGCTCCATCGCGGCATACTCCGCGCGGTTGATCGTCATGAGCACGGTCTTCAACCCCACCCGCAGTCCCGCCGCGAGAAGACGGTCCACGCCTTCGCGCATCCGGCGGTAGGACCCCGGAGATTGCGTTACACGTTCATGCGTTTCAACGGCGGCCCCGTACAGACTGACCTCGACGAGCAGCGGCGGCAGATCGCGGAAGACGTCCAGGACGCGATCGTCCACGAGCGTGCCGTTGCAGAACACGGTGACGATCATCCCCAGCTTCTTCGCGTGCGCGAACAGTGCCGGGAAATCGCGCCGCAACATCGGTTCGCCGCCGGAAAAAAGGAGGTCGAGACAGCCCGCCTCGGCGAGTTCGTCCAGCAGGCTCATCCACCGGTCGCGGGAAAGCTCTTCTCCCTGCGCCTCGCGGATGGAATCCTGGTCGCCGCAATAGCAGTGCACGCAACGGAGATTGCACCGGCGGGTGAGTTCGATGCTGCCGGTGAAGGGGACGCGCCGGCCGGCGATTTCGCGGCGAAAGCGTTGAAGGAAATCCGCGTCGGCCTCCAGCCCCTGTGCGCCCGTACCCACGGTTAGTTTCCCTCAACGAGGCCGGCCTCGAGCAGGGCCTCCACGAACTCGCGCACGTCCGTTTCCGCCTGCGAGCGATCCACGTCGAACTCCTCGGCCAGGCCGGAGCACAACTGCTCCATCGTGCAGGCCGACTCGAGCTGTTTCCAGAGATGCTCGGCCGACCCGTTCAGCGCGAAAATCTTCTGGAGATCCACCAGCTTGCCACGGATCGGGACCACGATCGTCTCGCCCGCGATGTTGCGGGCGACCAGGTCGGCACGCTGCTTGTAGGACACCGCCACGTTTACAGACTCCTGACGCGAAGCCGCACGAAGAGGCGGTTCCCTTCAGAACTGCCCGCGGGCAGCGTGACGCTGATCTCCACTGTTTCCGTCACGCCGTTGCCGTCATCCGACACATTCGCTCCCACCACAAAGCGGCTCGCATCTTCCCATGTTGACAGATCGAGCGAAGCCTGTAACTGGAAATCAATGTCCGTGGCCGATTTTCGGCGCTGGTACCGGATTATCGCATCGCCGATCCCGAGTTCCCACGGGCCGAAGATCATGATGCGCCCGTCACCGTCGGCCACATGGGGGTTCCACCCCATCGCGTATTCCATCAGGTTGGGCACGCCGTCGCCGTCCGGATCCGCGTCAAACGCTCCAAAGGATTCCTCATCCAGCTCCTCGTCGCTGAACACCTCGCCCTGCCAGGACTCCAGCGTGCTGCCGGGCCGGATGAACGCCACGCCCGCCAGCTTCATCGCCGGATCGCCGAGCAGGTTGTAGATGCCCTTCATGTACGTCAGGCCCGGGACCTCGTATTGCCGAAGGGCTTGCACGATCGCATCGCCGAGGATCGCCTCTCCTTCGCGGAAGACCTGCCGGTAAAAGATGTCCGCAAGGGCATTCGCGCCCTTGTTGTACGATGCGCCACTCGGCGACCACACCGCGACGGCGCCGCCCGGCGAAAGCATCAGCACCTCGCTCAGGCAATCGAAGCCCGGCAGGGCGAACTGGCCGATCGCACAACTGAGCGACACCACTACGGGCTGACGCGCGGCATTGGTCAGCGTATTCGCGGCGGCGATGTCGAACAACCGTTCCGAGGCCATCAGGTCCAGGCCGCCGTGCCCGAAGTAGTTGACGAAAATCGAGCCCCGGTTGAACGCGCTGAGCAGAAGGGCCCGGGCCTCGGGCAGCGTGTGATCGGAGAGATAGACCCTCTGAACGGTGTAATCCGGCGGCGTCAGGCTCTCGACATGATCGCTGGATCCCGGGAAATCGCCGCCGTCGTCCGGATTGTCGGCGGCCAGCAACACATCCTGTTTCCAGCGGCCGCCCTCGCCATTTTCGTACGCGATGACCTTTGCGACCAGGCGGTCGAGTTCCGCCGCATTCAGCGCCGGCAGGCGGCCGATGGCAAGCTGGGGCACCAGCTCGTTGTCGAAATCGGCATACCAGCCGTCGGAAGCCTGGAGCCCGTGCGGCGTGGGCACCAGCATCGTCGGCACGAGGTTGTCGCCGGTTCCGCGCGCATTCAGGTAATCGTACGTGCCTTCGCCCGCGAGGAGAACATACTGCGGCGGCACGGCCCACTGCTGGGTCGCATAGCGCAGGAACCTGCGAATCGCCGGGGGCTCGGTCAACCCGTCGCTGAACTCATCATAGATGTCTTCGAGCATCACGACCTTGGCCGAGAGGCCCTTCGAGCGCCGATGCGCGGCCAGGGTCTCCGCGGCCGACGCCAACTCAGGAACGGTGATCGCCACGTATTCCGCCGCGTTGTCCGGCGTACGCAGTTTCGACCGGGAGTCCACCAGGATGGCCGCCGGCGGCGGGGTCGCATCCAAGGCCACAACCTGGTATGGGACGGAAGGACCGGACGGCATGAAGCTCGCGCGGTACAGACCTCCATCCACTTCCACCCGCACGCCCTTCAGCAACACCGGGTTGGCCGGGTCGTTGACGTCCAGCACCCGGATTCTTGAACTGCTGAAGCCGGTCGCGGTAATCACGGCGTTTCCATCGCCGCGCGCCAGCAACTGGTTATCCACCGCTTCGTACCGGCGGCGATACGTCAGCTCGAGGGAATCAACATACACCACGCTGTACGGGATGCCGGAACCGAGCAACGCCGTCACTCGAACGGAGTTTTCGCCATCCCGCAGCAGGGACTGGCTGAACGTATGGGCGACCTCCACGTTCTTGAGGCCGTCCCACTGGAATTCTCCCAGCATCGTTCCGTTGAGAGAAATACGCACGCGATGCTCGTTTGTCTTCCCGACTGTTGAGCCACCGAAGAGCCGCACGACCAGCGTTGCCTGTCCGTTGTCCTCCGCCACAGCGGGCGGCCGCAATCCATAATCCTTCGCGCCGAGTGTCGGATGGCCCGCAATCAGGAAGTTCCAGAACCAGTAGTCCGACTCGGGGTCCGTAACCGGCGCCGTCACCGGGATGTTCTGCTGCTCGAGGCGGCAGGTGTCGGTGAACATTCCGCCGGGCTGCGCAGACGGCAGGACCCCCGCCTGCTGGGCGATGGAGGCCCCGCCATCCCAGCTGATCCAGTACACATTCGTCTGCGTATAGAGGCTGTCAACGGCCTCTCCATAGAAACAGAATCCATCCGAGACCGGCAGGTAGCTGCAGGGAGCGCCCCGGTTCGTCACGCGCAGAGCCCGGCTCCCGATCCGGGTCAGAACCTCGGCGGGGCTGACACCCAGCCGCCGCGGCATCCACATGGTATACGCCCGATTGCGAAACGAACATCTTCAGAGGCGCCCACCCCTGCGGCGCCGCCAGCGCCTTGTCCACGGCCTTCGAAGGCCGCGCTTGCATGCTTCTCGCAGCAAGCCGCCTGTTCGAGGATTCCGAGGACGCGCGCGGCACCCGGGCATACCGCTCGACCGAGGGCCGGCCCGACAGCGCCGCCTTGGACGGAAGCCCATCGTCTT
>JAKJGV010000097.1 GCA_022704185.1 Verrucomicrobiota bacterium
ACATACCATTTGCTCGTGCCCTGGCTCTACTACGGCCTCCGCTTCCGCAAGAACATGATGTGGCTGCCTCTCCTGCTCATTCTCGGGGTTCGCGAAGATGCGTTTCTTTTCATCCTCCCCATGCTGTTCTACTTCGCCGTCAAGGACCGATGGAAAGCCGGTTACGCCTGGGGTGCCGTCGCGGTGTTGTACGGGGCGATTGCCCTGACCGTGCTCTTCCCATACGTAAACGGCTTCACGGTCTTCGCGCGACGACAGGAAAGTCTCGGGGTACAGCAGCTTCTCGGCACGTGGGACGCGGCGGGTTTGAGACGACGCGGCGCAGCCCTGGCGCTCGCCGTGCTGCCCATGTTGCCGTTTCTGCACCGTCGTGCCACCGCCCTGTGGCTGTTCCCGTCCGTCGCGCTGCTCACCTGTCTCCTGAGCGGGTTCTCGAGGCAGCATGGCCTGCTCAATCACTATCCACCCCCGGTTATGACCACGCTGACCGTCGGAATCCTGGAGTCGCTTGCCTGCAGCATTCAGGCCTTCCGTTCTGGAAAGATTGCTCGTTCCGCAGACACGCCTGTCCGTGCGCTCCTCCTGGTAATCATCACGCTGGCCGCGCATCTTTGGGTGGGGTTTCTTCCTTTCGGCGCCAAGAACCGCTACACATACAGCATCCCCAATCCGGATCTTCTTCTCCTCCTGGATGCGGCCCGGCATGTGCCTCGGGACGGGGTCCTGGTCACGAGTGACCGCCTGGCCGGCGCGTGCGCGAACCGTCGCGATATCTACTCGTGGCGGCAGCTCCACAAGAGACCGCGCGATGTGGACCTCGTGCTGGCTGCGTTTAACGCGCTGCCTACACTAATGGATGGTGAGTTTGTGGAAGGGCTGCGGCAGGGTTCATTCGGCGTTGTCTATGGGAACTCGACCTACGTGGTCTTGCAGCGCGGCTACAATCCGGCGGAAAATAAACGCGCACTCGATTTCCTCGAGCACGGCGACCGCAGCATCCTTGTCGCCGAGACGCGCCGGCATGGAGGCGGACTCCGACGCACGCTGGGCGGGCGACTGGTGCGTTACTGGGAGGGGGACGGGTCGCGCGGTCCCATCAATCTCAGCTACGGCGGCGCATGGTTGCTGCAGCCCGGAAGCTATGCGCTCGACGTGGAATATCGCGCAAAAACACCCAGGCGCACGGTCCGCGACAGTTGGGGGAGATTCAGTGTGCATCGTCTGAACATGGAGGCGGCCTTGGCCGAAGCGGAAATCGATCGCATCGAAACGCCCGGCCGGGAGTTTCGCAAGCAGACGCTGCTCTTTGAAGTGGCCGAGCCGGCCATGATCGAGTTTCGCGCAACCGGCGCGGACGCGCGCCTCTGGATTCATCGCGCAACGTTCAGGACGCTGATGCCGCCTCCCGCCCGGAAGGGTTGAAGCGATCGCCTGTCTTTTCAATCCCCTTGACTTCCACGGCGGAGATATGAAGCTATGCCCTCATGAGGAGAAAGTTCACACCCTCGCCGCTCGCCCGCCGCATCCTGCTTATCGCCGCGCTCTGCGCGATCGTGCTGGCCATCGGCACCGTCGGATACCGGATGGTGGTCGGTCCGGAGGCGGGGTGGATAGACTGCCTCTATATGACCGTGATCACCGTCCTGACCATCGGCTACGAGGAGGTGGTGGACCTCACCGGGCATCCCGGGGGACGCGTTTTCACCATGTTCATCGCGTTCGGCGGAATCGGGCTTATCGGATACGCGCTTTCCAGCGTGACGGCGTTCGCGGTCGGCGGCGAATTGCGCAGTGAGTGGAGGAGGTGGCAAATGGATAGGGCTATCGAACAGCTCTCGGGCCAGTACATCATCTGCGGTTGGAGCCGCGTGGCCGGCCAGATTGCCGCGGAACTGCTTGCGACCGGACGGTCCCTGGTGGTGGTGTGCCCAAACGCTTCGGAAGCCGTGCGCGACATTCCGGATGGCGATCGTATTCCGCATCTCAGCGGCGAACTGGGAGACGACGAGTTGCTGAAGCGCGCGGGGATCGAGCGCGCGGCGGGCGTTTTTGCCGCTGCGGATGACGACCCCCTGAATATCGTCGTCTGCATGACGGCGCGCCAGCTCAATCCCCGTCTGCGAATAGTTGCGGCCGCGGCCGATCCCAGGCACGGCGACAAGATGAAGAAGGCGGGCGCCGACGCGGTGATCAATGCGTTCACGATCGGCGGACTGCGCATGGCATCGGAGATGATCCGTCCCGCCGCCGTGTCGTTCCTGGACATCATGCTGCGGGATCGCGAAAAGGGCCTGCGGATCGAGGAGGTCCCCCTGGCCGGGAGTCTCGAGGGCAGGACCGTGGCGGACCTCAAGCTTTCGGCGTATCCGGAAAGCCTGCTGGTGGCTGTCCGGATGGGACAGGATTGGAAGTTCAATCCCTCGCCCGATTTCGGTTTGGAAAAGGGCAGCATCCTCATATTCATGACCACGCCGGCCGGGCGGGAGCGGCTCGTCGAGGAGATCGGGCAGAAGTGATTTCCCGAGCGGTCTGCGTCCGGAGGTGAGAATCGCCACCCATGAGTGATACGCCTGAAATTCCAGCGCCTCCCGGTTCAGCGGGGGGTGAGGGCGAAGTTCTGCCCGGTGCGCCCGCGCAACCGTCAAAGACCCGTGCCGAGCGCCGCGAACAGGCCGCAGTGGACGTCCTGCGCACGTTCGTAAGAGATCAACACCTTTATAAGTTCGGTGCCGTGCCGCCTCGCGCGGAAGAGGTGGACATCCAACTGAAGCTCAAGGTCAGGCCCAGCAACGACTGGGCGCTGCAATTCGATCCTCCGCTGGCGGACCAACTCGCGGCGCAGCTGGAGGATGCGCAGGCGGGATGGGACGTCTACCGGAAGGGCCGGGTCTACTGCTTTCGCTGCGAGTCCTCGGAATGCGAACACGCAAGGCCGGACTCCCCGCACGCCGTCTTTCGCGGCTACGCGCCGAACGGGTTGCCCGAGTGGAGCGATCTCGCGCAGGTATTGCTCGCGGTGCGCGATTCGCGCGTGGACCGGCTGTACGAAGCGAAGGCCGGCCCCGTCGCGCTCATGCAATTGGGCGGCGAATTGAAGGAACGCCAGCTCAGTTCTTTCGGAAAGTCGTCCAAGACGTATGCGGTGTTGGGACAGGTGGTGGCGGGTTATTTTTCGCTCAATGCGCCCGAAGAGAACTCCGGCAAGGTGGCGGTGACCCTGCAGGCCGTGGAAATGCGGACGGAGCGGGGCGCGCTTTGCTTGAAGCTCAATGTCCTCGCGCGGATTCCCGGCGGCGAGGACATCGGCAACCTCCTGGGCGGAGGCTGGCAGCCCGGCCTGCATCGCGCGTTGGAGGTGGCGGCAAGACAACTGGGCGGAATCGAGCAGGGTGCGGCTGCCGCGCGCGCTGAGGGTGACGGCGAGCGAGCGCGGGTCCAGCTGCGGCGCGTGCCCTCCGTGCTCCGCGAACTCGCGGAGTCCATCGAGCGCGCGGGCCGCCAGCAGGGCCGGCGCACGCGGCACGCCGAGGTGCGGCGCAAGGAACAGCGCCCTGTTCATAAGGCGGTCGAAGACGCCCGCGCTGCGGCGGCGAGCATGATCTTCTGCGACGAGAAGGCGGGCACCATGATCGTGTGCGGGCCGCAAGGACGCGCCCACGCCTTTGCTCCGGATGGTCGGCACGTGACCAGTTTCATCCTGCGTCCGGGCGCCGTGGCGTTCCGGTTGCGCACGCAGAGGTGGAGGCCTGTGACCCCGGACGAATCAGCCCGGTTTCACGAGCAGGTGGAAACCTTCATCCCGAAGAAGGCTCCGCCTTCGGATTGAAGCCGGGATCGCGGTACTCGCCGGCGGGTGGCATTTCGGTCAGAACGTTTCGCGCCACGGCCATCAACTGTGCAATCCACGAACTTCCATCGGAATCGGCGCGGACATCCATCCAATGCAGCCGATCCCGGTGGCGCATGAAGTAGCGCCTGCATATTTCCTGACCTTCGCTGCCCCAGTCGCGCAGGATGCGGCCGGCTTTGGGACGCGGGCCGTTGCCCGCGAAATGCCGCAAGACCATGACGAGCGTGGCCGGGGGGCGCGCGTCGGGTTTGAGCGATAGCTGCAAGGCGTGTCCGGGTCCGCCGAAAAAGAACACCTCGGAACGGTCCTGTTTCGCGGATCGTTCGATGACGGCCACGGGAAGAAACGGCGCCGCATACCGGCTATGGCCTTCCTCCACGCGACTTTGAACGTTCAGCCGGGGTGTGCGCGTCCGGATGGTCTGCTGTTCAAGCAGCAGCGCCTCGAGTTCCGAACCGACCACGGTGTAGTCGAAGTGGTGAATGCGCTGCCGGATTTGGGCGAGCTTGGGAGGAAGTTCGGCGGTGGTCCGGAAATATCCGCCAAGCCGACGTCGAAGGCACGCGGATTTTCCGACATACAGCAGCTCCCCCTTTGTATCGTACATCGCATAGACGCCCGGCTGTTCCGGCAGCGATGCCAGCGTCGTCTCGTCGAACGCGCATCCGGTGAAGTCCGCGCGATGGCGCGCGGCTTCGGCGGCGGACAGCAGTTGAGTCCAGTCCATGCCGCGTTCGCCCGCGCGGGCAAGCACGGCCCACAGAATGTGCTCGACCGTTGAGGAGAAGAAAAGCGATTCGCCCTCCTGGTGTCCCGTGCCGTACGCGCGCGCGATGTCCGCGGTGGCCGCGCGCGGCCGCAGTTCTCCGGATAGCGCGATCGCCGTTGAATAGAGATCGAGGATGCGAAGGCGGGGGAGGATTTCGGGCTTCGATTTCTGAATCAATTCCATCCAGCCCAGGCCGTAGACCGCGAGCACATGGGGAGGTTGGATGACGCGGTAGAGCAGTTTCAGGAGCCGTGCGACCGGCGGAATCCACAAGCCGGCCCCCGTCAAAAAGCTTCGCCTGGAACGCAAGCGTTCCCTGCGCCCGATCCTGCCATGTCTCCAGCAGACACAGCAAAAAACCATCCGAGCAGGTGTCTTTCTCAAGATCGGTCATCAGGCGCAGTGTAGCGCGGCATTGCAGGATAGTCACGCAGCGCGGGTGAGCCGATTGCGCTGTAGGATCTAAGCCAGCGATGGGCGAAAGGGTCGCGCGGATCACGCGCCATACAGGGCCGATCGCTTCGTTGCGCGGGGCGGCGCGGACACGAGTCCAGCGCCGCCTCCGCAGCGCAGTTGAATCCCCTTGTGGTCGGACCCTGGCGGGGATATCGTGGTCTCACGGAGCAAGCGCATGGCTAAACTCTTGTCGCTCTTTTTGTCCCTGGCTCTCGTTGTGAGCGCCCTTCCGCAAAGTTCTGCCCAGACCTCGCAGGTGGTCACGGTGGACGATCTCCACCGGATGTATCCAGATGCCGAATTCCGCCAGGTGGATGCCGCGGAATTCACGGCGGTCACGAACGATCCGATGGTGAACACCGTTGTTATCGTCGAGCCCGTCGAGCCGGAACCCAGCCATGCCGTTACGGGGCAGGTGGAGAAGGCAGTTTCGGCCGAACCGCAATTTGGACCGTCAAGAGTTGAACGGCGGGGCCGGCGGCCTCGTTCGGTGGGGGCCCCGGATGTCTACTGTTCGGACGTGTACTGCGTGGAGGGATTCGGCTCGTTCGATGCGGGGAGTTCGGATATCGCTGTCATCATCTTCGTGGTTGTCGGCGTGGTCGTGGTGGCGGCCGCATTTGTCTATGCGGGGTACTTCGTATACGACGTTCTGAGCGGCGACTTGGAGCAGCGAACGGGCTGGGGTGAGGCCGGAACCCGTGCCCGGGTTTTCTACGGCGGCTCCCGGAGCGGGGGTATGTACGGTGTACGTTTCGGGGGTGGATTCAGCGGCGAGTACGCGGATGTCGGGCTGATGCTGGAAGGCGGATACATGCACGGCGACGTGGCGGTCCGGGAAGACGAAACGCTGGTCAGCGTCTCCGGCGGTTACGGCATGCTGGGGCCGACGATACGGTGGGTCCTGGAAGAGGACATCAATCCGATGATGCTCGACATGGAAGTGCTGGCGGGAATGACGACGGACGACGACCTGGGATTGGTCAGTCACGCTTCGATAGGCTTGTCCTGGGGGATGGGCTCCACATGGCGCATGGGGTTGTCGTTGGGAAGCCTTTACATGAAGATCCGCGAGACCGAGGGGCCGGTGCGCACACCCAGCCGCTTCAACCTCACCGGCGGTATGCACGTCGGCAGGTCCTTCTGACCCGAAACGTTCCCTTCTTCATCGGCCGGCCCGCATCCTCGCCCCCATCATGGCATCCATCCACGCGTCGGGGAAGAACCGGCGCATGAAAGAGCCGGCGTGCGCGACAAACGTCACGGGGTAGCGTCGGCGCGGACGCGGCGATTCCAGCGCGTGGACGATCTTGCATGCCACCGCTTCGGGCGGAAGCGTGAACGGGGCCGTCTTCCCGCGCTCGCTGCCGTGCACGCGATGCTGGTAACGCTCCGAGAATCGCGATTGCACTTGCGACAACTGGCTCTTTCCGCGCTCGACCGCATTCTTGCCAAACGAGGTCTCAATGGGGCCGGGCTCGACGATCGAAACGGAAATGCCCGTTCCCTTGAGCTCCACGCGCAGCACGTCCGACATGGCTTCCACGGCGTACTTGGACGCGCAGTAGATGCCCATGAAAGGGATGGTGATCCGGCCGAGCACGGAGCTGATGTTCACGATGCGTCCGTAGCCCTGCTTGTGAAACACCGGGAGCAGGCGGTTCGAGAGATCCTGGAGGCCGAACACATTGACCTCGAACTGGTAGCGCATCGCATTCCGCGTTAGGTCCTCCATGGCGCCGGGCTGGCCGAAGCCGGCATTGTTCACCAGCGCGCCCAGGGTGCCCCCGGTCAGGCGCAGCGTCTCCTCCACGGCTCTTGCCACGGAGTCTTCTCTCGATACGTCGAGAGAGATGGGCGTGAACCCTTCATCCCGCAGGCGCTGAAGGTCTTCTTCCTTCCTGGCCGTGGGAAGGACGTTCCATCCGTGCTGCCTCAGCATTTGCGCGGCGCTCAAGCCGATGCCGCTGGAGCACCCGGTGACCAGGACTGTTTTAGAGACGACGGGATTCGCTTTCATGCAGCCATTCTAGCAGTCCCGTCTCGAATCCCCAATCCCGAATCTCGCATCCCGCATCGCAAACTCCTCTCGACTTGACACTCCTCGACCACGGGGGGATGCTGCGAATTCGTTCGCTGGGGGTGTCCCGCACTGACGCGGGGCTGAGAGTTCCCTGGATGTCAGGGATAACCCTTGGAACCTGTTTGGGTAATTCCAACGAAGGGAAGCGGCATGATCAAGGCTTTGGAGTCAGTGGCTGAAGCGGAGTTTCTCCCCCCGGAGTTTATTCGCGGCGAAGTGGCCGCCGGACGAGTCGTTATTCCCGGCAATCGGAATCGTCCGTCGGTTCGCGCGCTGGGCGTGGGCCGCGCGCTGCGCACGAAGATCAACGTCAACCTCGGCAACTCTCCCCTGGCCGGTCACACAGGGACGGAGTTGGCCAAGCTTCGCTGCGCGGTGAACGCAGGCGCGGATACGGTCATGGATCTGAGCACGGGTTCCGACGCGGACGAGATTCGCCGCCGGATCCTCGATGCGTCGCCGGTCCCCGTCGGAACAGTTCCGATCTATCAGGCGGTGGGGATGGTGGACGAAATTGCCGACCTGACGCCGGAGCATCTCATCCAGGTCATCGAGCACCAGGCGCGGCAGGGCGTGGATTTCATGACCATTCACGCGGGGCTTTTGCGCGCGCAGCTTCCGGCAGCGAAACGAAGACTGCTGGGTATTGTCAGCCGCGGCGGCTCGATCCTCGCGCAATGGATGTCCATCCACGGGCGCGAGAACCCGTTGTTCGAGCGTTTCGACCGCGTGCTCGATATCTGCCGGGAACATGAAGTCACGATCTCGCTGGGCGACGGGATGAGACCGGGGTGCCTGGCGGACGCTTCGGACGAAGCGCAATTCGCGGAGCTGGATGTGCTGGGCCGCCTGGTATCGCGCTGTCACGAGGCGGGTGTGCAGGTCATGGTGGAAGGGCCGGGGCACATACCACTGCACCAGATCGAGATGAACATGAAGAGGGCGGAGAGCATCTGTCACGGCGCTCCGTTCTACATCCTGGGGCCGGTTGTCGCGGACTGCGCGCCGGGCTATGATCACAT
Source organism: Verrucomicrobiota bacterium (assembly GCA_022704185.1). GTDB lineage: Bacteria > Verrucomicrobiota > Kiritimatiellia > CAIQIC01 > JAGNIJ01 > JAKJGV01. The sequence goes on from JAKJGV010000097.1 coordinate 8,181, forward strand.
CAGCTCAGCCATTGGCGCGGCGCTCGGCGCGTATCACGGGGCCGCGTTGCTGTGTTGTGTCACCCGGACGGAACACATTGGATTGCCCGGTTGCGCGGACATCCACGAAGGCGCGATGGCGTTTCGGCTGGCCGCGCATGCGGCGGATGTCGCGCTCGGCCGGCCGGGCGCGCGGGATCGGGATGATGCGGTATCGGCCGCGCGGCGCGACTTCGACTGGGAGCGGCAGTTCGAGCTTTCACTCGATCCGGAACTGTCGCGGCGCATGAGGGAAGAGGCTTTGCGACAATCAGCGCCTGCGCCGGATGGAGGGACCGGGTTTTGCACGATGTGCGGGCCGAAGTATTGCGCAATGAGGATCAGCAATGAAACGCTGCATGAAGATGCGTCCACGCGGGCCGTGAACCCCTGATGGTCCGAAAGTCATCATGAATTCTGTCGCGCAACAAGCTGTGGCATGGAGCATAGCCGGAACCGATCCGAGCGGCGG
>JAKJGV010000098.1 GCA_022704185.1 Verrucomicrobiota bacterium
ACTCCGCTCTGCCCGCCGATGACCGCCCCGTCCCCGATCACCAAGTGCCCCGCGATCCCGCACTGACCCGCAAGGACCGCGCCCTTGCCGATCTCGGTGCTTCCGGCAATTCCCACCTGCGCGACAATCACCGCGTTTTCGCCCACCACGACGTTGTGCGCGACCTGGGCCAGGTTGTCTATCTTCACGCCGTTCCCGATGCGCGTGCGGCCGAACCGGGCCCGGTCCACCGTCGAGTTCGCGCCGATCTCCACGTCGTTCCCGATCTCGACAATGCCGACCTGGGGAATCTTCTGGCGGCGCCCTTCCGGGTCCACCGTGTAGCCGAACCCGTCGCTGCCGATCACCACGCCGTTATGCAGGATGACTCGATCCCCGATCGTGCAATTCTCGCGAATGGACACGTGCGGATACAGGAGGCCGTCGCAACCGATACGCGATTGATGACCCACATACACCGACGCGCGCAGCACGGTGCGGTCGCCGATCACCGCGCCCGATTCGATCACGCACAACGGGCCCACGCTGACTCCCTCGCCCAGGCGCGCATCCGCCGCCACGACCGCCGTCGGATGAACGCCCGCCGCAACGGGCGGCGGCTTGGGCGCGAACGCCATGACCACCTCCGCGAAAGCGCGGTCGGGATTCTCCACGCGGATCAATGCCGCGGGACAGGGCTTGTTCCACCGGGCGTCAACCAGGACTGCCGACGCGCGGGTGCGCGCGACATCCGGCGCATAACGGGGATTCGCCACGAAGGTCAGGTCGCCGGGCTGCGCCTCGCGCACGCCGGCCACGCCGCGGATCACCTGCGCGCCGTCCCCCTCCAGCTTGCCACCCAGTTTCCGCGCGAGTTCTGCCAGTGTGATTTCCACCGCGCGCTCCCGGTTACGGCTTCGCCTCGACCTGGCCCTTGTTCAGCTGGTCCAACACCTGGTCCGTGATGTCGAGCCGGGTGTCCAGGTAAACCACCACTTCCACCCCGTTCATGCTTTGCGCCGAGGAATCGAGCACCGCCTGGTAGCCCTGCACGCGCGCGTAGTTCTGCGCGGTTTGAAGAATTTCATCCACGATCCGTTTCCGCATGCGGCGGCTCTGGTCGTCCAGTTGCTTGCGCCGCGCCTCGTCGAAACGGCGGATCCGGTTTTCGAACTCGCGCAGCTCGACCAGCTTGTCCTCGGCCTCGTCCCTCTTCGTGGTCTTGACGGCCTCGCTCAAGGCCGTGTCCTGGGCGGCATCCCGGAGCGCATTGAACTCCTCCTGCAGCTTCTCGAAATCCGCGATCAGCTTGCGCCGCTCCTCGTTGAACTCCTCGGCCTGCTCCTTGAGCTGCGCATCCGCCAGCTTCGTCTTGTGGAACTCGTTGAACGCCCGGTCCAGGTTGATGAACACCATCTTCTGGTCCGCCGCCCGGCCGACCAGGGTCGCCGCACAGAACAGCACCGCCGCGTGAAGCCAGAACATCCTTCGTTTCATTGCTTGCGCTCCTTTCTCAATAGGAATAGCCCAGCCAGAAGCTGAACCGGCCGGAGGGACGATCGTTGAACTCGTCGGTTTCGATCGGCCACGAGTAGTCGAGCTGGATCGGGAATCCCGGGAAATCGAACCGAATCCCGAACCCGAAACTGGAATTCAAGTCGCCGGGATCGAACTCGTACGCCTCGGACCAGACCATGCCCGCGTCATAGAACCCCGCCAGCCGCACCTTCTCGGCAATCGGGATCGCGTATTCCGCCGACCCGAACAACGACGACCGGCCGCCGATCGGCTCGCCCGTTTCGTCCTTCGGGCCGACATCCCGGTAGCGGAACCCGCGGATGGTGCGCGCGCCGCCGAGGAAGAAACGATCGAAGATCGGCACCCGGTCCGCCGAGCCGTACTCCTCCACAACGGCGGCCCAGCCCCGGACGTTCAGGACGTGATCGAACCAGAGCGGCCAGTACTGCGAGGTCCGCGCCTGGAGCGAATAGAGCTCGGTGTCCCCGGCGAGCGGCCCGCCCGCCACGGAAGCGGAGACCGAACTGCGGTTGCCCCGCGTCGGAAGGAAGAAACTGTCGCGCGTGTCGTGGACCAGCTCCAGGGTGAGCGAGCTTTTCGACCGGATGCCTTCCTCCTGGCGGATCAGCTCCGACGCGTTGCTCGACACGTTGTAGACATTGATCTCTTCCAGCCCGTAGGTCAGGTTGATGCGCTCGTTCGCCCCGATCGGGCGACCCAGCGAGACGCTGCCGCCCGTGTTGCGCTGGTCGTACTCGGAACTGAAATACCGGCTCTCGTGCTGGAAGAAGTCGAGACCCAGCGACAGGCGGCGGTTCAGGAACCACGGCTCGACGAACGAGACTTCATAATCCGTCCGCTTCGTTCCGAACTGCGATCTCAGCTTCAGCTTCTGGCCGGCTCCCATGAACCGCGGCCAGCCCAGGAGGTCGAAATTGCCCTGCGACAGCTCCACGAAACCGATCAGGGCATCCACGCTGGAGAAGCCGGCGCCGATCATGAACTGGCCGGTCTTCCGCTCCTCGACCTCGAACGCGAGATCGAACTGGTCCGGCTCCGACGTGCTTTCCGGGATGCTGTTCACGTATTCGAAGTAACCCAGGTTGCGCAACCGGCTTTCGCTGACGCGCACCTTGACTTCGCTGAATACGCCGGCCGGATGCACCGCGAGCTCGCGCCGGATCACCTTGTCCTTCGTGACCGAGTTGCCGCGGATGTTGATATTCCGGATATAGGCGAGCCGACCTTCGGCCACGGTGAACGACACATCGGCCGTCGCATCCTCGCCGTGGACATCCAGGTCGTACCGGACGCTGGTCCGGATGTACCCCCGGTCGCCATAGTAATCCCGCACGGCCTGCGAAGCCTTCTCGATGGCCGCCAGCGAGGCCACGTCGCCGGATTTCACCGTGATCACCTGCGCGACGGCGGCCGTATCGAAAGTGGTTACACCGGTCAGCGAGACGCGGCGGATGTGGTACTGCCTCTTTTCCTCCACGGGGATCTCGATGCGCATGCGCTTCGGGCGCGGCAGCAGGATATCGGGCGAGCCCACCTGCACGTCGAGGTATCCCTGGTCGAGATACGTTTTGCGGATCACTTCCACGTCCGTCTCGAGATCGTCGGGATTGTACGTTCCCGTGCCGGTGATCCAGGACAGCCAGTTGATTTCCTTCTGGGTCATGGCCTTCTTCAACTGGCGCGCCGGAATGTGCTGGTTGCCCTCGAAGCGTATTTTCCGGACCCCGGCCCGCTTGGCCTCATCCACGCGCACGCGGACGATCACCATGCCGGGATCGCCCGCCGGCTCGATCTTCCAGGTGATGTTGGCCTTGGGATAGTACTTCTTCTGGTACTGCTCGCGCACCTTCTGGGCCTGGACCGCCATCGTCGCGTCGTCCACCATGTCGCCGACGCCCAGCTCGAGCCACTCCCTGATCTTGCGGTTGCCCATCTCCTCCGCCCCGCTGATCTCGAGCCTGCGGATGCGGGCCTTGCCCTCGACCACGAAGATCACGTCCACGCCGCCGGGAACCGTTTCGATCTCGACATCCACGCGCGCGTACCGGCCGCTCTGCTGCAACGCCCGCACATCCCGGCCGACCGCCGGACGGCTGAAGGGATCGCCGGGCTTGCTGCTGGTGAAGGCCAGGACACCCTGCTCATCCACGATGCCGTCGCCGACCACGCGGACCCTCACCTCGCGGATATCCATACCGAGGCCGACGCTCACGAGAAGGAGCCAGCTCACAAGACACCATGCCGCCGGACGCATCCTCACGTCGCCCCTCCCTCGCCGGCCGACGCAAACCCGGCATCGCGGTCCACGCCGCGGGTCCGGTTCTCGAATCGCGTCAGCTCTTCTTCGAAGTTGAGCTCCACCATGCCCGTTCGACCGTTACGATGTTTGGCCACTTCAAGATAGGCCAACCGGCGGTCCTCGTGCTGCGGATCCTCTTCGTAACGGGACGGGCGGCGCAACAGGAGCACGACGTCGGCATCCTGCTCGATCGCGCCGGAGTCGCGGAGGTCCGAAAGGCGCGGCTTCGCCGAATCGCTGCGCTGCTCCGGCGCGCGGCTGAGCTGGCTCAGCACCAGCACCGGCACTTTGAGCTCCTTGGCCATGCCCTTGAGCGCGCCGGAGATCGCGGCGGTCTCAAGCTGGCGCCCCTCGCGCGCGAACTGCGGGTAATGCAGCATCTGAAGGTAGTCCACCACGATCATCGCGATGTCGTGCTTGCGCTTCATCCGGCGCGCGCGCGACCGGAGCTCCAACACCTCCAGGCCGGCCGTGTCGTCCAGGAGGATCGGCGCCTTTCGCAATTGCGACGCCGCCTGCGTCAGCCTTCCGTGAAGATCCTTCGAGAGATATCCGCCCGTCAGCTTGTGCGAGGGAACCTCCGCGTTCGAGCAGATCATGCGGCGCACGAGCTGTTCCTTCGACATTTCCAAACTGAACACGGCGACCGGCTGCGGCTTCTGATCGGGCTGATCCTTGCCCAGCGCCACGTTCTCCGCGATGTTGAGCGCGAGCGAGGTCTTGCCCATGGACGGCCGCGCCGCGAGCACGACCATGTCGCCCTTCTGCAGGCCCTGGAGGATGTCGTCCAGGTCGCGGTACCCGGTCGGCACCCCGGTGATCCCCTTCTTCTCCTGGAAGATGACTTCGATCTCCTCCATCGCGACGTTGATGAGGTCGGACCACGGTGTGATCGCCGTGCGCTGCAGTTCGGTGATGTCGAAGAACGCCTGTTCCGTCTTGCCCAGGATGACGTCGGCATCCTCATCGGCCCCGAAGCAGGCCTCCTGCGCTTCCGCCGAGCGGGCGATGATGCTGCGCAGGATGAACTTCTGGCGGATGATATCTATGTAGTACTCGGCGTGCGCCGCCGTCGGCGTGCTGTCCACCAGGCCTTCGAGAAACGCCTGCCCGCCCAGCCCTTCGAAGCGTCCGAGAGACCGGAGGCGTTCTCCGACCGTCAGGAGATCCACCGGCCGCCCCTCCTGCACCATCGCCAGGAGGACTTCGAAGAGTTCCTGGTGGATCCTCAGGTAGAAGGCATCCGCCAGGACGCCGCGCTCGACCGCCTTGTCCAGGGCGCCCGGGTCCAGCAACACCGCTCCCAGCACCCCCCTCTCGGCTTCCTCGCTGTAGGGAGGAATCCGATCACTCCGCGGCGACGCCGGAGGTGTGGGCTGAGCAGCCATGAGCTACTCCTCAACGACCCAGATCTTCACCGTGGCCTGGATGCCGGCTTTCAGGTTGACCGGCACGTTGAACACGCCCAGCTCGCGAATCGCATCGGGCAGCTCGATCTGAATCTTATCCACCACGACGCCCTGCGCCTTCAGCGCCTCGGCGATATGCCCCGGCGTCACGGACCCGAAAATCTTGCCCCCTTCGCCCGTCTTCACGGTGATGGTGCAGGACACCTGGGCGATCTTCGCCGCCAGCTCTTCCGCCGCGGCGCGTTCCACCGCCATTTGCGCTTCGCGTTCCTTCCGCTTCTTCTCCAGCTGCCGCCGGGTCGCGTCCGTCACGGGCGCCGCCAGCTTCTTCGGCAACAGCATATTCCGGGCATAGCCTTCAGCGACCCTCACCACGTCGCCCTCGGCGCCGAGCCCCTTCACGTCCGACATCAGGATGACTTCGATAGCCATTTCAAAACCCCTTCCGAATCAGGGCAGAAGCCCCATCACGCGGGCGCGACGAATTGCGCGCTTCACTTCGCGTTGCTGTTTCGCCGACAAACCGCTGAACCGCGCGGGCATGATCTTGCCCCGCTCCGTCATGAACTTCCGCAGCAGCTCGGCATCCTTGTAGTCAACGACCTGCCCTTCCTGGAGATGCCGGGGCCTCTTGCGAAAACCCATCCGGTCGTCCATCATATTGTCTCGTTCTCTTCTCGGTGTTCTCATCGCAATGCTTCCTTATACCTGACCTTTTTCCGCTCTAGAACGGCAAATCCTCGTCGTCGCCCGCCGGCGGTTCCACCGGGGCGGCCGACGCCTCTTCCGCCTGCGCCGGAGGAGCTCCGCGCACGGGGCCGGCTTTCCGGGCTCCGCCGCCCTGCGGCGCATCTCCATACTCCGCGGAACGCTTCGGCGCGCCCAGGAATTGGACCCGCTCGGCCACGACCGTCAAGCGACTGTTCTTCTGTCCATCCTTCTCCCACTCGTCCAGCTTGAGGCGTCCTTCCACGAACGCGGCCGAGCCCTTCCGAAGGTACTCGCCGCACGTCTCGGCCTGCCGCCCCCACACCGTCACCGTGACATAGCAGGTTTCCTCCTGCTCCTGCCCGCTCGCCGTCTTGAAACGCCGCGTCACGGCCATCCTGAGATCCGCCACCGCGGTCCCCGTCGCCGTGTACCGCACCTCCGGGTCCTTCGTCAGGTTCCCGATCAGCATGACCTTGTTCAGGGAAGCCATGTTCTCACTCCTTGGCCGAAGCGGCCGCGACGGACTCCTTCGCCACCGCGCGCACGATCTGCACGCGGAAGACGGTCTCGTTGAGCTTGAACCGCTGCATGAGCGGCTGGATCTGCTGCTGGTCCAGGCTGAAGGTGACGATCACGTAGTGGCCGGACTCCTGCTTGTGCATCCGCCGGGCAAACGCCCTCTTGCCCAGGCGAGTCTTGCTCTCGATCGTGCCGCCCGCCTTCTTGATCTCCTCGCACACCTTCTCCAGTTCCGCCTCGAGATCCGTATCCTTGATCGTCTCCGGCAGAATGAACATTCCCTCGTATCGGTTCATGTATCGTCTCCCTCGCCTTGCTTCTTGTTAAACTCGTTCATCGTTCTGTCCACACCCACCGCCAGAAGCCGCTCCACCGCGTCCGCGGCGCGCTTCACCGCCGCAGTCACGCGCGGCCGCTCCCCGGCCGGAAAACGCGACAACACGTAGTCCACCAAGTCGCTCCCGGCCGGCCTCGGCCCTACACCCACGCGCACCCGGACGAAATCCTCCGTCCCGAGATGCGCGATCAGCGACTGCAATCCCTTGTGCCCGCCCGCGCCGCCCCGCGGCCGCACGCGCACCAGGCCCAGGCCCAATTCCAGGTCGTCGAACACCACGACCAGATCCGCCGCCTTCAAACCGCGCTTGCGCATCAGCGCCGCCGCGGCCTCGCCGCTGCGGTTCATGAAGGTGGTCGGCTTCGCCAACAGCACCGGCACCTCCGCCAGTTCGGCCTTCGCCATCCGCGCCGAAGAAAACCAGCCTCTTCCAAACGACACGACCGCGCGCGAAGCCAACTCGTCCAAAACCAGGAAACCCGCGTTGTGACGCGTCCCTTCGTATTTTCGTCCGGGATTGCCCAGTCCTAGGATCAGTTTCACCGGCAGGCGCTCCAATCCCTATCCAGTTGCCCGCCTTCCGGCGATCAACCTCTATCCTTGCCCTCTTTCTTCCCTTCGGGCTTGGCTTCCTTCTTGCCCTCGGCCTTGCCTTCCTTCTTCCCTTCCGCCTTGCCTTCCTTTTTGCCCTCGCCCTTGCCCTCGGCGGCCTCGGCGCCCTCTTCACCCTCTTCCTTCTTCTCGCGGATGACTTCCGGTTCCGCCGCGCCTTCCACCGCCGCCTCCGCCGGCGCCACTTCCTCTTCAACGCGAGGAGCCGCCACGGCCGCGATCGCCAGCAACTTGTCGGACAACAACGTGAACTTGGACGCATCCACCTTGATGTCGGCCACCGTCAGGCTCTGGCCGATGCTCAAGGCGCTGACATCCACCTCGATCTGCTCGGGGATGTCCGTCGGCAAACATTCCACTTCCACTTCGCGCAGCACGTGCTCCAGAACACCGCCCTGCTGCGTGACGCCCACCGGCTCGCCCACCAGCTTGATGGGCACTTCGATGCGCAGCTTGCGCGTCAGCGAAATCTCGTGGAAATCCGCGTGGATGACCTTGCCCGAAACCGGGTGATGCTGCACTTCCTTAAGAAGGACCTTCAACATCTTGTCGCCCTTCACCTCGAGGTCCATCAACATGTGCTCGCCCGAATGGCCGCGCAGGGCCTGCTCGAAATCGTGCAACTTGAACTGGACCAGCTTCGCGGGCTTGCCCTCTCCGTACACCACGCCGGGCACCAACCCGTCCCGACGAATCCGCCCCACCGGACCGGATCCCTTGATCTGCCGCGGCTCTGCCGTAACCTTCAACGCTTTCATCAACTTCTCCCTCGCTGGCTATACTTTGAACAACGATGTGACGGACTGATTGTTGTGCACACGCACGATGGCCTCGCCGAGCAGCTCGGCCACAGACAACACTTTCACGGGAAAACCACGCCAATCGCGCGACGGCACGCTGTCCGTGGTGACCATTTCCTCGATCGCAGATTCCTTCAGGCGATCCACGCCCGCGTCCGTCAGAACCGCGTGCGTCACCGCCGCGTAGATCTTCCGGGCCCCGTGCGCCTTCACCATCGCGGCGGCCG
>JAKJGV010000099.1 GCA_022704185.1 Verrucomicrobiota bacterium
CCGCAGCGGTCCTGACCCTGCCCGTTTTCGTCCTGGCGATGTCGCATCTGTGGCCCGGAGCGGACCACCGCCATTTCTCCAACTCCGCGTGGTCGCACTGGATCCAGTTCCTGCTGAGCACGCCGGTGGTATGGATCGCGGGTTGGCCGCTGCTCCTGCGCGGCTACCGGTCATTTCGCACGATGAACCTGAACATGTTCTCGCTTATCGCCATGGGCGTTCTCACCGCCTACGTCTACAGTGTCATTGCCCTGCTGGCACCCGGCATCTTCCCGGACTCGTTCCGTCATCACGGGCGGGTGGGCATCTACTTTGAATCGGCTGCGATGATCACCGTGCTGGTCTTGCTCGGCCAGGTCCTGGAGTTGAGGGCGCGGAGCCGCACGGGCAGCGCCATACGCGAGTTGCTCGGGCTGACTCCGCCCGTCGCGCACCGCTTCCGCGACGGAGAGGAACAGGATGTCCCCCTCGCCCATGTGCAGGTCGGCGACCTCATCCGCGTGCGGCCGGGCGAGCGCATCGCAGTGGACGGAGTTGTGGTCGAAGGCGGCAGCTACGTGGATGAATCCATGATCACCGGCGAGCCGATCCCGGTCGAAAAGACCGGCGGCGAGCGTGTGTCCGCTGGCACGATCAACGGCCACGGCACCCTGTTGTTCCGCGCGGACAAGGTGGGGCGCGACACACTCCTGGCCCATATCATCCAGATGGTGGCGGCGGCGCAGCGCAGTCGTGCTCCGATCCAGCGCGTGGCCGATCGCGTGGCGGCGTGGTTCGTCCCCTCCGTCATCTTCATCTCGGTGATTACGTTCGCGGTCTGGGCGGGGTTCGGACCGGAGCCGCGGTTCGTGCACGCCTTGATCAACGCGGTGGCCGTCCTTATCATCGCCTGCCCTTGCGCGCTGGGGCTCGCGACCCCGATGTCCATCATGGTGGGCGTCGGCGAAGGCGCCCGCAACGGCATCCTCATCAAGGACGCGGAAGCGCTCGAACGGTTGGCCCGCGTGGATACCGTCGTCGTGGACAAGACAGGCACCCTGACCGAGGGACATCCGCGTTTGACCTCCGTCCTTCCCGTCCACGCGCAAAGCGAGAAGGAGCTTCTGCAATGGGCGGCATCGCTGGAGCAGCGAAGCGAGCACCCGATTGCGGCGGCGATCATGCAGGGTTCCCGCGACCAAGGCATTGCCCTCCTGTCTGTCGAAGACTTCAAGGCCATCCCGGGCGACGGGGTCTCCGGGCGCATACGCGGCCGGAACGCGCTGGCCGGAAAGCGCGAATTCCTCGAAAAGCACGGCGTCGAGGAACTCGACATCCTGCGCACCCTGGTTGCGCGTCTGCAGGACGACGGACAGACCGTTGTTTACATCGCGATGGACGGACGCCTGGCGGGCGTTCTCGGAGTGTCGGACCCGATAAAAGACACGACGCCCGCGGCGGTGGATGCCCTGCGCGCAATGGGGCTCGAAGTCATACTCGCCACGGGGGATCAAAAACGCACCGCCGATAAAGTCGCCCGCAGGCTGGGCATCGAAGGTGTTCACGCGGGCATACTGCCGGAGTTTAAGGAGCAACTGGTTCGCCGGCTCAAGCAGGAGAACCGGGTTGTCGCGATGGCGGGCGACGGGATCAACGACGCGCCGGCGCTGGCGGCCGCGGACGTCGGCGTGGCGATGGCCACCGGCACCGACATCGCGATGCACAGCGCCGGGGTCACGCTTCTCAAGGGCGACCTGCGCGGAATCGCGAAGGCGATCCGGCTAAGCCGCGCGGTGCTGCGCAACATCCGCCAGAACCTTTTCTTCGCTTTTGTCTACAACTCGATCGGCATCCCCGTCGCCGCGGGATTGCTCTATCCCTTCTTCGGCGTCCTGCTCAGCCCGATGCTCGCGGGCGCGGCCATGAGTTTCAGCTCCGTTTCCGTCGTGACGAACGCGCTGCGACTCCGGCGGGTCCGGCCGTAACGCTCGACCCGTTTTTCCAGACATTGGAAAAAAACTCGGGCATTTTTCCAGACATTGGAAGAAACACAGACGACACCCAACTAACCCGCTTATTGCATGAGCACTCGTACTACTATCCGTCCAAGGCGTGTTTCCCTGAGAAGACTTTTACCACCCGCTCGCATTGCTCGCTGGAGTTGATGGAGATACGGAGACTCTTGCCGGATCGACGGTGCGACCACTTTATCGCTGAGTCACGGTCAATAGCGTTTGCCGTCGTCCTTCCGAATGGCTCCCGCCGACAGGCTGCGCTCGGCAATATCCGGGCTAACCCTGGGCGGGCATCACGTCGGGCACCGGCAGGTATACGCGGAAGCAGGTGCCCTTCCCCTGCGCGCTTTCGACGCCGATGAAGCCGTGATGGGATTTCACGATACCGAGGACGACCGCGAGCCCGAGGCCCTTCCCGCGCGGCTTGGTGGAGAAGAAGGGATCGAATATCCTCTTCACCTGGTCCCTGGTCATCCCGCATCCCGAATCCCGCACCTCGGTGCAGATGAAGGCGCCGTCGGGCACGCGGCCATCGCGAACGAGATCGCTCGTGTCCTCGCAAGACATAATGGCCGCACGCGTGACGACGCGCACGGAGCCCCGCTGGTCGCCGATGGCATCCGAGGCGTTGATGACGAGGTTCATGATGATCTGCCGGAGCTGAACGGCGTCACCCATCACGGTGGGCAGCTTTTCCGCGAGGTCATACGAGAGTTCGATGCCCCTGCCCACCGACGCGGCCAGCAGCGGATTCAAGTCCTGTATCACCTTCGTGAGATCCACGGATTCCATCGCGAACTGCCCGCGGCCTGCATAGACGAGCATCTGGTTCGTCAGCTCCGAAGCGCGGTGGACGAAGTCCTCTATCTCCTTCAATCCCTGCCGGAAAGCCGGTTCCTCGGGCGCATCCTCGCTCAACAACTCCACGTGGGTCAGGATGCCGAGGAGGATATTGTTGAAGTCGTGGGCGATCCCCGCGGCCATGACCCCGAGGCTCTCCATTTTCTGGGCCTGGTATAGTTGTTCCTGCAGGCTCTTTTTCTCCGTCTGCAGCAGTTCCAGGCGCTCCCGGAGTTGTTGCAGCAGGAGATTCAGGCATTGCTCGACGGCGTTGATATCGTCTTCGGCACGCAGCAGTTTCACATGTTCCGGCAGTTCACCCCGGATGATCCGCTCGAGGTAGAAGCGAAGGCGTACGATGTTCACGGGAAATTTCCGGAGGATCGTGTATCCACTGACGCCGAGGGCGACGAGGATCAGGATCACCGCCACGGTCTGCCCGTCGAATGAAAGGCCTTCCGGCGATCCGCTTTCAGAAGTCAAATACCAGAAAACGAGGAGGGGGATGATAGAAACGAGCGCCACTCCGATGGCAAACTGCACCCGCGCGCCCGACGAGGTAAGAGAAACAACCGCTTCGGCATCGTGTTTCATGACCACCCTGACCTACATCGAATACCCCGAGGCACACGGTTCGTTCAGCAGATTTCGACGCTCGGTCCATTCCTATGATTTCACGACCAGAAACGTCACCGCTGCGACGGCCATGCGATACCAGCCGAACGGAACAAGGGAGTGACGGCTGACAAACCGGATCAGGAACTCGACGGACACGAGGGCGGCCACGAAAGCAATGATAAACCCGATACCGAACGGAACAGCGTCCGCAGCATGGAGGCATCCGAAGCTCTTGACGAGGTCGAAAAGGCACGCGGCAATCATCAGCGGGACCGCCGCTATGAACGAGTATTCGGCCGCCGCCTTCCGGTCGAGACCTGTGATCATACCCCCGAGAATGGTGGATGCCGAGCGGGACATGCCGGGCCACAGGGCCATGCACTGGAAGAGCCCTATCGCGAGGGCTTGGCGCCACGTCAACCGGTCCAGGTCGGACACCTGCGGAGGCGAGCCGAATCGCTCGGCCAGCACAATCCACAAGCCGCCCGCCAGCAGGCCCGCGGCCACATGGTTGGGGTGGAAAAGATACTGCTTGATGAATCCGTGAAACGCGGCGCCCAGCACCACGGCCGGCAACATGGTCAACCCCAGCAGAAACAGTCCCCGGATCCCGGAAAAACCCGTCGCATCCTTCAGAACCAGCAGACGCGCGAAACGGCGCCTGTACAGGACCAGCACGGCCAGGATGGCGCCCAATTGGATGAAGATCTCAAACGAAGCGGCTTTCTGACCATCGAATCGGAGGAGCCGCCCCACAAGGATCAGATGCCCGGTTGATGAAACGGGAAGGAATTCCGTCAATCCTTCAACCAGGCCCAGCACCGCCGCTATCCATATCCATGAACTCATGAGATCCTCTTCTTCGACGCTTCAGGCCATGGCCGCATACGCGCTTGAGAAAAACCGCTCCGTAATCTAACGTCTGGACAGGGCCACAGCCACATGTTTCTTTGCGTGTTGCCATGCGGCATCAGATCAGACAATTCGCCTCCGTAGCCGGGCTCGCGGCGCTCGAAACGCTGCGACAACCGGTATTCCTCCTTGCCGCAACCACCTGCCTGGCCATGATCGCCCTTTTACCTGTCGCGATCACTCATACGCTCGGCGAGGCGGAGAAGATGGTTCGGGACAGCGCGCTGGCCCTCCAGTTCGTCTTCGGTCTCGTGCTCGGCGCGTACGCGGCCTGCGCATCGCTCACTCACGAGATCCGTCGCGGCACGGCCGCCACGGTCCTCACCAAGCCGATCAGCCGGAGCTTGTTCTTCCTCGCCAAGTTCACGGGGATCCTGCTGATCATCGCCGGCTTCAGCGCAACGGCCATCATGGCCACGCTCCTCAGCGTGCGCACCACGCTGGCCCATTACGGGTTCGACTGGTGGGGCGCCGGACCGTTGCTCGCCGCGATTCTTCTCGCCCACCTCCTGGCGGGCATCCGGAATTTCTTCTCGCAGCGCCCGTTTGTCTCCAGCGCATCCGTGCTGCTGGCCGCTGCTGTGACCACAGCGTTCGTGGTTTCGGGCTTGCACGCACCCGCCGGCGCGCCGGAGGCATTCGGCGCCGCGTTCTCCTGGCGGATCGTTCCGGCAGGAGTCCTCGTCGCGATGGCCGTGAGCGTGTTGACCGCTCTGGCGATGACCCTGGCCATCCGCCTCGATATCGTGCCCACCCTCTCCATCTGCAGTTTCGTATTCATGGCCGGGCTCGTGTCCGACTATGTCTTCGGCCGCCACGCCGCCGATCACAACCTGGCCCTCGTTCTGCACCGGATCCTTCCCAATTGGCAGCACTTCTGGATGGCGGACGCGCTGAGCGGCCGGGGAACCATTCCCTGGACCTACGTGGCCGCCGCATCCGGATACGCCCTGTTGTACTTGGCGGGCGTCCTCTGCTTGGGTATGCTCGTGTTCCGAAACACGGAAGTGCGCGCCTGATGGATAAGCACCACGAGAGAGTCCTTGCGGGTCTGGCCGTCCTTTGCGGCCTGACGGCCCTCATCAACTTCGGGCTGGCCGGCCGAACCCATCTGTTCTCCCTCTCGGCGATTCATGCATTCGAGCTGTGGACCGTCATCGTGGCACTCGCGACCGCGCTGCGCCTGCGGCTCGGACGCCTCGAGGAAGAGGAACGGCGCGACGCGGCCGCACACGCGGCGCAGTCCGGCACCGCGCTCTTCGAAGCCTCCGCCGAAGTGGACCCCTTCACCGCGGCACGAACCCGCCGCCTGCTGGAACAGCGGCTCATCCCCTTTCTCGCCGTGCTCCTGGCCGCGATCGCAGTGCTGCTCGGACGCGCCATCCTGATGCGCGACGCGCAGGGCGCGAATCCGCCCCCGAACCCCCTGCTCGCCGTGCCGTTCCTCGCGGGACAGGCTTTCCTCCTGTTTCTCTTCAGCCGATATCTCCTCGGGCTCAGCCGCACGCCGCAGGGGCGCCTGCTGCGCGGACCCGGCGTGTATGCCGGCCTCACCTGCCTGTTCTATCTCGTCGCCGGTGTCGCCGCCGCCGCCACAAGCGTGCCCCATGCAGATCGCTATATCGCGAAGCTCATGGGCGGATACCTCCTGTTGCTTGCCGTCGAGATGGTGTTGAACGCCCTGGCGGACCTCTATCGGCCGCGCCGCAAGACCGAGCCCTGCACATCCTACGAAAGCAGGATCAGCCGGCTGTTGACCGACCCCGCGTCGTGGGCCCGCAGCGTGTTGATGACGCTGGACTACCAGTTCGGCTTCAAGGTTTCCGACACGTGGTTCTTCCGGTTCCTCGCGCGCGCCCTGATCCCCCTGCTGCTGTTTCAACTCGTCGCGCTCTACGCGTTGACGTCTCTCGTGTTCATCCGGGAATACGAGGCCGGCATCCTGGAACGTTTCGGCGCGCCCGTCGAAGCGCCTGTCCTCGAGAGCGGCATCCATTTCAAATGGCCATGGCCGTTCGAGACGGCGCGCCGCCTCCCGGTCAAACGGATCCTCCGCGTCGTGGTCGGATATCACGACGACACGCACAACGGGCCCGAGGCCATCCTCTGGAGCGTTCCGCACTATCCGCGCGAGGACTACTTCATGCTCGCGAGCCGGGATTCCGGAGGAAGCGATTCCGGGGCCGTCCCCGTCAACCTGCTCGTGATCAACGTCCCCGTGGAATACCGGATCACCAATGCCATGCAATACGGGTACGCATTCGCCGATCCCTCCGCGATGCTGGAGCAACTGGCCTATCGCACCGTCTCCCTGATGACCGCCGGCATGGACGTTCCGGATCTCCTCGGCCCCCGCCAGGCGGAGAATGCCGCGGAGCTCCGCGCGCGGCTGCAAGCGGAAGCGGATCGCGTGGGGCTCGGCGTCGAGATACTCTTCGTCGGGATGCAGGGGATTCATCCGCCCGTGGCCGTGGCCGAATCGTTCCAGTCCGTGGTCGGCGCGCTCGAGTCCCGCGAGTCGCAGATTCTCGAGGCGCGCGCGTACCTGAACCGGAAGCTGCCCGTGGCCTCCGCGGAAGCGGTCACGGAAGTCGCGCGCGCAAAAGCCTACCGGGTTCGCAAGGCGCAGTCGGCGGACGCCGAAGCCTACCGCTTTCTCCGGCAGGTGGCCGCGCATCGCGTTTCGCCTTCCGTGTACCGCGCGCGAACCTACCTGGGAAGCCTGGAGACGGCCCTGTCGGGCATACGCAAATACGTCGTCGCCGCGGATGCGTCACACGAGATCATTCAGTTCAATTTCGAAGAGAAGCTCCGGCCGGACCTTTTTGATTTCGGCTCGACGCTGGAGAGTGGGAGGTAAGGGTTTATGAAACGACACTTCCTGATGATCCTGGTGGGAACCGCGGTGGCCGCGTTGTTCATCCTCCTCCAGGTCCTGTTCATCCTCCGCGAGGGCGAAGTCGCCGTGGTCACCCTCTTCGGCAAGCCGGAGCGCGCCCTGACCGATGCCGGCGCCTATCTTCGCTGGCCGTGGCCCGTGCAGCGCGTTTTCCGCTTCGACGGACGCATCCGCTGCATGGAAGGGGTCCTCCAGGAAACGATGACCGGAGACGGCAAGAACATCCTGGTGTCGCTCTATGCCGGCTGGCAAATCAAGGATCCACGCCTCTTCCTCGAACGCGTGGGCAGCGTCCCGCAGGCCGAAGCGCACCTCGACGGCCTTCTCCGGAGCTACAAGAACGCCGTCGTGGGACAGTACACGTTCGCGAACCTCGTCAACGTGGACCCCACCGCCATCCGCTTCGGCGAACTCGAGGAGCGCATCCTCGCAAGCGCGCGACCGGAGGCGCTCGCCCGCTACGGCGTGGACATCCCCTTCATCGGCATCCGCAAGCTCGAACTGCCGGAAGCGATCACCGAGAAAGTCTTCGACCGCATGCGCGCCGAACGCAACGAACTGGCCGAGCGCTATCGCTCGGAGGGCGAAGCGGAAGCCATGCGCATACGCGCGGAGGCCGACCGCCAGCGGGACGAGATTCTCGCGCAGGCCGAGGCGGACGCCAAGCGTCTGCGCGCGGAAGGCGACGCCGAGGCAGCCGCTTTCTACCGCGTGTTCGAGCAGGATCCCCAACTGGCCATCTTCCTGAGGAAACTCGAGGCCATGGAGAACACGCTGAAAAACAAGGCCACGGTGGTGCTGAGCACCGACACCGCGCCGTTCGACCTGCTGCGCGGCATGGAGAATGCCGGGGAAGCCGGCCGCAGGCGATAGAGAAGGATCGCGACATTGAACGAAATGAACCCACAAACGGGCAGCGATGCGCTGACGGATGCGCTCAACACGAGCTTTCGCGTCCTCCGTTTTGTGCTTGTCGCCGTGGTGATCGCGTACCTGTTCTCGGGCGTGTTCGTCGTGCATCAACACGAGAAAGCGGTCGTGCTGCTGTTCGGACGGCTCTCGGGACCGCCCACGGAAACAGCGCGCGGGCCCGGCCTTCAC
>JAKJGV010000009.1:0-314 GCA_022704185.1 Verrucomicrobiota bacterium
TCCCGGTTTCCGAAGGACGCGGGTTGACCGGCTCGGTGGATGTCCGGTCCCGTCGTGCCGGCGAGGTGGAACTTCAGGTTTCAACCGAGAAGTCCGCGATCCTGCGTTTGTCGGAGAAATACGCCAGGGAGTGGAAGGCGTTTCTGAACGGTCGTCCGGCGGAACTCTTTCGCTGCGATTACCTTTTCCAGGGGGTGCTCATTCCGCCGGGCCTGCACACCGTGGTGGTTCGCTACGCGCCGCCCAAGGGGAGCCTGTTCGTGCAGGCGCTGGGCATGGCGCTGGCGCTGGCGGCCGCAGGGATACTGGCGGCC
>JAKJGV010000009.1:395-25111 GCA_022704185.1 Verrucomicrobiota bacterium
CGGCCTGACCCGCCGTGCGTCAAAGCGGACTAACCACTTTCCAGCACCCGGTGTACAATGACGCGAGGAATCTCCGAGGCTTATCATGGCAGACATACTTGTTAAGTGCAGGAAGTGTGGCCGCGAGAACAAGGTATCGGAGTATGCGGCCGCCGGCGCGGTCGCTTGCCCGAGCTGCGGGACCCCGCTTGAGTTTGAAAGCGCCGCGGTCAAACAAGCGCGCTTGCAGGTGCGACGAATAGACGGTGGCCGGGGTGAAACCCTGACCGGCTCCGAAGTCGATCGCCTCAAGCCCACCGGCGAAACGCTGACCCTCCCACAGTCCGCGCCCTCCATGACGGAAGTGTATGAGGATGTCCATAAAGTCCGGCAGAAGACCCACGTTCCCTATGCCATCTGGAACTGGATTGCGTTTGTCGCGGTGGCGGGAATTCTTGTCGGAGCGCAGTGGTACACGACCGTTGTGAATCCGGCATGGTTCAACTTCTACTTCTGGGGCCGTTATGCCGTGTGGGGGGTCGTTCTGTTGCTGGTCCTGATGGTGGCGTTCGAGGACGGAACAGGGCAAGGGTTGCTGTGCCTTTTCGCGCCGCTCTACATCCTGTATTACGCGTTGGTGCGCGTGGAGTACTACTGGTTGCGCGGCATGTTCATGGCCGTGATCGTGGGCATGGGCGCCGAGCTTTACTATCTCGAGGACAAGGCGGCGCTGACGGTCGCGCAGCACCACGTCAACGAATTCATCAACGGGGTGGGAACCCAGATCGAACGGGTCGGCGCCGAGTCGCCCGAAATGACCCAGCCGAAATCGAAACGCCAGCGCTACAAGCCCGAAAAGAAACCGCAAAACGCGCCGTTGAACAAGCCGCGCAACATTCCGCTCCGCAGATCAAGACGGTATTGACGGGGTTCGCATCGAAAGAACGCACGGATGAAGAAGATCGTCTGCTTCGGCGATACGATAACCGAAATGGGTTCGGTCATCGAGTTGCGCGGCTACGTCGCGCAGCTCATGGATCGTTATGTCCGCCGGGCGGACGTTCTGTTGCGCGGGTTCACCGGCTATACAACCCACGAGGCCGTCCGCATCCTGAAGACCGCGGTGCTGGACGAGCACCCCGATTTCGTCGTCCTGTCGTTCGGTCTCAACGACAGCGCGCTGCCGGGACAGATTCAGCATGTGCCGGTGAAGGATTACCGCCGCAACCTCCTGGAGATGTCGTCGCAGATCGCCTCTTCGGGCGCGTGGCTCGTGGTCGTGACCCCGCCGCCGGTGGACGAGGGACGGGTGAAGAGCCGGGCGATGGATCATACCGCGCTCTACGCGGAAGCCTGTCGCGCGGTGGCCGCGGAGATGAGGGTTCCGCTGGTGGACATATTCACGCGCCTCCAGGAAGAGCCGAACTGGAAGAAGGCATGCCTGCTCGATGGTCTGCATCTCTCCGCCAACGGGATGAACCGTCTGTACGAGGAGGTCGCGAAGACGCTGGACGGCATGAAGCCGCTCGACGCGTTTGAGCGGCTGGGCGTGGACGGTATCTGATGAGCCCCCGGCTGGATTCCATCGCGGCGGACCTCGCGGCCCTGTGGCACGGCGGACTGGCCGTCGCTCGCGAGCGGAGAAAAATCGTTATCGCTTCCGCCGCGCTCGTTGTTTTTGCCGTCGTCCTGCTTCTGCCGGCGGACCCGCGCGCGGACCGCGCCCTGACCACCTCGCAAGGCGAGATCGAGCTTCAAATCGCGCGCGAGCTGAGCTGGTGGGGCGATTATGTGCCCGGAACCTTGCTCGTTGCCGCGGTGCTGGGCCTGGCCGGCGTGGCGCGGAAACGGCGGGAGCTGGTGATGGGGGGCGTGGCCTGCCTGCTCGCGGCCACGCTGGCGGGGTTGACCGTGAACGTGGTGAAGACGGTCGCCGGCCGCGCGCGACCGTATCTCGACACGGACGGTGAATTTC
Organism: Verrucomicrobiota bacterium; assembly: GCA_022704185.1. GTDB lineage: Bacteria > Verrucomicrobiota > Kiritimatiellia > CAIQIC01 > JAGNIJ01 > JAKJGV01. The sequence continues at coordinate 2,350 of JAKJGV010000009.1, forward strand.
ATGGCCTGGGGGTCGAGCACGCGTATCGCAGTTTTCCGTCCGGCCACGCGGCCACTTCTTTTGCGACGGCCGCCGCCGTTTCGTGCGTGATTCCGGCCGTGTCGTTTCCGGCGACCGCAACCGCGGTGGCGGTGTGCTGGTCGCGGCTCTATCTCCGGCAACACTACATGAGCGACGTCCTGGCCGGCGCGGCCGTGGGAATCTGGTTCGGGCTGGCGTTCGGGGTGGCGGCCCGCCGCGGTCAACGGCGGTAGAAGACCTTCAATCTCGCCGCCGATGTACGCGCGATGTTCAGACCTTCAACGGATCGCTGCTCGTATCCCTCCGCGCGGATCTGCGCAAGCTCGGCCGTGAAGTCGCGGCCGCGCGGAGGTTTGTCGAACAACGGACGCACCAGGTCCTCCGCGCGGATCTCCTTTTCCTCGACCACCACGAGCCGGGGGCCCGCCTTGTTGAGAAACGCCTGCAGATCCCTCGTTTCCTCCAAACCCTGCCACGGGCGCCCGGCGTAGAACACGAGGCTGGGCTCGCGGAAGCCGTGAAAGCCGTAGACGGTGTCTTCCGGCATCTCGCGGAACAGGGGCACCAACTGGACCGCAGGCGAAACGGCGCGGAGTCCCGCACCGAGAAACGAGAGACACACCGCCACGGCGACAAGAGGGAGAACCAGCGCGCGCTGCGCTCCGCGCCGCCACAAGATTCCGAGGGCGGCCAGCGACAGGAGCAGCCCGGCGCCCGCGAGCAGCGCCTTGCGCAGCGGGAGATAGGCTGCCGAGAAGGGAATGATGAAGGCGGCGGGGATTGCCACCACCGCGACGGCCGTCACGATGCCGGTTACGGTCCAGAACCATCCACGCGCGGCGCGCGGCGCGCGGTCCGCGGAATCCACGGCCTGGCCGAGCATCAGGAAGACGGCGGGAAACGCCGGCATAACGTAGTGCGGCAACTTGGTTTTATAGAAGCTGAAGAGAAGATAGGTCCCGAGGAACCACGACAACAAAAAAGCGTTCTTCTCCGACCAGTTTCGCTTGACGGCGGTGAGACCGTCGCCGAAAAACGCGGACCACGGGAAGAGGCTCAGCAGCGCGGTCGCGAAGTAATACAGGAAAAAGGCGCCGTGTCCCTGGAAGGTCTCGAAGCCCCGCTCCCAGACGTGTGTTTCCATGCCCTGCGACCAGAACAAGCCTCGCGTGCGGAGCAAGGCCGGGATGCCCCAGACCCCCATCAGGACGGCGACCACCACGAGGCCCGGCAGAATGCGCAGGCGGCTCCACGGGATCGGTTTGCGCCAGAATGCGAGCCGCATGAAAAGCAGCGTGAGAATCGGCACGGCCAGCGTCACGGGCCCCTTCGCAAGGAAACCCAACCCGAGCGCGCCGTAGAAGAGCCAGAACCATTTCCACGGGTAACGCGGGCTCTCGTCGTGGAGCAGTTCGTAAAGCGCGTATTGCGCGAGAGCCACCATCGCCACCATCGGCATGTCGGCCACGGCGCTCCGGCCGTGCATCAACACCTGCACGCAGGTCAGGAGGCCGAAAGCGGCCAGGAAGCCCGCGCGCGCGGAAAACCAGCGCGCACCCATTTGGCAGACAATAAGCACAAGAAGAATCGTCGAGAGAACCGAGGGCAGCCGGGCGGCGAATTCGTTCACTCCGAACAGGGCGTAAGTCACGCGCATCATCCAGTAGATCAGGATCGGCTTGTCGAACCGGTATTCGTTGTTGAAGTAGGGGACGATCCATTCGCTTCGCTGGATCATCTCCCGCGTGGCCTGCGCGAAACGCGGCTCATCGCGGTCCACCAGCGGGATGAGGTGGTTTGCCGGCAGCAAAACGAGCAGCGCGACGGCCGCGAGCAGATAGGGCGCGAGCCGTTTCAGCCGGACATCGGCCGGCGCGGTGGTGGTCTCCTGCATCCAAGCTTCCTTTCGTTTCCTGGCGCAGACACCTATGCTTCGCGTCCCCGCGCGCGTCAATCCTTCTTTTCGTATTCCCCGCGCGTGCCGGGTTCTGCTACCTTGCACGAGGGTTTCAGGAAGCGAGGGCTTAAAATATGATTTCACGCTACACCCGGCCCGAAATGGGCGCGATCTGGAAGGATGAAAATCGCTTTGCCATCTGGCTGCGCATCGAAGTGCTGGCCTGCGAAGCGATGAACCGGCTCGGCGAAGTGCCGGCGGCGGACCTCAAGAACATCCGCGCGCGCGCGAAGTTCAACGTGCGCGAGATCGACCGCATCGAGGCGAAGACGAACCACGACGTCATCGCGTTCCTGACAAACGTCGCGAAATATGTGGGGCCCTCGTCGCGCTTCATTCACAAGGGGCTCACGAGTTCGGACGTGCTCGATACCGCGCTCGCGGTGCAGATGGTGCAGGCGGCGGATATTCTCATCGCGGGCGTCAAGGCGGTTCGTCGCGCGGCGGCCGCGAAGGCGAAGAAGTACAAGTACACCCCGATGATCGGGCGCACGCACGGTGTGCACGCGGAGCCGATCACGTTCGGCCTGAAGATGGCGTTGATGTACGACGAGTTCGGGCGGGCGCTGAACCGTCTTCAAGCGGCGCGCGAGATCGTCCGCGTCGGGCAGCTCTCCGGCGCGGTGGGCACGCACGCGCATCTGGACCCGTTCGTCGAGAAATACGTGTGCAGGAAGCTCGGGCTGAAGCCCGCGACGATTTCCACGCAGATCCTGCAGCGCGACCGCCACGCGGAGTATCTCGCGGCGCTGGCGCTCGTGGGCGCGTCCGTCGAGCGGTGGGCGCAGGAGTTCCGGCACCTGCAGCGCACCGAGGTGCACGAGGTCGAGGAATTTTTCGGGAAAGGCCAGAAGGGCTCGTCCGCGATGCCGCACAAGAAGAACCCGATCATCGGCGAGCGGCTCTGCGGCATGGCGCGGCTGCTGCGCGGCTACGCGGTGGCGGGCCTGGAGAACGTCGCGCTGTGGCACGAGCGCGACATCTCGCACTCGTCGGCCGAGCGGGTGATCCTGCCCGACGCGACGATCGCGCTGGATTACATGCTGGCAAAACTGGACGGGCTTGTGAGCAAGCTGCGTGTCTACCCGAAACAGATGCAAAAGAACCTGGACCTGACACACGGGCTGATTCATTCGCAGCAGGTGTTGCTGGCGCTGACGGAGAAGGGCATTACGCGCGAGGATGCGTACAAGATCGTCCAGGACAACGCGATGAAATGCTGGGAGACCGGGACGGATCTCAAGACGCTGGTGCTTGCCGATCCGCGCGTCACGAAAAAGCTGAAGAAAACCGATCTCGACGCGGCCTTCGATCTCGGCCGCCACTTCCGCGACGTGGGCCGCACGTTCCGCCTGCTGCGTCTGGCGTGATGGAAGACGTTACAGCAGGTCCATCGGCTGGCCCGCCTCGAACGCGCCGATGACCTCGACGGCTTTCTTCCGTGTCGAGATGTCCGGATATCGCGGCTCGGTCGAGATTCCCTTTGCGGCCAGGAGGCGGGCCGCGATGAGCCGGGCCTCCTGCGCTTGCCGGGCCGCATCGCCGAGAATCCGCGTGCATTCCTGCGGAGCGTGGAAGCCGACCCCGTTGTGCGAGCTGACGAAGTCCCAGCGATACTGCGCATGACGCACGAGTGTCCGGGCCTGCGCGAGGTCCTCGTCCGACGCGCCCGCCTGCATCGCGGCGGCGATATCCAGGTGCGCTCGGACCAGCACCTTCTCGGTCTCGATTTTCGCGTTCTGGACCTTGGTCTGGATGCCCTCGACGCGCTCGCGGATTTCATCCTCGCTCCAGCGATGGCAGACGCCGCAACTGTTCGCGATGTTGAGCAGCGGGCTCTGCACGTGGTGGTCGGTGAACTTCAGGCCGCCCTCGGTCCGGTACGGCATGTGGCAATCGGCGCAGGAGACGCCGCGATAGGAGTGGATGCCCATGCTGTAGAGCTCGTAGTCGGGATGCTGCGACTTGATCATCGGCGTGCCGGAAATGGGATGGTTCCAGTCGGAGAACGCGATTTCGTCGTAGTACTGGATGATCTCTTCCAGGCCGAGCCCCTTGGCCCACGGGAGCGTCACATAGGAGCCGTCCTTGAAGTAGTATTCCACGTGACACTGCGCGCAGACGAGCGAGCGCATTTCCTGGTGAGTGGCCTTGTCGATGTCGCGCCCCATCGCGGCGAACGCCTCGCGAAGCGCGGGCCGCGTGATGCGGAGGTTCATCGTTTCCGGGTCGTGGCAATCCTGGCAGCCGATAGGGTGCGTGATCTTCCCGACGAAATTGGAGAACGGCGTGGCGTAGAATTCAGCGACGCCCATTTCCGCCATGTATTTCGGCACCTCCGTGCTCTTGCAGGTCCAGCAGCTTGAGAAGGTCTTCGGATTGACGCGCTTGGTCTTGGTCACATCTTCAACGGAATAGTAGTGCCCGCGCGCCTGCAGGTACTCCTTGCTGAATGCGTACCCGGCGAACAGCACGACCTGGTTCGGGTCGTCCTCGAGATAGTCGCGCGGGAACGAGCCGCCGAACAGGGTGCGGGTGGTGTCGTCGCTGGTGCGCAGGTAGCGCTCGTACTGGCGCGGGTAGTTCTGCCCCCAGACGGCGTTGTCGGGCTCCCACTCCGCGATGGGGGTGACGGCGATCGCGGGGCGCTGGGTCTCCCAGCGGCGTTCCATGATCGAGAAGGCCAGCAGGCCGAGCAGCACCACGACACCCGTGGTCAAAAGGAAGATCGCCGGGCCGACCCAAGCCGGCAGGCGACTTTTCTCGGAGTTGTTGTTCATGGCATCTCTCCCTGTTGCTTCTTCAACCAGTCCAGTCCCGCGGACGGCAGGGCGGGCCGCCGGGTATCCGGCGTCCCCGAAAGACTGATGACCGATCCGTGCACGTTCTCATGGCAATCCCAGCACTTGCGTTCCGTCACGCCGGCGAGCCGCACCATCTGGAGCTGGTCGTGGTGGCACCGCAGGCAGTTCTCCTGGATGACGGGCACCGCGCCTTTCGACAGGTGGAGCACCTGCGGCTCGAGGCGGAAGGTGAAGACGTACGAATGCCGCGCGCCATCCATGCCCTTGAACGCGAGCTTCGCGACCGGGTTCTGGTGCGGCAGATGGCAGTCCACGCACTTTGCGACCTCGCGATGGCTGCCGTGCCGCCATGTCGCGTAGGCGTTGTTCATCACGTGGCAATTGATGCACACTTCCGGCTCGTCCCGCAAGTACGATGCCGCGCGCGAAATGTGGACCACGAGGACTCCCAGGCCGGCGAGGATGCCGCCCATGAAAAACACGGCCAGCCGCCAACCCGGGTGCAGCGGCTCCAGCAACAGCCAGGAACGGATCGTTCGGCCGAAAGCCGTGTTCATGGAGGTATTTTGGCGGGCTTGTTCCGGCTTGTAAAGCCTGTGCCTTCGAAGTGCATACCGAGAAAGCGCCGGGATGGAACCTCCTTTTTAAGGAAGTGTCATCCCTTCGATGATGCTGATGGCGGACCCTGTTGGAATGACGCGGGTCAGCCTCAGCCCCGCTTGTTGAAGCAGGGCGCCGTATTCATCGGCGGTTCTTTCCCGGCCGCCGGGTGTGAACAGGAGCATCTCGAGGTCCAGCCACTTGCCGAACGATCGCTCGTTCCCCGGCGGAAGAACCATTTCGGCGATCAACAACCGGGCGCTTGTCCGGGCCATGGCGTTCCGGCAATTGCGCAGCAGAAGGACCGCCTCCCTGTCGGAGCAGGCGTGGAGCACGCGTTTGAGCATGAAGACGTCCGGTCCGTCGGGAACGGAGATGAAGATATTGCCGGCCGCAAGTTCGCAGCGCGGGGCCAGCGCGGCAAGCGTCGCTTCCTTGCGCGCCTGCTCGACCACGTGCGGCAGCTCCACCAGGAGACCGCGCAGATGGGCATGCCGGCCCAGCGCGGTCGCAAGGAATGCGCCCCGGCCGCCTCCAAGGTCTGCAAGGCGGGCGAACGGAGAGAAGTCGTAGGCGGAAAGAATGGCATCCGTTTCCGCGGCGGTGACGCTCGTCATGGCCTGGTCGTACGCGGCGGCCGCGTCCGGATTTTCGCCAAGATACTGGAAGACGCTCTTCCCGAAAACATCCTCGAAGGCCGGCTTGCCGGTGCGAACACTGTAAAGCATCCGGCCCCAGACCTGCCATTGCCAGGGCTCCCCGCACATGATCGCGAGCCCGCGCATGGAGCGAGGCCCATCCCGGAGAAACTCGGCGGCAGGGGTCAGCGAGAAGCGACGGCTTTCGTCCTCCGCGAATATGCCGAAACCGGCGAGCGCCCGGAGAACACGGTAGAGAGCGTCGGCATGCACGTTCATCTCGGCGCCGAGTTCCGCGCAGGTTGCCTGACCTTTCGCCAGGTAGTCGGCGACGCCGAGCTTGGCCGCCACGTACAGCGCCTGCGAAACGCGGGCTGCCGTGATGAGCTCAAGCATGGTCCAGGGCGTGTGGATGGCGGAGGTCATACGGCCGGCACCCCTTCGACAATGCTGACGTCGGACGCGGTCGGTATCACGCGGGCCAGTCTCAGCCCCGCTTCGGAAAACAGGGCTTCGTATTCCTTTTGCGTTCTTTCGCGCCCGGCGACCAACAGCATCATCAGGTCGAGCCATTTGCCGAAGCCCGGCTCGTTGCCCGGCGGAATCACCATTTCCAGCACCAGAATCCGGCTGGACGGACTCATGGCCTCCCGGCACTTGCGAAGGATGGCGATCGCGTCGTGATCCTGCCAGTCGTGCAGGATATGGCGCAACAGATACGCGTCGGCGCTGGCCGGGACCGCCTTGAAGAAATCGCCGCCTTCCACGCGCAAACGTCCGTTCGCAGGAGAGTCCGCGAGCGCGGCGCGGGCCCGATCGGCAACGGCGGGCATGTCGAAAAGGGTGCCGTGAATGGAGGGGTGCCGTTTGAGGATCGTGGACAGGGCCGAACCGTTGCCTCCGCCGATGTCCACCACGGTCCGGAACGCGGAGAAGTCGTACGCGTCGAGCACAGGTTCCGTTTCCGGTCCGTGCACGGCTTCCATGGCGGTGTCGTAGAGGTGATGCCGGTCGGGGTGGGCCTCCATGTACTCGAAGAAATGGACGCCGAACCGTTTTTCGAAGCCCGGCTGGCTGGTCTTGACGGAATGTAGGAGTTCGCCCCATGCCGCGTGAAACTCGGCGCCCATCATGATGGCAAACGCCCGCTGCGAACCGGGCACGTCCGCGCGCAGCAGGTGGCCCAGCGGGGTCAGCTCAAACCGGCCCTGTTCGTCCTTCACGAAAACGCCCACGCCGGCCAGCGCGCGCAGCAGCCGGTAGAGAGAGCCGGGATGCGCGCGCGTCCTTGCGGCCAATTCCTCCGCGGTCGCGGCCCCCGCGGCGAGCTGGTCCGCGATGCCCAGCTCCGCGGCGGCCCACAATCCCTGCGTGATCCACGACCCCGCGAACATCTGCCGGTAGAACCCCGGCCCCGCGTCCCTATCGCTCATGATGCCCCTCCTCCCGATCCGTCCGCCTAATAGAAGATATAAGACTCCTATATCCTAAATATAGCACCGGCCTGAATGCCGTCAAGCGGTCCGGGCGATTCTTCGGCGCCTTGGGAGGGCAGGGGCCCGGCCGGGCCGGGAAAAAAGCGGGACAATGTTGAGAATCAATTACGGTTATCGTAATAGTATGGATATGAAAGAAATCGCCAGGGAAATCCTGTTGGGACTGTGGAAGGTGCACATCCTGCACCATGCGGCCGAAAAGCCGGTGGTCGGGTTCTGGATGATGCAGGAGCTGCGGAGGCATGGATACGATGTCAGCCCCGGCACGCTCTATCCGATGCTCAAGCGCATGGAGCGGAATGGCTGGCTGAGCAGCGGATACGTCCGGGGAAAGGGAGTTCATGCGCCGAGGGGGTATTCCCTGGCGCCGAAAGGACGCAGGGTCCTCAACCTGGTGCGCAAGCAGGTCGAAGAGTTGTGGCAGGAACTCGATGAACACACGGGAAAATAGCCCGGAACCGTCAGGCCGACTCACGCACGCGGCCGTTGCGTTTCTCGGGTTGAGCCGCGGCATGATCGGACTGCTCGCGATGGTCATTCTGGTGGGCATGGGCGAGCGAATGGCCGAGCGCTTCCTGCCGATCTACCTCATGGCGCTGGGCGGCGGGGCCCTGTCCGTCGGCCTGCTCAACGGTCTCGATATTCTGCTGTCCGCGCTCTACTCGTTTCCCGGCGGATACCTTGCCGATCGCCTCGGGACCAAGCGGGCGCTGCTGGTCTTCAACCTGCTGGCGATGGCGGGATTCCTGGTCGTGATCCTGGTTCCCTCGTGGATCGCGGTGATCGTCGGCTCTTTCTTCTTCCTGTCGTGGACGGCCATCTCGCTCCCGGCGACCATGGACATGGTTTCGCGGCTTCTGCCGCAGAACAAGCGGACCATGGGGGTCTCCATGCATTCCCTCGTGCGCCGCATCCCCATGGCGCTGGGCCCGCTGCTCGGCGGCGTGTTCATCAACACGTGGGGCGAAACGACGGGCGTCCGTCTTGCGTTCGTCGGCGCGCTGGGCCTCGCCGTCGTCGCGATCTTCATGCAGCAGCGGCTGATTCCGGACCATGTGAGCCCTCGCGACGCCGGCCCGCGCGCGGAGCGTAATCCGCTCCGTTTGTTCCGCGAGATGTCTCCGGCGCTGCGCCGATTGCTGGTGTCGGATATCCTCGTTCGATTCTGCGAGCAGATGCCCTATGCGTTCGTGGTCATCTGGGCGATGAAGCGCGTCGCCTCACCCGTCTCGGCTTTTCAATTCGGCCTCCTCACCAGCATCGAGATGGCGACGGCGATCCTGGTCTATATCCCTGTCGCGTGGCTGGCCGATCGAACCACCAAGAAACCGTTTGTCGTATTGACGTTCATCTTCTTCACGCTGTTCCCCCTGGCGCTTATCTTCTGCCAGTCGTTCTGGCCGCTGGTGGGGGCTTTCGTCCTGAGAGGGCTGAAGGAATTCGGAGAGCCGACGCGAAAGGCGTTGATCATGGATCTTGCACCCGAGGGGCGCAAAGCGGCGATGTTCGGGCTCTATTACCTGATGCGCGACGTGGTGGTCTCGCTCGCGGCATTCGGCGGTGCGTTCTTGTGGCTGATTGATCCGAGGGTTAATTTTCTTACCGCCTTTGCCTTTGGCGCAGCGGGCACGGTTTGGTTTGCGATGTTCGGTCAGGACCATAAATCAGCAAATGCATCATGAGTGGAAGCGGGATATCAGATAAGAATGTTGGTGGCTCGACATCGGTCAGATGGAGAACCTTCCTGAAGGATGTGTTGATCTGCTCGCTGGGCGCTTACGGCGGGCCGGAAGCCCACCTGGGTGTCTTCATGGATCAAATGGTCGCGAAGAAGCGCTACTTGACCGAAGAAGAACTCGTCGAATTGCTGGCGCTGTGCAGCATCCTGCCGGGTCCTACCAGCACGCAGACGATTGTTGCGATCGGCTGCAAGGTCGGCGGTCCCCTGCTCGGGCTGTTGACGATGCTGGTCTGGGCGCTGCCGGTGCTGATCTTCATGGGCTTGTTGTCCTTTCTCTACCAGGGATTGGCGGCATGGAATATCTCCGCCGATGTTCTCCGATTCATTGGACCGATGGCGGTCGGGTTCATCCTGGTGGCCTCCTTCCGCATCGGACGGAAGGTGATCACGGGCTCGTACACGGGGGCGCTCTTCCTGTTCGGCGCACTGACCACCTATTGGATTCGCGCTCCGTGGGTGTTTCCCGTTGTGTTGCTGGCGGGTGGCGCGGTTGCGGTCCGGGTGTTTCGTGAAGCGGGCATGTGGCCGCCATGGCGTTATCTCGTCCTGTTTGTCGGGTTCGCGCTCGGCCTGCTTGCCTTGTCGCTGGTGTCTTCCGCGCGGCTCGTGCAGGTCAGCGAGAGTTTCTACCGGTATGGCTACCTGGTGTTCGGCGGCGGTCAGGTCGTGGTGCCCGTGATGCACAGCGAACTGGTGGAGATGCGGCACTTCATGACCAACGAGGAGTTCCTGACCGGTTACGGGTTGGTCCAGGGTCTGCCCGGCCCGATGTTCAGTTTCGCGGCGTACGCAGGCGGGCTCGCCGCTCGCGGCGGTTCGGTGTTTCGGCAGATTCTGGGCGCTGCTGCCGGGGGCATCGGGATTTTCCTGCCGGGCCTGCTTCTGATTTATTTCGTGTATCCTGCGTGGGAGCAACTCAAGGCGATACCTGCAATTCGCATCGCGCTGCGCGGGGTCAATGCCGTGGCGGGCGGTCTCATCGCCATCGCCGCGGTGATCCTGATGCAGGCCAGCGGATTCAGCGCGGCCAACCTGGCGGTCATGGCACTTTCAACGATCCTGCTGCTGCTCCGGAAACTGCCCGCGCCCCTGATCGTATTCGGCGCTCTGGCGGCAGGATTCGTGTTGTGACATGCCTCCGTTTGAGAAGGAGCGATACCCTCCCGCCGAGCGGGTTGGCGCCTTATTCCCGCCAACGCATCTCATGGGGCCGGGATGCCCAGGTCCTTGCAGATCTTGCCCGCCAGCAGATCATGGATCTCCGAGTGACGCGGAACGGAGGAGCGCAGATTCCGCGCGGGATTGCTCCACCAGGAATGACGTCCGCCTTCGCGCAGGAATACACAACCGTGCACGCGAAGGTGTTTCAGCAGAATCTTGCGTTTCACAGAGCGACCCGTTCTTCCTCGTAGCCGGACGAGGCGGCCGCAAGGGCTTCCTGTCTATTGAGATCAATGGCCTCCGCCAGCGTGATGCGCAGGGCGTCCAGCAATCGCGCGCGCGTGCGTTCCTGGCAGTTCACGCCCGGCAACTCCTGAATCCATCCGATCCACCATTTGCCTTCCTGCTTGATCACGGCGGTATAACAGTTGGCGCTGGCTGGTTTTGTCGTTCGGCGGGTTGCGTATGCGGGTCGGTCCTCCCGCACGGTGTCGGGCCCCAGGGCGCTCAAAAGTGAACGAACGATCAGGTCCTTCATTGTCGCGCCCTCTTCGACGGCTCGGATCTTGGCGCGGCGATACAACGGATCGGGAATATCAATGGTCGTCTTCATCTATACATATTCCCGTGTTTACGGGAATATGTCAATCGTTCCTGCGCGCGTACTGAAGACGCGAAGCTCTTCTATTCTCGCGGGCGCGTCTTCCGCCGTTCCGGGTTTGGGTGGCGGTGACAGTTGACAAGGCCGGGCACTATGCTATTTTCAGACATCACAGTCTGAAATTGGCCATGGGTCTTCTGTCGAAAAGCACGGAATATGCGCTGCGGGCGGTGCTCTACGTCGCCTCCCGCAAGGACGCGAAGTACGTGTCCATCCGCGAGATATCGGACGAACTGGGCGTGTCGTTTCATTTTCTCACGAAGATCCTGCAGCGGCTCACACGGAAGGGTCTTGTGGTCTCGTACCGGGGCCCGGGCGGCGGCGTGGCGCTGGCCAGGCCGGCGGGCCGGATCACGCTCATGGATATCGTCGAGGCTGTGGAAGAATCGGACCTTTTCACGTCCTGCATCCTCGGGCTCGCGGGCTGCGGCGAGAAGAAGCCGTGCCCGCTGCACGGGCAATGGGCGCGCGAGCGGACGGGTCTGGGAAAAATGTTCCGCCAAACCACGATTGCGAAGCTCGCCGGACACGTGGTGAGGGACAAGTTGCGGCTGGCGGACGGATGAATTTCCGCAAACGCCCATGAATGAATTCCGACGCATGATCGGCTGGTTCACGCTGGCGCTTCTTTTCGGCTGGACGGGGCTCAGCATCTTCGGCGCGTTTCTCGGCGCGGAACTGGGCAAGCAGCTCTTCAACTCGTGGCCGTTGGCCGTCTTCTGGTTCGTGCTTGCGCTCACCCTGGCCGCGGGACTCGCCGTATTCGCGAAGCTGCGCCGCTGTCCCGGGCTGCTCGGCATGCACCTCGGAATGCTCCTCGTCATCCTCGGATTCATGGTCAATTCCGAAGCGGGACATCGCGTCGCCGCGCGCCTGCGGAGTGGCGCGGCGAAGACGACGTGGTCGTATCTGCGGCTGGAGGAAGGACAGGTCTCTTCCACGCTGCGCGACGAGACGCTTCATCGCGAGGTCGGGTTGCTGCCGTTTTCCGTGAGGCTCGACGGCTTCGACATCGAGTACTATCCGCTGGCGGCCGAACCGCCGCCGCTCCGCTTCGGGGTCCTGGAGCCGGAACCGGGCACGCCGCACTTCAACTGGAAAACACGCGCGCTGCGCTGGAAACCCGGGCGGGAGGCGAAACTCAGCGACACGCCGATGACGTTCCGCGTGCTGGAGTTCTCGCCGGCGGTCGAAGACGCGCCGCTGTCCGTGACGGTGGAACTGTCGGCGGAAGGCAAGACGCATCGGCACGAGCTCGTGTGCCCGCCGGGCGAGCCGTTCGCGCGCGTCGCGCTGCACCCGATCTTCCCGGAGCTGGCCGGCATGCATCGGTCCGCGAGCTTGCTTCTCGTTCGCCCGATGCCGCAGGTGCGTACGTATCGAAGCCGGATCACGATCCTGCTCGACGGGCGCGAGGAGAAGGCCGAGGTACTGGTCAATCGTCCGGCGCACGTTGCGGGATACCATCTCTATCAGCAATCATGGGGTTCGGAGCCGGAGCTCTACACGGTCCTGCTCGTCGTGAGCGACTCGGGTGTGTGGCTCGTCTACGCCGGATTCGTTCTCCTGGGCGCCGGTTCAATCTGGCGCTTCTGGGTTCGTCCCTTGCTCCCGCGCGCGGCCGCGGAGGAGGGCGCGGCATGAACCTCAAGACGAGCGTGCTCGGCATGCTGATCTACGCGGCGATGCTGCTGTACGCCGCGGCGTTCGTCGCCGGAAAATTCTCATTGCGCCGCGCGGGCCGCCTGCTGTTCGCGTCCGGATTCGTTTTCGCCACGGGCGCAGTGGCTTGGCGCGGCCTCTCCACCGGTCACATCCCGCTGCAAAACCTGTTCGAGGTGTTTCTTGCTATGGGCGCGTTGATCTATCCCATCGCGCTCGCGTGCCGGCGTTTGCCCGCGGCGCGCGAGCGCGCGGACATGCTTCTGGGCGTGATCCTCCTGTGGCCCGCGGGATTCGTCTTCCCGGAAACGCCGCGCCCGCTTCCGCCCGCCCTGCAGAGTTTCCTCTTCGCGCCGCATGTGCTGGTCTACCTCGCCGCGTATGTCCTGCTGGCGAAATCGGCGATCCTCGCCGGAGCGCAGTTCCGGCGGCGGCCAGACGATGAGCGCGAGCGGCTGGATCGGTCCGCTCACGCGCTGGCCGCGTGGGGTTATCCGTTCCTCACGCTCGGGCTGCTGCTCGGCGCGTGGTGGGGCAAGCTCGCGTGGGGAGATTACTGGCACTGGGACCCCAAGGAGATGTGGGCACTCGCGACCTGGCTGATCTACACGGGCTATTTCCATGCGCGCGTCCAGTTCGCGCGCGGCCCCTCGCGGTTATATGCGGGATTGTTGCTGGCCGGTTTTTTCGCCATTGTGCTGACCTTGTCGTGGGTCAACCTGTCGAGATTGTTCGCGGGGCTGCATAGCTACGCGATGTAGCCGCGGGAGGAAGAGAAGGAAGGAGAAAATGAAATGAAGAAGCATTGGATACTTGCAGCACTGCTGGTCGCAATGACGACGCTGTGCGTGATCGCGGAAGAGGCCCCGGTTGACGCGCCGAAACAGTGGCGATTTGTCGTCAGCCCCTTGTTCGGTGCCGACCGGAACGAGTTGACGCGGGTCACACCGATGGGGACCTCCGAGCTCACCGACACGGGCCCGGAATACGGTCTCTTTGCGATGGCCATCCACCCGAACTGGGTGATCAACAACTTCCTGTTCTTCGCGGATGTCAACGATTGCGATGTCTGGGGCAACCTGTTCTTCGCCAACTACTACGCGAATTCAGAAGCCACCGTCACCTGGAACGCGGGCGCGGGCTACCTGTATCACGAGATCAAGCCCGAACACGGCGAGATCACCGTCGAGGTGCCTATGGTGAAGGCCGGCCCGGTCTTCCGGGTCAAGGCCTTCCGTCTTTCGCTGAATCCTTACATCGGGTACGGCTGGGAGAGCGTGGACACGCCCGGCGGCGTGCAGGACAACGATTCCGTGCTCTACGGCCTGACCGTGGGCTGGCGCTGGCGCATGCTGGAAGCGGGCGTGAATTACTATTACCAGGACAGCCAGGAACTGGACGAGGACTTCAACGTGTTCCGCGCGCGCGTGATCGGGATGGTCACTCCCCGCTGGGGCGTCGGCGCGCGGGTGGACTACATGGAACACAGCACGTCGAAGGACTTCTCGTTCCTCGCCGGCCCCGTGTTCATGTGGCCGTAGAGGGCTTCCGGCTAATAAGCGGGATGGCGTACGCATGTGAGGTCCCCCGCGGGCTCGACCCGCGGGAACCCAAGTTCAGCAAGTTATGATGGAAGAGCAAGAACAGCCGGAGCCCAGATGGAGCGAAACGCGGAGGGCGCCGCTTTTTCGCTCCTTCCGGGCTCCTGTTGGTTTCGTTTGATCGCGTAACCTGCGAACTTTGACTCCTGCGGGTCGAGCCCGCAGGGGGCTTGTTTCAAAACATACCTTGGTTTTGACACAGTCCGAGGGCTTTCGCGCAAAGGCGGAACTCCGACTCATCGCATCCGGCACGGGATCCAGCCGCGGACGGAGTTGACCAGGTAGAGCGCCGATGTGCGCGGCAAGTCCTCTGCGCGCAGCGCGCCTTCGCGGATGCGGCCGCTGTGCAGCAGGTGTTCGCGAAACACGCCGGCCAGAAGTCCGCACTCTACCGGCGGCGTGATCCATTCGCCGTCCAGCACGGCGACGACATTGGCGATTGTTGACTCGGTGACCTCACCGCGTTCGTTGAAGAGGATGACATCGTCCGCGCCGGCTGCCGCGTGCCGCGCGTCATCGTAGACTTCGCGCCGCGTGGTCTTGTGGTAGAGGAAGCGATTGTCCGAGCTCACCGGCTTTGCCGCGAGCGCGACGCGCCACGGCGTCGCGCGCGAATCCGGCTCCGCCTGAAACACGTGAGACACCGGCGCGCTTTCGACATGCCACGCGCCGGATTCATCCAGCAGCAGCCGGACTCGCCGGCGTTCGGCCCCGAAACTCGCCGACGCTCCGGCCAGCGCGCGCATCGCGTGGTCGGCATCGAACGGAAACCCGAAGTACTCGGCGGACGCAGCGATGCGGGACAAGTGCCCGTCCAGGAACAGGAAATCCCCATCCGGCTCCCACAGCAGCGTTTCCAATAGTTGGAAAGGTTGCGCCGATTCGCGAAGAATCGCGGCCTTGGTGAGACATTCGGCATATTCTCCGTCCGGCGATGAGTCCCACACGATCCCGCCGCCGGTGCCGTACTCCGCGTGTTTCCTGCCGTGGATATGAACCGTCCGTATCGCCACGTTGAACTGCGCGCGTCGCCCGGGCGCCACAAACCCGATGCAGCCCGTGTAAATGCCGCGCGGGGCGGTTTCCAGGCCGGCGATGATCTCCATGGTCCGCACTTTCGGAGCGCCGGTGATTGAAGCGCAGGGGAACAGCGCCCCGAAAATCTCCGAGATGGGCGCGGAGGTCGTGCCTCGCACGGTCGAGGTCATCTGCCAGAGCGTCGGGAATCGCGCGACATCGAAAAGCGACAATGTTTCGACACTTCCGGGTGCGCAGACGCGGCCGAGATCGTTTCGTACCATGTCCACGATCATCACGTTTTCCGCGCGGTCTTTTCGGGAGGTCGCCAGCGCCGCGCCGAGTTCCCGGTCGCTCGCCGCGGTGAGCCCGCGCGGGCGGGTGCCCTTCATCGGGCGGCACTCGATGCGGTTTTCGTTCAGCGTGAAGAACAGCTCCGGCGAGGCGGAGCAGATCGTGTCGTCGCCGAGTTGAAGAAACGCGCCGTACGGGGCGCGCTGCGCGCGCTGCAGTCGCAGGAAGAGTGTCCGCGCATCTTCCGGCACGCGCGCGCGCAGGCGGAAGGTGTAGTTGACCTGGTACGTGTCGCCTGCGGCAATCAGGGACCGGATGCGCGCGACCGCCGCGAGATAGTCCCGTTCGGGAACGTTCGCCTCCCACATTGTCTCGTGCGGCACGATGGCGTCATCGGACGGGGGAAGCGATACGATACGGGGCGGGGCATACAATCCGAACCACGCGAGGGGAATGGGGCCCTGGTTCCTTGTGCGGAAAGCCCGGTCGAAGGCCGGCGCCGCCTCGTACGTGATGAATCCCGCGGCATATAATCCGCGTTCGACGCCGTCTTCCAGGGCCCTGAGCGTGGGCAGGACATCGGACAAGCTTCCGGCGCGGAGGATTTCGACCGGCTGCTCGAACAGAAGCCATTGGCCGGAAGCCTCGTCGCGCAGGAGGACGGAGCCCGCCGAATCCGGCGGTGATATCTGCGGGTGGCTCATATCGCGTGCAGGGTAGCGTGTGGCGAATGTCTTGTCCACGCGCGGGCGATTCCGCTAAGGTACGTCGCGACGGCAAAGCGTTCCACACTCTGAAGGGGAATGGATTTCTGCAAATGAAGAAGAAAACCACGGCGGCTTCAGCCTATGCGGCGGCGGGCGTAGACATAGACACCAAGATGCAGGTGTTGCGCCAGGCGAAAAAGAGTATTCGGCGGACGTTCACGAAGGGCGTTGTGGGCGATATCGGTTCTTTCGGCGGGCTGTTTCAGTCGCCGGGCAAGAAGCACCTGTTGGTGAGCAGCACCGACGGCGTGGGCACCAAGCTGAAGGTTGCGCAGATGGCGGGGCGTCACGACACCGTCGGGCAGGACATCGTGAACCACTGCGTGAACGACATCCTCGTCCAGGGCGCTGAGCCGCTCTTCTTCCTCGACTACATCGGCGCCTCCAAGATGGACGCGGCCGTGCTCGGCCAGGTGATTGAAGGCCTGTGCAAGGCGTGCCGCGAAAACGGCTGCGCGCTGATCGGCGGGGAAACCGCGGAGATGCCGGGATCCTATCCGCCGGGCGAATACGACCTCGTCGGCACGATCGTCGGCGCCGTGAGCTGGAAACAGGTGATCACGGGCGCGGGTATCAGGCCGGAGGATGTCCTGATCGGCCTGCCCTCGAGCGGCCTGCACACGAACGGGTATTCGCTCGCGCGCAAGGTGGTTTTCGAGACGGCGGGCCTTGCGCCGGACGCGCGTTTCCCCGGCCTGCGGAAATCGGTCGCGGATGTGCTGCTCGCGGTGCACCGCAGCTATCTGAAGCCGGTCCGGGCGTTGATGCGGCGCATGAAAATCCGTGGCATGGTGCACATCACGGGGGGCGGGTTCCCGGACAACATCGTTCGAATCCTGCCGAAAAACACCTGTGCGGTGGTGGACCGGGGAACGTGGGCGGTGCCGCCGCTGTTCCGGTTCATCCAGCAAAAGGGAGAGGTTTCCCGGGATGAGATGTACCGGGTCTTCAACATGGGGATCGGGTTTGTGATCGTGGTGCGCGAAGAGCGGGTGGTGGAGGCGTTGGAGGTGCTGAAGGGCGCGGGCGAGAAACCGGTGGTGATCGGGTGGATCGAGCGTGGCGCACCCGGCGTTCGAATGGTGAATTGAGAAAGCATCCGTGTTCATCCGTGGTTAAACAAATGGTGAAGCATGAGCATACAAAGAGCATTGTTGAGCGTGACGGATAAGACAGGCGTGGTGGATTTCGCCCGCGCGCTGTCCGGGATGGGCGTGGAACTTCTTTCGACCGGCGGCACGGCCAAGGTTATTCGCGACGCGGGGATTCCGGTGAAGGACATCTCCGAATTCACGGATTTTCCCGAGATGCTGGATGGGCGCGTCAAGACGCTGCACCCCAAGGTGCACGGCGGATTGCTTCATCTCCGCGGCAACGCAGAACACGAGAAGACCATTCGGGAACACGGCATTCAACCGATCGATCTGGTGTGCGTGAACCTCTATCGTTTCGAGCAGACGGTGGCCAAGCCTGATGTGACTTTTGAGGATGCCATCGAGAATATAGATATCGGCGGGCCCTCGATGTTGCGGTCGGCGGCGAAGAACCACCGCTCGGTGACCGTCGTGTGCGATCCATCCGACTACGAGCGCGTCCTGGCGGCCCTGCGCGAAAACGGCGGGGATACCACTGAAATGCTGCGCCGAGAGCTGGCCCAGAAAGTGTATGCGCGCACGGCGCAGTATGATGCGGCGATTGCGGGATACCTGGCCGGGCAATTGAAGGACCAGAATGGCCCGCGTCCGTTCGTGCTGGCTTGTTCCGACGGGCAGCGTCTGCGCTACGGTGAGAATCCTCACCAGGAAGGACTCTTCTACCGCGATGCCTATGCTCCCGAGGCCTGCGTCGCGCACGCGGAAGTGCTGCACGGGAAAGAGATGTCCTTCAACAACTACGTGGACGGCGATGCCGCGCTTGAAGCGGTGAAAGAGCTGGCGGGGACGCCGGGTTGCGCGATCATCAAGCACATGAATCCGTGCGGGTATGCGACAGGCAAGAGTCTCGCGGAAGCCCTTGAGGCCGCGTGGGCCGGCGACCCGGTATCCTCGTTCGGCAGCGTCATCGCCGTCACGGTGCCTGTGGATATCGAAACGGCAGAAGTGTTGAAGGGCCGTTTTGTCGAAGCCCTGATCGCTCCGGACTTCGAGCCGGACGCCATGGAGTTCCTTAAAGGAAAGAGCAAAGACATCCGCCTTCTCAAGCTGCATCGGCGTATCGAGCCGGCGCTGGAAGGCAAGTGCCTGCGCCAGATCAACGGGGGCATTCTTCTGCAGGACCGGGATGTCGGCGAGCAGGAGCAGTGGATGGTGCCCACGGAACAGATATTCCCGGAGGACAAGCGCGCGCTGGCGATGTTCGGCGTGAAGGCGTGCAAGCATGTGAAGTCGAATGCGATCGTCATCGTCCGCGAATACAAACCCGGCTGCTATGCCCTGCTGGGCATGGGCGCCGGCCAGCCGAACCGGGTGGATGCGCTCAAGAAGCTGGCCGTGGCGCGCGCGCGGGAGAACATCCGCCTCATGGTGGAGCGCGCGACCCAGTACGGCCAGCATCCGAAGGATATCGAGGCGGATGTGATGGGCGCGAGCGTCCTGGTATCCGATGCCTTCTTCCCGTTCCCGGACAATATCGAGGCGGCCGCAGAAGCGGGCATTCGCTATATTGTCCAGCCGGGCGGCTCCAAGAAGGATGAACAGGTGGTTGCGGCTTGCGACAAGTACGGAATCGCCATGGCGATCACCGGCGTCCGCCATTTCCGTCACTGAGACGGCCGCGGAATTGCACGGGAGCATGACACGGGAAGCCCAAAGCATTCAGCATGCCCGGAAGCGCATCGCCGACGCCTGCGGCGCCGCGAGCATGACGCCCGGGGAGGCGGAATACGTGGAACGTCACGTGTCGCGCTACGTGCGCACCCTGGCGCTGCTTCCGGCCTCACCGGGCTCTTTGCTCGATGTGGGGTGTTTCCCCGGACACTTGAGCCTGCTGGCGGCCGACAAGGGTTGGACGGTTACAGGCCTCAGCCGGCGGGACGGATCGGTGATCGGCGCGTCCTTTGAGCAAAGAATGAACGATCGGGACATCCGCTTGTTTGACGTGGATGTGGAGAGGGATGCGTTCCCTTTCGCTGATGAGTCCTTTGATGCGGTGCTGTTCAACGAAACCGTCGAACATCTGCCCTTCAATCCGTACCACGCGTTGGATCAGATCTGGCGGGTGCTCAAACCGGGAGGCGTGCTCGTGTTCAGCACTCCCAATCTTGCCAGTTTCGATCATCGCTGGGCGCTGGGGCGGAGTCGGACGATATACCCGCTGTTGACAAAATCGTTGGGCGAATCGTTTCATGCGGATATCAGCCAGCGTCATATCCGCGAATACACCAGGGACGAATGCATCCACCTCCTCTCCGGGCAGGCTAAGTACCTCTATTCGTTTGAGATACAGCGCGTTCTCATGGACAGAAGTTGGGACGGGTTGTTCTTCACGGAACACGGCTATCGCGCTTCTCTCAGGAGCATTCGCATTGGAACGCTGCTGCGAGCAATTGTTACGCGCGTCGTTCCCTCGTATCGCTCCAACATTGTTGTTGTGGCGGGGAAACCACGTTCGTATGTGAGAGTCGGCGCCCGGGCTGTGGCGTCCGAGGGATTCTATCCGCCGGAAGTGTCGGGCACAGGGGCCGCTTTCGTGAGACAGCCGCTTGAGGGGTGTTGGAGCAAGCAACAGGCGCGAATGGTTCTGACATCCGGCTTGCCGGCTCGGAGGGTGGAACGTGTGGACATTCTCGCGTGGCTGCCCGCACCGGCGAGCGTTGGGCCTCTTCGGATTTCGACGCGCGTGAACGGCGTTAGCGCGAATGAAATTATTGTTTCACCGACGCCCGAGCCGATGCGTTTGAGCGTCCGCATTCCGCGCTCCGCGTCTGAAGTGTCCGAGCAAGGCGTGTTGCGAATCGAGCTGGAGACGCAGGGCTGGCGTCCTGGCGAGCACGGCATCGGATCGGATTCCCGGACACTGGGCGTGATGATGTGCCTCAACCAGGTTGGTCTCGCATGCAAAGCGCCGCCCTGCTGATTGCGCAGAGGCCGGCAGAATCGCGGTGATCGTGTGCCCGGGCCGTCGCGTCCTGCGCGCTCCCGTCAAGGCTGCGTCCGCATCAAAAAGCCCCGCCCCGCCCCCCTTCTCGTTCATCCTTCTGTCTTCTCCCGCGCCCACTCTCCGTCCATTACCTGTGACGCTCAATGTTGCGGCCGCAACAATAAGCGTCACATAGAGTGTCAGGGAATATAGGCAAGACGCGTATGAATGGAGACATGCGAGATGGCAAAAAAGCGGAGTGTTGCGGGCTTCTTTGATGGACCGGCAATCAGTGGCGTCGGGCGGTTCCGGCGGGGGATGCGTATCAGCCGGGAATCGCGGGAGCGGTGGTTCGTCCGGCAAGTTTGCGGAGCGAAAGAACTTCGTCTTTGCGGAGATGCCGCCAGGCGCCGAGCTTGAGAGGGCGAAGGGTGAGCGTCCCGATCCGGACGCGCTGGAGGCGGGCGACGGTCATCCCGATCGCTTCAAACATCCGCCGCACCTGCCGGTTCTTCCCTTCCGCGAGAACCACTTCGTAACACGCCGCCTCCTCCGGGCGGCTGTGAAGACAAATGCTCTTGGCCGTCAGCAACTCGCCCTCGCTCATGATCCCGTGCTTGAATTGCCGGATATGCTCGGCAGAAAGGTCGCCGCGAATCCATGCGCGGTAGGTTTTCTCGATGACGTGCTTCGGATGGGCCAGCCACTGCGCGAATTCGCCGTCGTTGGTAAGCAGCAGAAGCCCCTCGCTATTGCAGTCGAGCCGCCCGATGCTGAAAAGACGAAGCCGGCGCGGAAACGTCTTGTCGTGCCGAAGCAGGTCGAAGACGGTCGGACGTTTCTCCGGGTCGCTGCTCGTGCAGATGTAGCCCGGCGGCTTGTTGACCGCGATGTAGCATTTCTCTTCCCGCTGCAGCCGCTGACCGTCCACCTCGACGCGGTCCTGCTCGGGATCCACCATCGTTCCGAGGCGGGTCGCCGGCTGCCCGTTCACGCGGACGCGCCCATCCACCATGAGCTGTTCGCACGCGCGACGGGACGCAACGCCGCATTCGGCAAGATACTTCTGGAGTCGCAATGTGGCCATAGACGTCATCCATTCCTTACCGCAACGGGACGCGAGGCGGCGACAAAAATGTTAGCGGCCCCATTATTGCTATTCCCCCGACTTCCCCCTATTCTTCGCCGCATATTCGGCGAAGATCATGGCTATCCGCATCGAAATCGGGTTGAAGAGAGGCGTCCGCGATGCCCGCGGGCGAAGCGTGGTCGCGCGGGCGCGCGACACGTTGCGTGTGTCCGTCAAGGCCTGCTTCACCCGCGACGTCTTCAAGGTGGACGTGCGGCTCGCTCCCGGGGAGAAGCGGAAAGTGAAGGCCGCGTTCACCGATCCGGTGATCGCACGGGCCGCCTTCGGCCGCCTCCGGCCCGGAGCGTTCAACTGGTTGCTGGAAGTCGGATTCAAACCGGGCGTAACCGACAACCTCGGTCACACCGCGCGCGCGGTGGTCGAGGACGTGCTGGACCGGCGCCTCGGAGACGAAGAGGATGTCTATACGTCGGCGCAGTACTTCCTTCGCGGCCCCGCCCTCACGCGCGAGGACGCCCACCGGATCGCGGTGGACCTGATCGCGAACACACTCATACACACCGTTCAGGTGTTCTCGCCGGAAGAATGGGCCGCGGCGCCCGTGGACGAAAGCGTTCCCGCCATTCGCGAAAAAACGGAGCTCGTCGTCCGCACGTACGACTTGAGCGGTTCCGACGAGGAACTGATGCGAATCAGCCGCGAGGGGATCCTTTCCCTGGGCCTGGAGGAAATGCACGCGATCCGCGATTACTTCGCGCGCGAGGGCGTGCAATCGGCCCGCCGGGTGCTGGGGCTCCCGCAGGACCCGACGGATGTGGAGCTGGAGTGCATCGCGCAAACATGGTCGGAACACTGCAAGCACAAGATCTTTGCGGCGCGCGTCCGGTACGTGGATGAGGCCGGGCGCGAAGAGTGGATTGATTCCCTCTTCAAAACCTACATCCGCGGCGCGACGGAGGAAATCGCGCGGCGCGTGAACTGGCTGGTATCGGTGTTCACCGACAACGCGGGCATCATACGTTTCAACGATCGCTATCATGTCGCCTACAAGTGTGAGACTCACAACAGTCCTTCGGCGCTCGATCCGTACGGCGGCGCCATCACGGGCATCGTCGGCGTGAACCGGGACCCGATGGGCACCGGCATGGGATGCGAGTTGCTGTGCAATACGTGGG
>JAKJGV010000009.1:25125-39438 GCA_022704185.1 Verrucomicrobiota bacterium
TGTCTGGGCCCGCCGTTTTACGCCGGCGAAGTCCCCGAGGGATTGATGCATCCGCGCCGTATCCGCGACGGGGTGCACCAGGGCGTGATTGACGGCGGCAACCAGAGCGGGATTCCGTGGACCCGCGGGTTCGAGCGTTTTGACGAAAGGTACATCGGCAAGCCCCTGGTGTATTGCGGGACGGTCGGCCGCATTCCGTGCGCGTTGCAGGGGCGCCCGTCCGAGCGCAAAGAAGTCTGCGCCGGCGATGCGATCGTGATGGTCGGCGGCCGCATCGGCAAGGACGGGATTCACGGCGCGACGTTCTCATCGGAGGAGTTGCGAAAGGAATCTCCCGCGCAGGCGGTGCAGATCGGCGATCCGATCACCCAGCGGAAGATGTACGAGTTCCTGATGGAGGCGCGCGACCTCGGCCTGTACCGCGCGATCACAGACAACGGGGCGGGCGGATTAAGTTCATCCGTGGGCGAGATGTGCCGGCTGAGCGGCGGCGCGGACCTGGACGTTTCGCGGGCGCCGCTGAAGTACCCCGGGTTGCAGCCCTGGGAAGTGCTGCTTTCGGAAGCCCAGGAACGCATGTCGCTGGCTGTCCCGCAGGAGAGTGTCGCCGATTTCCTGGTGCTCGCCCGGCAGCGCGATGTGGAAGCGACCGTGTTGGGAACCTTCAATGATCACGGGGCATTTGTGGTCCGGCACGGAGACCGCGTGGTCGGCCGGCTGGATATGGACTTCCTGCACGACGGCTGCCCGCGCATGACGATCGAGGCGAAATGGACTCCGCCCTCCGTTTCCGAGCCCAAACCGCTTCGCAAGGGGTCCCGAACGAAGACGCTGCTAAAGCTTCTCGGGTCCCTCAACGTTTGTTCGAAGGAGTTCAAGTCCCGCATATACGACGGCGAAGTCAAAGGGCTCAGCGTCGTGAAGCCTTTCGTCGGCGTCCGCTCGGATGTCCCCAGCGACGCCACGGTCATGCGGGTTGAACACGGATCGGTCGAGGGCGTCGTTCTCGCGGAGGCCATCAACCCGTTCTATGCCGACCTGGACACCTACTGGATGATGGCGTCGGTCATTGACGAGGCCGTGCGGCGCGTGATCAGCGTGGGCGGGCGGCTTGATCGCATCGCGGGACTCGACAACTTCTGCTGGCCGGACCCGGTGCAGTCGGAGAAGACCCCCGACGGCCGCTACAAGATGGCGCAACTCGTGCGCGCGAACAAGGCGTTGCGCGATTTCACGGTCGCGTACGGCGTGCCATGCGTATCCGGCAAGGACAGCATGAAGAACGACTCCGTTCGCGGCGGCCGCAAGATATCCATTCCACCGACGGTCCTTTTCTCGACGATCGGTTACATGGACGATGTCCGCCGGGCGGTCACGATGCCGTTCAAGCGGCCGGGCGACCGGATCTACGTGGCCGGCAACACGCGGGCCGAGCTGGGCGCGTCGGAGTTTCATCGCATGCTCGCGCGCGAGCAGGGGAATCCCGGCGACTGTGGCGGACCGGTTCCGCACGTGGATGCGCAGGGCGCGCTGCGGATCTACGCGGCCATGCAGAAAACGATCGCCGCCGGCCTGGTGCGCTCCTCGCACACGCCGTCGCTCGGCGGGCTGGCCGTGGCCTTCGCGCTGGCGGCGCTGGGCGGAGAGCTCGGTGCGGAAGTGGATTTGGGAAAGATCCCCGTCGAAGACGGGCTGGATTCGGACGCACTCCTGTTCTCGGAATCGAACAGCCGCTTCGTTCTCACGGCGCGGCCGGAGCACGCGGGAGAACTGGAAGCCCTGTTCGAGGGAATCCCCCTGGCCTGCGTCGGAACGGTAACGGAAGCGCGTCGCCTGAAACTGGGGACGGTCGTTGATTCGGACCTGGACGCGCTGCGCGCGGCGTTCAAGCGGACATTATGGGGTATATGATGCTCATGAAGCCCCCTGTTCTAATCATTACCGGCTACGGGCTGAACTGCGAGGCCGAGTCGAAGTACGCGTGGGAGCTGGCGGGTTGTGCGCCCGCGCTCGTGCATTTCAACGACCTGCTGGATCGTCCGGCGGTGCTCCACGATCACCGCGCGCTGATGTTCATCGGCGGATTCTCGTACGGCGATCACATGGGGTCCGGGCACGCGTTTGCGTTGCGCGCGCGCCATCGCCTCAGCGACGACCTCTCCCGTTTCATCGCGCAGGGCAAGCTGGTGCTCGGCGTCTGCAACGGTTTCCAGATCATGGTGAAGCTCGGGTTGCTGCCGGGCCTCGACGGCGCTTTCTTCGAACAGCGGCTGTCGCTCATGCAGAACGATTGCGGGACGTTCCAGAATTTCTGGATCCAGCTTCGCTTCGAACCGCGGTCTCCGTGCGTATTCACTCGGGGACTCGACACCATGCCCCTGCCGATACGGCACGGCGAAGGCAAGATCTTCACGCCGGATACCTCGCTCCTCCGCCGGATCGAGGACGAAGGCTGCGTGGCGTGCCGCTACGTGGATCCGTCCACCGGCGAGCCCGCGCAGTCGCATCCGCACAATCCCAACGGATCGCTGAACGCGATCGCGGGAATATGCGATCCGAGCGGCCGGGTTTTCGGGCTCATGCCGCACCCCGAAGCGTACTTGTATCCGGAGAATCATCCGCAATGGGATTTCCAGCGGGAGAACGGAACGCTGCCAGAGAGCGGGCTCGGCCTGCAGCTCTTCAAAAACGCGAGCCGTTATCTCAAGGAAGCAAGCGCCTGAGAGGATGCGGCCCGCCTCATTTCCGCCAGGACGGACCAAAGAATTCCACGCTCGGGCGCGCCGATGCAGGTGTCGCCGACGGCAGTGATTGCGCCGGGGTCATGGGCGCCGTCGGGCTGAACGTGCCGCGATCGAAAGGCGACGCGGGAGCATCCGGTGTCTGAACGGAGGACATGCCGCCCGGCGATTCGAAGGACCCGAACAAGCTCTTGGACGCTGCGGCCGGCTTTTCCCACGAAGGCGAATAAGGCGTGCTTCCCACGGCCGGGGCGGGCGACTGAAAGAGGCTCGGTGTGGTGGCGGGTGACGGAGTGGTACCGGGCAGCATCCCGCCGGATTGCGACGGCGGACCGGCGAGTGATTCGCGACGGTTGAGGCCGGCGGGCCGCGCCATCAAGGCGGCGGTTTGAGGAAGCACATTTTGCGGTGTTGGTTCTCGCGAGAACGGATCGCGATCCCATCCGCCGGCAGGCGCGTTCGCTTCGTAGCCGCCCGAGAGGCCGGAGAGGGCTGGAACGCCGCGATCGGCCTGCGCCGAGTACATCTCGGGGGAGGAAGCAGCGGTCGGATTCTGGTCCTGTCGCGGCTCCGCGGCGGTGCTCTCATCCATGACGAGCATACTCTGCACGGCCTGCGGGGAGGGGGCGTCCTTGACGAGGCACGTGGCCGGCATGGGGGATACCATCGGTTCGGCAAGAAGCTTGTTCTGTCCGGACGCCGATCGGAGAAGTCGTTCCGTGGGAAGCAGGAAAGCACCCAAATCCTCCTCTTCCTTGGCTTCCGACTGGATTCGTTCGCTCTCCTGGCGCTCGAGCACGTCGCCGGCAAGCCAGCCCCACCCCGCGTCCTCCGGTGGCTTCTTCTCTTTTTCCAGCACGCCTTTTGCCTCGGAGTCCAGGCGAATCCAGCTCCGGCCTTTTCGCTCCTTGTCGCGTTCGCGCCGCGCGGGAGGCGGGGAGATTTGCGGTACGATGGTCTGAATGGCGGAAAGATCGGGTGCAGACCATTCCGGCTCAAACGTGTCGGTGGGCCGCGGCGCGTCCGTCCTTTCTTCCCCGGGCATTTGCAGCTCTCCCGGGAGCGCGTGGAGCTGAACGCGGCCGCGATACTCGCGCGCGCCGCGCGCCGCCTTGGGCGCCGGCGCTTCCTCGGCACGAACCGGCTGCGCGGGCGAGACAACGAGCAGGCCCGCGAAAACAAACGCCAGCATGGTCCGCTTCATATACATACACATCACATTACAGCCATCCCCGGGCGACCGTCAAATGAGCGCGGAACGCCTTTCAATCCGGCTCCCGCGTGGTATTCTTGAGCATATGCGGCTCCGCATCCAGCTTGTTCCCGCGCTATTCGCGGCATTTCTCGCGGCGGCGGCTTGCGCCCTGGATGTCCAATTGGTGGGAGAACGGGTCTGGTTCAATGCGCGCGGAGCGCCAGTGGCCGAAGTGCTCAGGGGTTTTGCCCGCGCGGGCGTCCGTGTCCGGCTGGATCCGGAAATCGAGGCCAGCGTAAGCGGCCGCGTCGCGGACGAAGCCGTGGAGCCCGTGTTGCAGCGTTTGCTCGAGCCTTTCGGCTACGTGCTGATCTGGGATGTGATCGAAGGCCCGATCGGACGCTTCCCGAAACTCTCGGAAATCGAGGTTTTCAAGCCGGGCCACAAGGACAAAATGCAGCCCTTGCAGGCGCTGGATGAAAACTTTGTTTTCATTACGGGCCCTGACGGTCGCGGCCCGCGTTTCGTGAAGGACGAGATCCTGATCGGCTTTCGTACCGGCACGCGCCGCGACGAGTTCGAGCGGCTCATCCGTGAAATCGGCGGCTCGGTGGTGGACAGCGTTCCGGGCGTCGGCGTCTACCTCGTGCGCCTGCCGCCGGGCACGAACATCCCGGATTTGATCGCGCAGTTGAGCAGGAACCCGCTGATCGCGCACGTGGAACCGAATTACATAACGGACGTGGGTTCGCCCTTCCGCGTGGACGGGCGGGAAGGCATTCCGCCGGGCGCGGTCTCGCCGGCGGGTCGCGGAACGGTTCCGGTTGCCGTGCTGGATTCCGGGCTCTCCCGTGTCGCGGGGTTGGATGGGGTGGTTGTGGGGACCTATGACGCGGTCAACCCCGAGCGGGAGCTGGCGGACCGGCTCGGTCACGGAACGCAGATGGCGCTGATCGCGGCGGGACTGATCGCCCCCGGTTCGACAGGCGACCATGCTTCGAAGGACGTTCCGGTGGTGGCGGTGCGCGCCTTCGACGACAACGGGAACGCCTCGACATACAGCCTGATGCGCAGCGTGACCTATGCGCTCGACCAGGGTGCGCGCGTCATCAACATGAGCTGGGGCACGGAGACCGCGAGCGAATTCCTGGGCGCGGCGATCCGGTACGCCCAGTCGCGCGGCGCGGTGGTGGTGGCCGCCGCGGGCAACGAGCCGACCGGGCAGCCGATCTATCCGGCGGCGTACTCCGGGGTGGTTGCCGTCAGCGCCCTGGGCGCGGACGGAGGGCTGTGGTCGCAATCGAACACGGGCGGCTTCGTGTCGTTTGCCGCGCCCGGAACGGCGAGTTTCCCGATCGGGTACGGCGGCCCTCCGGGCTCGTATGCGGGCACCTCGATTTCCAGCGCCTACGTCGCGTACGCGCTCGCCCTCTACCTTTCCGAGAATCCGTCCTCCAGCCCGGCTGACGCGGTGGCGGCGCTGCGAACGGCCGCCCGCGATGCGGGCGCGGAGGGCCGCGATCCGCTCTTCGGATATGGCGTCGTGGACGAAGAGGTCGTGTTCAGGCTGCTTCAATAGGGATGGGGTATTGACCCGGCGGAGCCCACGGCGTACTAGGAGCAAGTGGCTTTGGTGCCGGTGAAGATGAACGTTAAAGCGAAAGCATGTGCTCTGATCGCCTTTCTTCTGCTCGCGCTCTGCCCGTCGGTGGTTTTCGGCTGGGGCGGGCGGCTGCACATGGACATCAGCCGCAAAGCGGCCCAGATCGTGCCGGACGAAATGTCCGCGTGGCGCGGCTATGCGCACCTGATGGCCAACGGGAGTTACAGGCCCGACTTGTGGAAGAGCGATGATCAGACGGAGGGCCCCCGCCACTACGTGGATATCGAGAGCTACTCCGAAATCGGCGCAACGAACCTGCCCCGCAACTATGCCGACCTTGCACACATGACGTCGCGCCGGAGCACCCCGAGGTCCGGCATCGCGCCGTGGGTGATCCTCGAGTTGCAGGAACGGCTGACGACGGCGATGGCCACCAACGATTGGGACGAGGCCGCGCAGGTGGCCGCCGCGATGGGGCATTACGTGGCGGACACCCATCAACCGCTGCACACGACGGAGAATTTCGACGGGGCGATGGCGGACGGGCGCGGCGTGCATCTCCGCTGGGAGGTCGAGCTGCCGGGCCAGCACTGGCGCGCGTCCATGCTTGCCCCGGGCAAGCCCGCTTACGTGAGCGACGTGTGGCCGTTCATCCTCAACTGGATCCAGGAATCGCACGCCCGCTACGACGCGATCCTGGACGCGGACGGGAAGGCGCGCGACGCCACGGGAGGGAACACGGAGTCGCGCGCGTACTACGCGAAGCTGTGGGATTTGTCCGGCGACATTTTCGTGGAACAGGCCAGCCTGTCCGCGCAGAATCTCGCGAGCATGTGGTACACGGCGTGGCGGGACGCGGGGCGCCCCTCCATCCCGCGCGCGCCGCAGCAGATATCCGAAGCCACCATCTGGCGCCGGAAGCCCGCGCAGGAAGTTCCTTCCGCGTGGCCGTTCTTCGTGGCGTTCATTGTCGCCGCCATCGTGATCGTCTGGCTCAGCGCGCGCAAGAAGAAGCCGGAGTGAGCCCGCGCGATTTTTCCAATGGTTGGAAAAACGGGTCGGAAATTTTCCAATGGTTGGAAAACGGCGTCTACGGACTGTCTTCGGCCTTCTCTTCGTCCGGCGTTTTCCGTCGGCCGTAAACCTCGAATTCCCAGAGCGAATAGCCCCATTCGGTAGCGCGGGCTTCGCCGGTGAGCCGCACGTAGCGCCCCGTGGCGCTGATATCCACAAGCTCCTCGACGCCGCCGCGACCATCACGCGCGGAGTGAACGGTCCGCCAATCCTCGCCGTCTTCCGAGGCTTCGATGCGATAGCGCTTCGCGTAGGCGTTTTCCCATGCGAGCCGGAAGGCCTTCAACTCGCAGCTCTCTCCGAGATCAACCATGAGCCATTGCGGATCGTTGAACTTCGAGGACCAGCGGGAGCGCGGATCCCCGTCCAGCGCGTATTCGGGCGGGGTCTTGTGATCTTCCTGCGACGAAGCGGATGCCGCCTTGCCTTTGGACAGAAGCAGGGGGGCGTCCGGGTCCGCCGCGAATACGGCGGTCACGCGCTTGTGTGAATCCATGACCACGGAAACCGGGTTGTCGCTTCCCTCGAAATCGCCGGTCCAGTGGCTGAATCGGCGCCCGATGGACGGGTGAGCCCTGAGCACGACTTCGCTATCCGCCGCGTAGCGGTTCTCGCGATCCGGCGGCGAGACCTCCACGCGGCCGTCCCGCGCGGCCGTCGTGAGGAAGAACGTGCCGGGCACTTCCCGCGCGTACACGCGGACGTAATCAACCAGGTGATACTGCGGGAGCTCCGTCGTTTCGTCGGGCGCGCCGGGCATGTCTCCGCCGACGGCGGTGTTCAAGATAAGGTAGAAAGGCTTGTCCGGAACCTGGTCCTGCGTGGAGAAGCGCTTGATGCCGTCAATGTACCAGCGGATTTCGCGCGGCTCCCATTCCAGCGCGAAAGTGTGAAAACCGGCGGAATAATCCGGACCAATATGCTCGCCGGATTGCGAGTCCACGTTGGGCCATTCGCCGGCGTGGAGCGACATGACGATCCAGTTCGGCTGGCTGCCGATGGATTCCATGATGTCAATTTCCGGCGGCCACGTGCCGTCCGCCGGCAACATCCAGTGCGCAGGCCAGATACCCTGCGTGCGCGGGAGTTTCGCGCGGATTTCGAAGCGGCCGAACGTCTGGGCGAAACGCCCCTTGGTTTCTGCGAGGCCGGAGGTGTATTCGCGGCCGCCGAGGGGACGCTTCCGGCTGCGGAGCACGAGGTTCCCGTCTTCGATGTAGACTTCATCCGGCGCATAGAACTGAAGTTCGTTGTTCTTCACGAGGGCCGCGTCTTCGATCTTCCATCGTGTTTCGTCCACCGCGGGGCCGTTGAACTCGTCCTGCCAGACGAGGTACCAGCCGGGCAGGTCGGCGGATTTTTCTGCCAGAGAGGGAATCGCGAACACGCACAGGACGAGAAAACGCAACAGGTATTTCATGGACATGAATTTTGCACAACGGACGGCACTGCGCAAACGAAAGACTGAGCCTTCCTTACAGATAAGCGGTCTAAGGGTACATTGGCGCAGAAGGAGTTGTATTCCTCATGTCACGGGAAGGGTCAGGTCATTTCACCCGGATCGTGGTGACCGCGGCACTCTGCGGCGCGGCCTTCTACGGTGGATATCGCTATCATCACTGGAAAGTCTACGACCAGGCGGAGTATCTCGTGCAGGTGGTCAATGTCGTGGACGGAGACACGCTGGACATCGACTGGTTTCGCGGCGTCGCGCGGCTGAGGATTGTGGGCATTGACACGTTCGAGTCGCGGCATGGCGCCAAGCTGAAGTCGCAGGCCGAGGAATGGGGCGTAACGGATGGGCGTGCCGCCGATCTCGGGCGGCTGGCCACCGAGGCCGTTCAGACGGCGGTCACGGGGAAACTCGTCAGGATCAAGTTTCCTTCGGGCAGCATCGAGCGCGATTCGTTCGGGCGGCTGCTGGCCTATGTGTATGTGGACGGCGTGGATCTCGGATTGCACCTGATGGCCAACGGGCTGGCCTACCCGCGTCCCGAGGCGCACGTTCGCGACAAATACTACGAATGGCCGCTGCTGCAGGCGCGGAATTACCGGAAGGGCATGTTTGCGGATGAGGGGCGGGCGCGATAACGCGCGAGAAAGGGGTGGATCATGAAGACGGTTGGCAGGATAGCGATGGCGCTGGCGGTGGTCATGCTTGCCGGGTCCTGTGCGTCGTGCAAGGACAACGGGGACGACGACAGCGATATCATTCTGACGATGAGCGACAACGGGCGCGCGGTGACGATGCTGAACGGGCAGCGCCTTGAGATTGCTTTGACCGGTCATCCGACGGCCGGCTACGAATGGAGCGTGGAGCAGGCGGACGCAAAGGTGTTGGAATCGAGTTCTTCGACGGTTAAGCCGTAATCCGACCTGTTGGGCGCGCCGGCCGAGTATGTTTTCCGTTTCAGGGCTGTTGCGGCCGGGGCGACCCCGGTGAGGCTGATCTACAAGCGACCTTTTGAATCCAAGGTGGAGAACACGTTTCAGGTGCAGGTTGCCGTGCGGTAGTTTATTGGCTTTTTTGGGCCATTCCCAGCCGTCCCACCCGTTTGACCGGCCCTTTTTCGCAGGGTATGTTGTATATAGAAGCCTAAAGGTAAAGCGCTTGACCTAACGATGTGTCCGGGTGTATGGTCTAACACTCCGGAGCAGAGGAACTGCACGGCTGGAGGACGGAACGTGAACGGATTTCGCAGGCCCAGAACCCCGGTTCTCTATCTCACTTTCCTGGCCGCCTTCTTGGTAGCCGTGACGTCGTCTGCCGAGGTCGTCCTCCAGTTCTTCAACAACACGTGGAACGAGATCACCGAGAAGATCCCCGAGCTGGCGGAAGTCGGCTACAACGCGCTGTGGCTGCCGCCGCCGCAGAAGGCCAGCGGCGGGCTTTCGGTGGGTTATGACCTCTGGGACCCCTTCGACCTCGGCAGCAAGGACCAGCGGAATTCCGTCAAGACGCGTTACGGAACCGAAGAAGAACTGCTCCGCCTGATCCGCACGGCGCACCGCTTCGGGATGCGCGTGTACTTCGACAACATCATGAACCACCGCGCGTTCGACGTGCCGGGCTGGGACGAGAACACGCCGGTGGACATCTATCCCGGCATGCTCCCCGAGGACTTCCACCTGCGCAAAACCGAAGACGGTTTCTATCGGAAGTGGGACAACACGGTGAACTGGGGCAGCACGTGGGAAGTCCAGATGCGGAACCTTTCTGACCTGATTGACATCGCGCACGAAACGCCCAACGGCAACTTCGGCCGCAACGAAGGCGACAGCCATCCGAAGATCTCTTTCCTCCGCCATCCGAACAATCCGGAGTATTACGACTATCATCCGACGGACGGCTATGTCGGGTTCTACAGCACCAACATCACGACCAACACGTTTACGCAAGACCCCGATTTCTTCAAGGAGGATGTCGGCGGATACCTCATGCGCTCCGTCCGCTGGCTGATTGACCGCACGAAGGTGGACGGTTTGCGGCTGGATGCCGTGAAGCATGTGCCGGGTTACTTCTTCGGCGAGCAATGGGCGGGAGACAAGGATTCGAGCTCCGCCGGCTACTGCGGCCAGGCCCAGTGGCAGTTCAACATGACGCGCGGATTCAACGACTGGGACAATCATCGCGACACGGTCTTCGACACGGAGAAGTCATACGGGCGCAACGACGCGATGATGTTCGGCGAGCACATGGGCGAGCCGCCGGGCTACGGCGACTACTGGGCGGCCGGCATGCGGCTGCTCGACGCGCGCACGCATTCGACGCTGAACGACAAACTTGGGAATCCGTGGGGCTCGCTCACAGGGCTGGATTCGGCGGACTACATTTCCGGCGTGCAGATGGGCGCGGCGCTCGGCGTATACTACGCGAAGAGCCACGATGACAACATCGCGTACCGCGAGGAACTTCACAACGTCATCAACCTGACGCGCGCCGGGCTGCCCGTGATCTACACGGACGGCAATCGCCAGGCGGAGACGCTCGGCCAGAGCGGCGGCGCGTTCCCGCGCCACGCGAACACGGCCTATCTCGGGCAGTGGGGCGACAACCGGATTCCGCGGCTTGTCCACGCGCACAACCAGTTCGCGCGCGGCTGGCAGAGAGGGGTCTGGGCGGACGGCGATTACCTTGCCTACGAGCGCATAGACAAGCGCGCGAACGGAGGCATGTCCGATACCGACGGCTGCACGATGCTGGTGCTGGTCAACGACAACTACGCAAGCGGCGCGTCGCGGGACATCCGCTCGAACATCAGCTTCCCGCACACGGGCGGCGGGAGCGACGCTTATCTGTACAACTACTCCAGCTACGGCGGCGGGTTCTACACCTACGCGTCCGAGTTGCACAACGTGATCGTGCCGGCGGGCGGCTACTTCATTTTCTCGTGGCGCACGCCGGAGGAGTCCGACCTGTGGCGCTGGAGCGGCGGCAAGCCCGTCACGATCTACGATGGAAACGGCGCCGAGGCGGGATGGGTGAGCTACACGCGCCGCGACGGTCCCGACGGCGACCCGAACTTCAATCCCTACGGCGTGCCGGACACCCAGCGCACGGCGTACGCGTACACGTGGTTTGTTCCGCGGGTGACGTCGCCCACCAACCTGAAATTCGTTTCGCACGTGGACGGGTCGGCGATCAACGTCCTGATGAAGCTGGACGGCGGCATGGACCTCAACGGCGTCAACCACGGGCCCAGTGGCGACCCGCGCGATTATCCTCCGGGCAACGAGGGATCCTACGACGTGTATCTTGGTTACGAGCAGGCCTCGTTCATCAGCCGCATCGGGCCGGAGAAGTTCGCGGCGGTGGACTCCTCCCGGAACAAGATCGGCTCCGCCGGCGCGGAAACCTACGTGGTGACGGTCGGCAGCGGCATCACAACGAATTTCTCCGACGGCGCGAACGACTGGGACGGCTCGCAGACCGCGACCTGGATCTACTTCGATCCGATGGCGAACGACGAGTCGAGCAATCCGCAGATGTCGCCCGCGCCCGCCGGCATCACCACGCAAGTCACGCTGCGCGTGAAGGTCGGCTACCAGAATCTGATCAACCGGTTGTGCGTGTATTACACGACGGATGGAACGTGGCCCGAGGGCGCGGGCGGCCAGCCGCGCGGCACGACAAAGGTCGCGCAGATGGGTTGGTACGCGGACGGCACTCCGGACGGTGGTGGAACGCCAACCTGGTGGACGACGGCGATCCAAGGCCTCACGAACGGTATGTCTTTCCGCTTCAAGATCGGCGGCTACCGTCTGCAGGGCTCCGACGGAATGCCTTGGTACTGCCCGTTCCCGGTCGGTGCTTACGAGGTCGGGCTCAAGACGAAGATGATGGGCTCGTGGCAGGTGACGAACATCAACCCCGGCAGCATCGTGTATCGTCCGCACAACGACTGGGGCATGGTTTCGACGGGCCTGGTGGACGGTTTCCACGTGGTCAGCGCGCGCGCGTTCCTGGAGCGCGACAGCCGCGCGCCGCTCTACAACACGTTCACGCAGCCTTTCTACCTGGACACCGAAACGCCGCAGGGCGAGATCAAGTATCCGACGGCGGGCGAAACCTACTGGCAGAACCAGTACGGCGTGGTGGTGCGGACCGATCCGACCGTGACGGAGGTGCTCTACAACTTTACCGACGGCAATGCGGCCAATGACGACGCGCAGACGGGGCAGTCGAACGGCAACGGGACCAACGCGCTGGGGCAGACGGCCTGGATGCGCGCGTACAAGGTGACGCCCAGCCTGAGCATTCCCAGCGATTATCCGGATGAATGGCGGCTGACCTACCTGAATATTCCGACCAACGGCCAGGGCATTCTGCGGGTCCGGCTGCTGGAGATCTCGTCCTCCACGAACATGAGCCTCGACACGGCGGCGGGCCATTACACCGAGCTGGCGCGCACGAACGACACCCGGGCGCCGGCGGTGGACTTCTACTTCGACTGGCCGACCGTGGACGGAACCGCCGTGGAGGAAGGCTGGACGATCCGGTTGAAGTTCAGCACCTCGCTCGGCGACGGGTTCAGCGACGAGCAGATGCTGGATCGCTTCCTGATCACGATCAACGACGTCGCGCAGGGGAAGGACGCGTACGAGGTCACGCGGGACATCGGCGGCGGGCTGGGGCAGATCGAGTACGACCTGCCGGAGCTGTACAACGGCGACACGAACTTCCCGCACCACATCGCCATCACCTACCTGACCGGCGGCGGCGTGACTCTCCAGGCGCATCGGTATGTCCGCGCGCAGTCGGCGGACTCAGGGCCGGTGGTCCAGATCCTGGACCCGCCGGAGTACGATCAGGACGGCAAGCCTTTCGAGATCGTTCTGCCGGATGTCGCGAGCCCGAGCTCGACGCAACGGCAGTACAAGATCCGCGTGGAAACGGATCTTTCCTCGATGAACACGTGGATCGCGTTCACCAATTCGGTCGGCTACACGTACCGGATTCCGTCCACGACCAACACGCTGAGCGGAACGGTATCGGTGATCAACGGCTCGAACGCGGTCACGGGCAGCGGGACGCTGTTCGAATCCGAGGTGGGCACCGGCACCCGGTTGCTCATCAGCACGAACTTGGTCACCGTGCAGCAGGTGCTGAACAGCAACAGCCTGCTGCTCACGGGCGGGTATCCGGGGGTGACCGCCTCCGGGCTCACGGCCTACCGCGTGAGCGGCAATCCGACGGTGTCGGGCAGCAAGCAGTACTGGGAATTCATGTGGACCAACATGACCGCGGGTTCCTTCACCTTTGTCGCGCACGTCAACACCAACGACGCGAGCGAAAGCCAGGTGCATGCATCGGCCACGCGGAACACCCGCGTGCTGTTCCGGCAGGTGGTGAACAGCGACACCAACGACGTGGATGATGATGACGACGGGCTGTACGACGAATACGAGGTCTCCTCGACTAACCTGCCGAGCACGAACCCGGAAACGTGGGGGAACGGCGACGTGCACATCTGGAAAATCTTCGGCAAGACGGATCCGTTGAGTCCGGACACCGACGGGGACGACCTGCCCGACGGGCTCGAAAGCGGATGGGATTTCGCGTTTGCCGGGACGGACACCAATGCCGACACCAACGGCGACGGCTGGCCGAACTTCATCGCGGACCGGGATCAACCGATCTACAACACGACGGACAACAGCTGGCATCCGAAGTACAACTTCCACGCGTCGCGGACGGATCAGCTCGGCGGATCCATGACCGATCCCAGTCGTCCCGATACGGACTACGACGGCTTGAATGACGGTCAGGAAGATATCAACCGCAACGGCCGCGTGGACATCGGACTGGTGGGCGGCGGCGGGACGGTGACGGGCGTCCTGGCGCATCCGAACGTTCCGACCGAATACAACACCTCCCGCGTGGACCAGGACTCGCTCGCGGCCAACGCCCGGCTCCTCGAGACCGATCCGAACAACTCCGATTCAGACGAAGACGGACTCGGCGACGGGCAGGAAGACCTCAACCGCAATGTCCGCGTGGACCTCGCGCTGCTGTGGCCGGCCGGAACAACCTCGACGTTCACGGTCACGTGGCAGACCAACGCGCAATACATCCTGGGCACGAACATGGCCGGGATTCGCTCGCGCGCCTTGAACTATGACAAGCTGTGGGCCGATTTCCCGAAGCCGACGTATACCGGAGGCGCCTGGTACAACACGAACACGTGGCCACGCGTGCT